>NZ_JBYTEA010000001.1:685709-791282 GCF_058791995.1 Bacillus sp. EB106-04-02-XG92
CATGATTGGCATGATGTTTGGCACTTGAATATTTGGCGGTATTACTTGTGGGATAACTACATTTTCTTTCGATACATTTGGTGACACGATATTTCCTACATTTTCTTTCTTTACTTGTGGCGATACGATATTTCCTACATTTTCTTTCTTCACTTGCGGCGATACGATATTTCCTACATTTTCTTTTTTCACTTGCGGTGATACGATATTCCCTACATTTTCTTTCTTCACTTGCGGCGATACGATATTCCCTATATTTTCTTTCTTCACTTGCGGCGATACGATATTCCCTATATTTTCTTTCTTTGTTTGTGGTGATACGATATTTCCTACATTTTCTTTCTTTACTTGCGGTGATACGATGTTATTTTTTTTCGTTTGTGGAGAAATAACGTTATTAGGTTTCATCTTATTAATTTGAGGAGCAATTAACTCGCTTCCTTTTTTAATTACATCTGAAATTTTATATTCTTTTTTCGCTTTGATTGGTGGTTGCGGCGGCTGTGGTAACACATTTACCGAAAACTTCGTGTTTTCTTTCTCTGTTGGTTTTTGTTTTTCTATAACAGGTGGTTTTTGAATAACAGACGGTTTTTCAACTGGTTTTTCTATTTGAATTGGCTTTTCTTTTTGCACTTCTTTTTGTGGCTTTACCTGTACTTCTTTTTGCGGTTTCACTTGCATTTCTTTCTGTGGTTTTACCTGTACTTCTTTTTGCGGCTTCACTTGCACTTCTTTTTGTGTTTGTTGCATAGCAGGCTGTTGTGTAATTGGCGCTGATTGATACGTAACTTCTTCCTCATCTTCTATTCCAAGCGGCGTTGGTGTTGCTGCAAATTCTTTTTGTTGCACTTCTTTTACGTATTGTTTTGGAGGTGCTGAACCTGCTCCAGCCTGCTGTTTTACATGAACGCTGTTTGATGGCACTTTAATTTTCATACCTGGCATGATTAGATCCGGATTACTAAGTTGTGTATTGGTTTTTTTCAACGTATCAAAATCCACTCCGTACTTTTTCGCAATTTTCCAAAGGGTATCCCCTTTTTGCACGATATGAATTTTCAAATTTTCCCCCTCCTGTATAACTTATCTATAAGTAACAAATCTCATGAAGTAACTCTTTCTAAATAACATGAACTTCTTTTCACTTTTAACACTTCTTCTATTTCCAATATAGTTTGAAGTGGAATAAGCATAAAAAAATCGCAATGATTTCTTCACAACAATGTATGCCCATTTCTTTCTCGTTATGATTATATGTACGAAAAAAAGCAACGGGAATCCGCTGCTTTACACTCGCTCTAACATACGATTTAATGCAAGTACCGCTTCTTGGGTCACTTGTTTATCTACACTAATAACGTTAATTACTTCTCCTCTTTCTATCGTTTCAAGCGCCCATAATAAGTGCGGCAAATCAATTCGGTTCATCGTTAAACACGGACACATAAATGGATTAAGCGAAACAATTTCTTTATCTGGATGTTTTTGAATAATTCGGTTCACTAAATTCATTTCTGTACCAATCGCCCATTTACTTCCAGATGGAGCCGATTCAATCATATCAATAATATATTTCGTTGAACCTGCATAATCCGAAGCAGCTACAACTTCGTAGCAACATTCTGGATGTACGATAATATTCATATCCGGATGATTTTTCCGTACGTTCTCAATGTTTTTCACTGTAAAGTTTTGATGAACCGAGCAGTGCCCTTTCCATAAAATCACTTGAATTTCTTCTATATCTCCATCGTACTCTAATGAATCTGTATGCGGGTCCCATACTGCCATTTTATCTAACGGGATACCTAAATCGTACGCTGTATTTCTCCCTAAATGTTGGTCCGGTAAAAAGACAAGGCGCTCTTTTTGTGTAAATGCCCAAGATACCATTTGTTTTGCATTAGAGGAAGTTACTGTCGCTCCTCCATTCCGACCGCAAAACGCTTTAATTGCAGCTGTAGAGTTAACGTAAGTTAACGGAATCATCGTATCTCCAAATAATTTTGTGAGCTCTTTCCATGCTCTTTCTGTTTGTTCTATATCTGCCATATCTGCCATTGAACAACCTGCACGCATATCTGGCAAAATAACGATTTGATCATCTGTCGTTAACATATCTGCTGTTTCTGCCATAAAGTGTACACCGCAAAATACAATATATTTCGCTTCTTTATTACTCGCTGCAACTTGCGCAAGCTGAAGTGAATCTCCTGCTGCATCAGAAAATTGTACCACTTCATCTTTTTGGTAATGATGGCCTGGGATAAATAGTGTTTTCCCCATTTTTTCTTTAATCTCACGAACACGCTTTTCCATATCTTCTGTTGTCATCGTGTAATAACGCTCTGGTAATATCGTTTCAATCGGTTGCACTTTTTCTAAAATACTCATATCCCTTTCTCCCCCTCTAAGCCACTTTCCTTACGCCTCTATGTTGAAACTAATATCAAGTGCTTTCACTGAATGTGTTAACGCCCCAAGTGAAATATAATCTACCCCTGTTTTTCCGTATTTCGATAAATCTTCAATTGTAATGCCTCCTGATGCTTCCGTAACGATGGCACTTGGTACAATCTTTGAAAACTCCCGAATCTCATCAGGCGTACGGTTATCAAACATAATAATATCCGCACCAGCAGCTACAGCCTCTCTCACTTGCTCCTCTGTTTCTGTTTCCACTTCTACTTTCACCATATGTCCTAATTTTTCTTTCACCGATGTAACAGCTTTCGTAATAGAACCAGCAAAAGCAATATGATTGTCTTTAATCATCACACCATCATATAAACCGAAACGGTGATTAAATCCGCCTCCGCACACGACTGCATACTTATCAAACATGCGGAGCCCTGGCATCGTTTTTCTCGTATCACAAATGCGTGTATGGCTACTATCTAAAGTACGAACGGCTTTATGTGTCATCGTCGCTATCCCGCTCATACGCTGGATAACGTTTAATATAACGCGCTCTGCCGTTAATAACGAAGCAATTGGTCCTTGCGCAGTCGCTATTATTTCTCCCTTTTCTACAAGATCTCCATCTTTTTTATGAAGCTCTACTTCAATTCTTTCATCAATTAATTTAAATCCTTCTTCAATTACGAAACGCCCCGCAAAAACACCTGTATCCTTCGCAAGAAACGTTCCTTTTGAAAGTAAATTGTCTGGAAAAATAAGCTGAGATGTTACATCTCTTTCTCCTATATCTTCTAGAAAAAATCGATTTAATGCTTCTTTCACTTTTATCGTGTTCATAAAGCCCCTCTTCCCTTCATCACACAAGTTGTAGTTTTCTTTTCACTCGAACAATCTCTTTTTTTACACTATTTCTATGTGGATAATCACTTCGGTAATGACCACCAATGCTCTCTTCTCTTTGCAAAGCTGATACGACGATAAGCTCACAAACTGTCAACATATTAATAAGCGTTATCTCTTCATTTGTAAGAGCATCATGTTGCAATATCATATTTCGAACACCATATTTACTAAGCCATCTCTTTGCATAAGATAAACTTTTCTCTGTTCGCACAATCCCAACATATTTCATCATGCATTCTTGTATTTCTTCTTTCGCCGGCAAATGATTCAGAACGATAAACTTCTTTTCCTTCTCAGCGAAGTTGTTCAATCTGTCTTTTACCGCTTTCGTTAAAATATGTTGTCCTATTCTTTTTCCAAACACAAGACCTTCTAATAATGAATTACTTGCTAACCTATTTGCACCGTGAACACCGTTACAAGCTACTTCACCGACCGCATATAAATTTGGAATGGACGTCTCTCCATCACAGTTCGTTTTCACGCCGCCCATATGAAAATGAGCACCAGGTACGACCGGAATGCGCTTTTCATTTATGTCGACACCATTCTTTTTACACAATGATGATACAGTTGGAAAACGTGCTTCGAAATTTTGGATAGACTCAATGTTCAAATAAACTTTTTCCCCCGCCAAAAGCTGCTCATGAATCGCTCTTGCTACTACATCACGCGGCGCGAGATCATGATCTGGGTGTATATCCATCATAAAACGCTGCCCTTTTCCATTTATAAGAACAGCTCCTTCACCACGGACAGCTTCAGAAACGAGGCCACAACATCGCCCGCCCGCGTATAACATTGTTGGATGAAATTGTACAAACTCTAAATCTACGAGTTCTCCGCCTGCGCGATATACCATCGCAAGTCCATCACCCGTAATTGTCTTATCGTTAGAAGTAAAGGCGTATAAACCGCCAATCCCACCTGTTGCTAATACCGTATAATCTGCAACGTAACGCTTCAGCTTCCCTTCACTATTTCGCGTTAAAACTCCAACACATTTATCATTTTCTATAATAAAATCGAGCACCATTTCCTGTTCCACTACCGTAACGTGCGGAGCTACTTCTTGAATGAAATGCTCTAATAAATTCTTTCCTGTCGCATCGCCGCCTGCATGTAAAATGCGACGCTTTCGATGTGCACCTTCTTTTCCAAGATGAGGACCCGTTTCATCTCCATCAAATTTCATTCCATTTTCAATGAGATGATTCATCTCTTTCGGTCCTTCCTCGACTAAATAACGGACCACATCTTCATTGTTATAATGACACCCTGCTACTAACGTATCTTCAAAATGATCGTTTGGATTGTCATATGTAGCAACCGCTGCGGCAATTCCGCCTTGCGCTAAATATGTATTATTATTACGGTTCGTTTCCTTTGTGATAATAATCACATTCTTTTCGTGACAAATCTCTTTCGCAACACGAAGTGCCGCAACGCCACTTCCAATAATTAAGACATCTGCACTTGGCATAATTGTTGCCTCCTACTTTACACTTTTCAACTGTCTTGACACCTATATTTACATAGTTTTAAAATAATGACAAGAGTTTTTTTATAATTGTTATTTTCACTACCATTTAAAAAATAATAGAAATGTAACTCTTACTAGGGAGAGGAACTTACATGATGATATATCTTGACTATGCAGCTACTACACCTATGAGTGTGGAAGCATTACAAACATATATGAAAGCAGCATCGGAATACTTCGGTAATGAGCAAAGTTTACATGATATTGGAGGAACAGCATCTTCTTTATTACAAGTTTGCAGAAAAACATTTGCTGACATGATTGGTGGAAAAGAACAGGGGGTATTCTTCACGAGCGGCGGCTCAGAATCTAACTATCTTGCGATTCAATCTCTTCTAAATGCCCGAAATAAGAAACATATTATTACGACACCTATGGAACACGCATCCATTCGAAGTTATTTTCAATCCTTACAATCAGAAGGGTATACAATTACTGAAATTCCCGTTGATAAAGATGGGCGAATTCATTTAGATGATTTAGAAACAGCTATTACAGAGAATACTGTTCTAGCAAGCATACAGCACGGAAACTCTGAAATCGGAACCATCCAAAACATCGCAGAGATTGGAGCACTTTTAAAAAAATATAACGTTTTATTTCATTCCGATTGTGTGCAAACATTCGGTAAGCTTCCTATCAATGTTTTTGAGATGGGGATTGATAGTCTTTCTATTTCAGCACATAAAATATACGGACCAAAAGGTGTTGGCGCTTGCTATATAAATCCGCAAGTTCGCTGGGCACAAATATTTCCGGGAACTTCTCATGAAAAAGGGTTTCGTCCAGGTACAGTAAACGTTCCTGGCATCGCATCTTTTTTAACAGCTGCTGAGAATATATTAAAAAATCAACAGGAAGAAAGTTTACGTTTTAAAGAGTTACGATCCTATTTTTTAGAGCGATTACAAGCACTTCCTCTAGAAATTGAAGTAGAAGGTCATTCTACTTCTTGTTTACCACATATTATTGGGGTTACAATAAAAGGAATAGAAGGTCAATATACAATGCTAGAATGTAATCGCCGCGGTATTGCCATTTCTACCGGAAGTGCTTGTCAAGTCGGTAAACAAGAACCTTCGAAAACAATGCTTGCAATTGGAAAAACGTATGAAGAGGCAAAACAATATGTCCGCTTCTCTTTCGGGCAACAAACAACGAAAGATCAAATTGATACTACTATTCATGCACTACACACAATTGGAAATCAATTTTATAGAGGTGTTAAATCATAATGAAACAAAATGACCAAAAAAAGATTTTAGGTGAAGAAAGACGACAGCTTATCCTTCAGTGGCTTCTCGCTGCAAATGAGCCGTTATCTGGGAATGAACTATCGAAGAAGACAAACGTAAGTAGGCAAGTGATCGTGCAAGATATTTCCTTACTTAAAGCAAGAAACGAACCAATTATTGCAACTGCTCAAGGCTATTTATATTTAAAACCACAAGAGAAACAACAAGCTTTCGAACGCGTAATTGTATGCCAACATAAGCCAGCAGAAGTACGTCAAGAACTTACAATGCTTGTTGACCACGGCATCACGATTAAAGATGTAAAGGTTGAGCATCCTGTATACGGTGACTTAACAGCATCCATCATGGTAAGCAATCGCTTTGATGTAGAGCAATATTTACAAAAAATCGAAAACACAAATGCTTCCTATCTTTCGCAACTAACGGATGGTATTCACTTACATACAATTGAGGCAGATTCAAAAGAAAAGTTAGATGCAGCTTGCGAGGCACTAGATAAAGCAGGATTTCTCGTTTATTAATGTAAAGCACAGAGTTTTTATCATTCTCTGTGCTTTTTTAATGCTATAATATTGTAATCAATCGTAAAGGAGATCAAATATGGGAATTGAACTCGTTCACTTTAGCATTGGCAAGCCGAAACAAATGAAATATAGCGAAGATAAAGAAATGATTACCGGTATATGTAAAGAACTTACCGAAGAAGCTTTCCTATCAAAAGATGGCTTCCTTGGTGATGATGTAGCAGATTTAAAACACCACGGTGGACCTGATCGCGCAGTTTGTGTGTACTCACACGAGCATTACGCACTATGGGAAAAAGAATTCCACACAACACTTCCAGCTTCCGCATTTGGCGAAAATATTACCGTAACAAATATGTTAGAGCGTGATGTTTGCATCGGAGATACATACAAGTTAGGTAAAGCGATTATTCAAGTAACACAAGCGCGCGTACCTTGTAGCACGATTTCAAAACGCCTCGGTATTCCTGGCATACTGCCGCGCATTGTAGCAACTGGATTTACTGGCTACCTTTGCCGCGTTCTTCAAGAAGGTACTGTACGTAAAGATTCAAAAATTACATTACTAGAACGTCAACCGAGCAATGTTTCTGTTTTGTTCTCTAACGAAATTTATTTTCATAATAGAAAAGATAAAGATGGCATTGAAAAGATTCTTGCTGTTCCAGAACTAGCCGATATTTGGCGTGGTCAGTTAGAAGATCGTCTTGTGAAGTTAAAATAAAGAATCCCACCAGGTAAAACAGTATTGGGTCCATCATACTAGATGGACTCTTTTTATTTTCTCTTCCTTTACGTCCAAACATATAAAAATATATTTCATATTATATATGGACAACCTTTAACCCTTATATATGAAGGGAGTGATTAGTTATGGCAGATTACTTCTTAAAAAATGGAAAAAAATATTATAAGAAAAATGATCGTCCATGTAATTCTTCAAATTCAGATTCAAATAACTGTTTTATACAGAACTATACTATTTTCGGTACGGGAGATACCCCTCAAGATCTTGATATAACAACTGGAATTCCTCGAACTGTATTTGAAAACTTCACTAAAAATCATAATAAGACACTTATTAAATTTAGTTTCAGTCCTGCATTTGCAACAACGATTAGATTAACAATTGCAAGATTAAACCATCGCTCTCCTCTTACATTTACCTTATCACCAGGAGATATTAAAACATTTTTAGTAGAAGATGTTGAGAGTATTACTTTCTCAGATACTGTAGCTCCATCTACCCTTAATCTATTCATACAACAAACGAATTGTATTTGCTGCAGTAATTCAAACAATGATGAATCCTATTATTATAATAGTTGTAATGATGCGTACTAAAAACACGAAAAAAGAGTGACCTATTCCTAACAGAAAGCCGTCCTAGAATCTCTTTTAGGACGGCTTCTTTATTTTGCTAGCTTAATTACATCACTTGCTTCAATAGAATCGATAGCTTACTCTGCCTCAAACCGATAAATAGCTTTTCATTTCAAACAAGTTTAACAACCGCTCCCCTTTACAACCAATAAGAAGAATAACTCCCAAGCACAGTAACCGAAAAACCAAGTGCTTCAAGTTCCATCGTTACGCCTGGCAATAATACATCATCATATGCTTTATCGACATCAATCAAGAAAAAGTAATTTCCAAGACCTGTTTTCATCGGACGCGATTCGATTTTTGATAAGTTTAATTTTCTCCATGCAAAAGCTGATAACACTTGATATAGCGCTCCTGCATAATCAGCGGGTAACGTTATCATAAGCGTCGTTTTCTCTCCGCGGTTTTCTCCGTTATTTGAGAGTATTGCTTTCTTTTTCTTATGGAGCACGAGGAAGCGTGTATGATTATTTTTATGCGTATGAATGCTACGTCTTACGATCGTTAATCCATATTTTTCTGCAGCTGCTTCATTTGCAATAGCAGCAATTTTTTCTTCAGGATGTTCTTTCACATATTGCGCAGCTGCACTTGTTGATGTCATATCTCGGACAGTTACCCCTTTTAACTCTTCATTTAAAAATTTATGACATTGCGCAATAGCGTGTGGATGAGAATGCACTGCATATACTTCTTCCCACACTTGTGCATACTGCGGATGTACAAGTAGGTGTTGCTGAATGGGTACTGTAATTTCTCCTACAATGGAAAGCGGCTGCTCATGTACGAGGTAATCAACTGTTATATTCACTGAGCCTTCTATGGCATTTTCTAGTGGTACCACTGCATAATCTACATTTCCATTTGCAGCTGCATCAATGCAGTCTGGAATCGTTCGATACGGTACATGCTCTGCTTCCGAAAAAAAACGACTCACCGCCATATTTGTAAATGTTGCTTCTGGTCCTAAATATCCTACTCGAATCATCGTCTTTTCCCCTCTTTTTCGTTTTCTTACTGTTATACCATACTTTTTTATATTCTTCTATGTAAATTTCGAATATTAAAAAAAGACTAGCATTTGCTAGTCTAAATGTTTCCTATATTCTCTTTGGGCGAAGAAGAAATACATGATACATGCAGCGATATAAAACAGAATAAACAAGCCTACTTTTCGTAATGAACCATCCATAAAGAGCGTATTATGAAACGTATATAACGCAACTGCACTATGCATACTTCCTACTATAATTGGCGCAAAAAAGAGCATACACAATTGCCAGCGAGAAACCTTCCAAACTTCTTCCTTCGTCATTCCAAGTTTAGAAAGTGCCCCGTATTGCTTTCGATCCGATGCAATATTATGAAACCATTTAAAATATACGATACTACATGAAGTAAGAAAAAATAATATACTAATGAATGAACCTATAAATAGAGTAATATTGCCGAACTCTTTCATATTCACATATAACTCCATATTACTTCGAAATGCGTTATTATCATCTTGTTTCATATGTTTCCGTAAATCTTCATTTAATTTTTTCGTATTTTCGATATTTGGTAATGTGTATCCTCTATATAACATTTTTTCAGAATCCGGAACCTTATTTGCTATACTGTCAAAATCTTCATC
Source organism: Bacillus sp. EB106-04-02-XG92 (assembly GCF_058791995.1). Taxonomy (NCBI): domain Bacteria; kingdom Bacillati; phylum Bacillota; class Bacilli; order Caryophanales; family Bacillaceae; genus Bacillus; species Bacillus sp. EB106-04-02-XG92. Next base: position 695,382 of record NZ_JBYTEA010000001.1, read on the forward strand.
ATTCATAACGAAAAACAAACCGTTAATGTGCGCGAGATGATAATTAAATTGCGCCCCTTCTTTCTGACCGTTAAATACGAATGGATACGTTTGGTTCATTACTTGTAATTGAATCTCTTTTTGATTATATACATTCGGATACCTACTTTTATTATAATAAACAAGTGTTACAGTTCCTTTTTTCGGATGATACGTTTTCTGTTTTTGTTTTCTTGCCTCCTGATTGTATTCACTTTCTTTAATGAGCGGCGCTACTTCTGTTTCTCCCTTGTTGGACTGAAAAGATGCATACACTCCAACAAAACTCATAAATTGAAAATCATCATATCCATATTGATGCAGTAATTGTTCAATCGTACCTTCCTCAAAGACTTCATGGGTAGAAACACCTTTTTCTATGTATGAAAATGAGTGTGCGCCCCCATCTCGCCACATATCTTGCATGCTAGAAAAATATAAGAACACCGTACCTGTTGCCGTAACTACAAATGTCGTTGCCATAGAAAGCATAAAGAAAAAGCGACCATTTTCCTTCATGCGATGTGACAATTGATTCACTATAAATAAATACGGATATGTATACATAATCTTTTTATTTCGTTTAATCATTTCTATTATTTGAGCAATGCCGTGTGTAAAAGAAAAATACGTTCCGAAAAAGACAAGTATAGAAACAGGAAAAAAGTATAACGCTATCGTTGGCATCGTCGCTTGTAACGCTAACGTATATCCTATCCCTAAACAAATAAAGCCAAATATACAAAGCCACATTGATGTGTTCTTCTCTTTTTTATCTGTTCGAAATTCTTTCAATAACCGAATGATTTTTATGTTCCATATACGTAAAGCACTTATAAAAGATAATAGGATAAAAACAACCATATATGTAATAAACGTTACCCCAATTGCTCCCACGTCAAATATGACAGGGAGTTCTTTCGGGAGACGCATTAGCATGCTAAACACCATAAAAAAGAGTTTCAAAAAGATCATGCCAAGCCCAATACCGAAAATATTAGCAAATACCCCGATTAATATTTGCTCGGTCATAATCACGCCAATTACGTTAGATTTCGTTGCTCCCATTAACATATATAACCCTAATTCTTTCTTACGTGCCTCTATGAAAATAGAAGTAGAGTACAAAATAAATATGACAAAAAAAGAAATGATAATAACATTACATATGATAAGTCCCCAGCGTACGTTTTGATACCACATCGTCTCCTGCATATACGGATGTACAATGACAGACATGTATGCAAAAGACGCAAATATCGCAAAACAACTACTTAAGAAAAACACTTTATAATTACGCCAATTCCCTTTTATATTTTGCAGCGCTAGTTGCCGAATGTTCATCTATCGTCCCCCTATAACTTACTACATAGGCAAAAAGCTAGAGGTTTCTCTAGCTTTGCACGTGTTTCAAATATCCTCTTTGCGCGATCATAAAGTAAATCGCAGAAGCTACAACGTATGCTCCAATTACAAGCGCACCTGATTTCCATAAATCGAGATAAAGCATTTTCCCTAACGTATGAAGAGCAAACCCACTATGAATGGCACCGATTACAATTGGGATAAAGAAGATAACGCCCATTTGTCGAATTGCAATTTTACGAATTTCTTTATCTGTCATACCGATTCTCTTTAACGATTTAAATTGAATACGATCTTGCTCTTTATCGTTAAACCATTTAAAGTATGTCATACTACAAGCGAAGAAGAAGAATAGTACCGCTACGAAGAAACCGATAAACATTGTAATTGCTCCTGACTCCCTTATATTTTTATAAGCGAGCACCGAGTTATTTAATTCCGCTTGCTTATCTGGTGCAACTTCCTTTTTCAAATCTAACACAAGGTCTTCTGTACTTTTCCAGTCTTCTATATAATAACCGTAATATTTCGTCTTTTCTTCATCTGGTACGAGTTTTGCGTATTTCTCAAAATCTTGATCATTCACAATGAGGTATTCACTATCATTAAAAACAGAAAATGGAGTTGGCTCATTTAATTGAACAGACTGAGTTTGTCCGTTAATTTTAATTTCATACGGTTTCGTACGATCTATCTTCATCATATCGTTCGCCATATCCATTATGACCATCGTTGCACTGCCTGGTGCATTATGAACTTCTCTAACTTGCTCTCTCTTTTGTTTACGTACTTCAGCGTTATATTCTTTTTCTGAAACAATCGCCATTGGCACTTCATGTTCACTGTTAAACATTGTGATTTTTTGAGTTCCAGGAAGTTTTATGTACGTTACTTCTCGCGCATCTTCAAACCCATGTTTTTTTATTAATTCTTTTGTTTTTCCTTCTTTGATGACATTATGCGTATGAATGCCTTTTTCCTCATACGAAATAGCGTGCGGGGTACTAGTTACTGCCTTATAACTCATATCCTCAAAAAATACGTACAGTGTACCAACTGCTGACGATACAACGGCCGTAATGATAGAAATTACAAATAAAAAACGAGCATTGTCTTTCATTTTATAAATCAGATTGCTAAGTACGAACATATTTGGGTATGTATAAAAAGATTTTTTTCGTTTTTGTAACGCCTTTAATACGACTGTACTACCTTGTGTAAATAGCAAATAAGTTCCGCCTATCGTCAGCCCTACAATCGGTAAAAACAGAATGATAAAATTCATAAATGTTACTTGGAAGCTAAGTACATATGCAACAATAATACATCCTATACCAACTACACATAACCATGTAAATGCAAAAGGTTCTACTTTTTGTTTTCTTGCTTCTCTTAATAAATCAATAATTTGCAAGCGTCCTACTGTCCAAACGCTAAACAATGATAAGATTAAAAATAGAATAAAGTATACACCTGCTGTAATGAAAACTGCTTTACTATTCCATACGAGTGGAAGTGTTTTATCTATTTTCAATATTACACTTAATGCTTGGAAAAATAATTTTGAACAAAGCATGCCAAGCCCGATACCTACTACAATGGCAATACTACCTAACATAAGTTGCTCTAATATAATCATTCGGCCAAGTTGAGATTTCGTTCCACCTATTAATGTTAATAGACCAAACTCTTTTTTCCTTGCTCGTAAAAATGTTGAATTTGCATATAAAATAAAGAGTGCTGAGAAGATGACTACAATATAATTCATCGATTCTAACCCTTTTGAAATCATCGCCCTCATACTAATATTACCGCCTACAACATCTGGATGATAAATGAAGGAAGCATACATGAAAAATACGACTATCGATAAACAACTACTTATAAGAAACGCTTTATAATTACGCCAATTTCCTTTTACATTATTAAGCGCGAGCTGGCGAAAGTTCATGATATTCTCCTCCTAGCATCGCAAGTACGTCCAGAATTTCTTGGAAAAAGGCTTGCTTCGTTCTCCCTTTATGAATTTCTGAGAAAATCTCTCCGTCGCGAATGAATAGAATACGTTCGCAATAACTCGCCGCTACTGGATCATGCGTTACCATTGCAATTGTCACTTTCTTTTGTTCATGTAAGTCTTGCAACGCGCTCATTAATGATTTTGCTGACTTCGAATCTAAGTTTCCCGTTGGCTCATCTGCTAAAATTAACGTAGGCTCATGAATAATCGCTCTCGCTGCTGCTGCACGTTGTTGTTGCCCACCTGATACTTCATATACTTTTTTATTTAATATTTCTTCGATATTTAAAAACTTTGCAATCTCAAGCACTTTTGCATCGATTTCATTTACAGATTTCTTCGCCATGACAAGCGGTAAAATAATATTTTCTTTAATCGATAACGTATCAAGCAAGTTAAAATCTTGGAAGATAAATCCTAAATGTGTACGGCGAAACTCCGCTAATTTTGCAGCACGCATTTGATTAATTTCTTCCCCATTTACAAGCACATGACCTGAAGTTTGCTTATCAATTGTCGCCAATAAATTTAAAAGCGTCGTTTTCCCGCTTCCCGAAGGACCCATAATCCCTACAAATTCGCCTTCTTCTATTTTAAAATTTATATCATTTAAAGCAGTCGTCGCTACTGAACCTTTTGATTGGTACACCTTCGTTAATCCTTTTACTTCAAGAACACTCATTTCTAATCCCCCTATGTGTTTTCTTCTTACATTTACTATAAGAAAAATAAGAAAAAGAAACGAGTGATTTCCCTTACAAAACGTTTTGTTATCTTACAGTTTTGTCATTTTTCTCATTAATGTATGATATTCTTCATCTTTTGCAAATTGGAACGTGAATGTCGTCCCTTCCGCTTCAGCCGATTGCACATAAATACCGTGATGTAAATTATCACAAATTTCCTTCGTAATATATAAGCCCATTCCAGTCGCTTCCCTCGTTTTACGGCCATTTATTCCCGTAAAGAATGGATCAAATATACGCTTTACATCTTGCTCTGGAATACCGATTCCATTGTCCTTAATATGTAATAACACTTTTTGATCTTTCTCTTCAATTTGAAATTGAATTTCCTTTTTCTCTGCTTCTGAAATTTTCGTATACTTAATTGCATTTACAACGATTTGACCTATAGCAATACTGAGCCATTTTCTATCAGATGCAACCATACAAATATCTTCCTCAAACATTACTTTCGGAAATACAGACGATTGAATAAAGGATTTTCGATTTTCATTAATAATACCTCGAATGATATCTATCACATTTACTACTTCTACTTTATAATCTTTCGCAAACTGCTCTAACCTTGCCATATGTAACGCTAAATCTAAGCCATTTAGTATACGATTATTTTCTTCACGAATACTTTCAACCGTTGCCCTCGCTTCACGATGCTCTTTACCAAACTTCTGTAATAGCAATTCTATAACCGATACGGGTGTTTTCATTTGATGAATCCATTGATTCATAAATATCATTTGCTGCTGTTCTTTCGCATGTTGTTTATGCACTTCATCCATATATTGCTGTCTTAATAACGTAAACGATTCAACGACCATCTCTTGCTCTGACGTATAAGAAGTATCAATAAGCAATGAATCATGTAATGTATTTCCGCCAGTAACATACTTTTCTATCCTCTTTAAAAACACACTCCGTTTTCGGTAATCGTAAATGAGGTATACAGTAAATACAAGCACCCCTAATAAAAGTCCGTATAACCACGTACTCCAATCAATGGATCGCTTTTCTAAAAGACTTTGTAACTGCAAAACGAGCCCAAATAAACAAAGGCTGACAATATAGGAAAGAATTAAAGAAAAGCGATCCATGAGGTAATTTTTAACCTTCATGCCCTTCTCCCCACTCTGTAAGAAGCGCATAACCATATCCACGTTTCGTTACAATCGCATTTTTAATGCCCAGCTCCTCTAGTTTCTTCCTTACACGTTTTACATTTACAGTTAATGTATTATCATCAACAAAGGCTACTTCATCCCACAGAGCTTCTAATAATTCTTCGCGCGTTACATATTGATTTGCTTGTTTCATTAAACACTCTAATAAGTAAAATTCATTTTTTGTCAGTTCTGTTTGTTGCCCTTTCCACTCAACAACATGCTGAGATGGGAATAACAACAGTCCATTTACACCTAAACAATCACTCTCAGCAACAGAGGCATACTCACCATACCCACGGCGAAGTGCACTTTTCACCTTTGCCATTACAATATCTAAATGGAATGGCTTCGTAATGTAATCATCACCGCCATTTTCAATTGCCATTACTTGATCCATTTCCCCTGTTCTTGCAGAAACAAAAATAATTGGTGCATTCGATACACTGCGGATTTGACGACACCAATAAAAACCATCAAAATACGGTAAATTAATATCAAGTAACACGAGATGTGGATTTACTTTTACAAACTCATCTTTTATATGTCGTAAATCACTTGCTCTAAATGACTGATAGCCATACCTTTCTAAATGCTCTTCTAATATCCCCGCGATTTTTTCATCGTCTTCTACAATTAATATTTTATACATGTTCACTTTCTCCCTATAAAAAATTCTTCTAAAACCACTCCTCTTTTTATTATAAATTGAAAATTTAATTAGTGGGGATTTTTTCCTGTTTAAATCAGACTTTTACGATATAAAAAAAAGACTGCCATATTTCGGCAGTCTTAGTCGATAAATTCAAATTCATATTCAAGAATTTTTACAATATCTCCATCTTTCGCACCACGTGCACGAAGAGCTTCATCAATACCCATTCCGCGCATTTGACGAGCGAAACGACGTATAGATTCATCACGTGAGAAGTCTGTCATCTTGAATGTTTTCTCGATATCGTAACCAGAGATAACAAACGTGCCATCACTTTCACGTGTAATTTCAAATTTAACACCTTCAGTATCAAATTTGTACATTACACTTGTGTCAGACTCATCCGCAACTTGATGTATCGGGAATTCTGGTGTTGTTTCTATTAAGTTCGCTACTTCAAACAGTAAGTCACGAACACCTTGTTTCGTTACAGCTGAGATTGGGAAGATTTTTACTTCGTCTCCCACTTTCTCTTTAAATGCTTGTAAGTTTTCTTCTGCATCTGGCATATCCATTTTGTTTGCAACAACAACTTGTGGACGCTCCGTTAAGCGAAGATTGTATTCTTTTAATTCATTATTAATCGTTACGTAATCTTCAAATGGATCACGGCCTTCTAAACCAGACATATCAATAACATGCACGATTACACGTGTACGCTCGATATGACGTAAGAATTGATGTCCAAGTCCAACGCCAGCATGTGCGCCTTCAATTAGTCCAGGAAGGTCAGCCATAACGAAGCTGCGGTTATCACCAGTTTCAACAACACCAAGATTTGGAACGATTGTTGTGAAGTGATACTCTGCAATTTTCGGACGTGCTGATGATACGACAGATAATAATGTAGATTTACCTACACTTGGGAATCCGACAAGTCCAACGTCTGCTAGTACTTTAAGTTCTAGGATGACATCACGCTCTTGACCTGGTTCCCCGTTCTCAGCGATTTCTGGCGCTGGGTTCGTAGCTGTTGCGAAACGTGAGTTACCACGGCCACCGCGGCCACCTTTTGCAATTACAGCAGTTTGCCCATGCGTTACTAAATCGGCAAGAATTTGACCAGTTTTTTCATCTTTTACTACTGTTCCTGGTGGAACCTTTACAAGTAAATCTTCAGATTTACGTCCGTGCTGACCTTTACTCATTCCGTGCTGACCGCGATCAGCTTTGAAATGACGTTGGTAGCGGAAGTCCATTAATGTACGTAAGCCTTCCTCAACAACGAAAACAACATCTGCACCTTTACCACCGTCGCCACCTGCTGGGCCACCTTTTGGAACATACTTCTCACGACGATACGCAACCATTCCGTTACCACCGTCGCCGCCTTTTACATATATCTTGACCTGATCTACAAACATTATTTCACCACACTTTTTTCAATTGGTTGTAATATAACTGAGACCTCTTCGTCTCTTACTGTATAAGAAATGGAATACCATTTATTGTTTTGGGTCGCAAGCCAATTCTGTAGTTCTTCTACACTCGTTAGCTTACCACGAAAATCAAAAAAGAAACGAGCATTCTCCGCGTCACATTCAATTGTGATACAAACATAATTTTCAACATATACGTCTAAACTATGCTGAAGCATTGAGAAAAATTGATTCGTCCATGTACATACAGTCTCATCTAAGTGAGATAAGTTATGTAATTTCCCTAATACTTCGTACTCCAATAAGCACGGCTGCTGTTTCCAATTATATGTTAAAATCCACTCTGAAAATAAAGGCATTGATAGCCCCATCAGATTGGATTCTTGTCTCGCTTCTTGGACAAAACGATCGATGAGACTATGAATTTCTTCCACTTTTCCAAGGGAAAGGTTTCCTTTCACCATCTGCATACGATTGAGCCAATCATGCCTTGAATGGCGCAATGCATCTATAATTGTCCATTTTTCATTCATTTAGATACCCCTTAATATAGAAAAACTCTAACCTGCACTCAGGTTAGAGTTTTCCGTGAGTTCTTATGCTTCTTGAGCAACAGGATATACGCTCACTTGTTTGCGGTCACGGCCAAGACGCTCAAAGCGTACTACGCCGTCAACTTTCGCGTATAAAGTGTCATCGCCACCACGACCAACGTTAACACCTGGATAAATTTTTGTACCGCGTTGACGGTAAAGAATTGAACCACCTGAAACCGTTTGACCATCTGCGCGTTTAGCACCAAGACGTTTTGACTGAGAGTCACGACCGTTCTTTGTACTACCTACACCTTTCTTAGATGCGAAAAACTGAAGATCTAATCTTAACATACGTTACACCTCCTGCACTTTTTCTATTAAACGGATATACTTTCCGTAATCAAGTTCGATCGTCTTAAGCGAAACAACCAATCCTTCTAAAAGCGTTTGTGCTTTTTCTGCTGCATGAACGTCTAAATCATTAGGCAATTCATACGTTAAGAATCCGCCATCGCTTCCGAGTTCAATAGTTGCCTGCACATTACAAAGTTCTTCCACTGCATTTATAGAACCAAACACAACCGCTGTAGTTCCAGCACAGACAAGATCTTGTCCATGTGGCGCATAATCGGCATGTCCAGTCATTTTAAATGATTGGATACTTCCTAATTTCGTGCGACTTATCGTAATTTTAATCATGTTAACCTGAATTAAGCGTTGATAGCTTCAACAACTAGCTTAGTGTAAGGTTGACGATGACCTTGTTTCTTACGATTGTTCTTTTTCGCTTTGTATTTGAAAACGATGATTTTCTTAGCGCGACCTTGTTTTTCAACTTTCGCAGTAACTGTTGCACCTTCTACAACTGGGCTACCAACTTTAACGTTTTCGCCACCAACGAAAAGAACTTTGTCAAAAGTAACAGTTTCACCAGCTTCAACATCTAATTTTTCAATGTAGATTGCTTGACCAGCTTCAACTTTAATTTGTTTTCCACCTGTTTCGATAATTGCGTACATACTTGCACCTCCTCTTAATTACTAAGACTCGCCAAAAACGAGGTAGACATAAATGCCTTTAGGGAACCTGTCTTGTGCGGTTGTAGCATATAGCCGTTTAGGTGCTATAAACTATAACATAAAGATGTTACCATAATTCATTAACTATTGTCAATGAAAGTTCTACTAACTATTTTTTCCGTCCTACAATTTCTTTTTTACTTCCAAAACGGATAATGGCGTACTTTTCGATCATATCATCTTTGAAATAAATTTCAAATGGAATATTTTTTTGTAATTCTTTTTGCAAAAATTGTTTTTGTAATTCTTTAGGTCCAGCAATTAATACTGCTTCGTCTTCTATATTTCCATATGTGATTAGCTCTCTCTCTAACTCATACGCAATTGTTTCATATGACATCACATACCCCATCGCTTTGCACGGTACACACTCTTCTAGTAATACGTCGCGTAAAGAATGTTTTTTACGTTTACGTGTCATCTCCAAAATCCCTAACTCTGTAAACCCAAGTACTCTCGTATATGTGCGATCATTTTGCATAGCAGTGATGAGACATTCTCTTACCTTTTCTTTATCTTCTCTTCTTTTCATATTAATGAAATCAATTAATATCATACCGCCAATATCACGCAATCTTAATTGACGTGCTATCTCTTCAGCAGCCAATTCATTTGTACGAAGAACTGTATCTTGTAAATTCTGTTTTCCAGTAAACTTGCCCGTATTCACGTCAATTACAGTCATCGTCTCCATTTGTTCCACAATTAAATACGCACCGTTCGGGAGCCACACAATTTTTTGAAGTGCTTTCTCGATCTCACGCTCTATTCCAAAATGGCTAAACATTGAAGATTTTTCATTATAGAAAGATACTTTTTCTTTTCCGACTTTTTCTTCTAATTCTTTTACTATACTTCTTGTATCTACAACTACTTTTTCAATCGTTTCAATTGGATTCTCTTGAAATACACGATCTAAAAAGGTGGCTGGTCGATGAAGTAATAACGGCGCCTTTCCTTGGTCCTCTTTTCTTTTTAACTCTTCATATAGCTGCTGTAATCTTTGCATTTCAGCCTGTATTTCTTCAATTTCTCCTTTTTCAGAAGCAGAACGGAAAATGTATCCACCTGTCCCTTCTACTTCAATTTGGAGTAGTTGCTGCCTTCTTTTATTGTTTTTTATTTTCCGAGAAACGGCACGCATTTCATCATATGGCATATAAACGACATATTTCCCGGTAAATTCTATGTTCGCTGTCAATTTCGGCCCTTTCGTATCAATTGCCTCTTTCACAACTTGTACGAGTACGGCCTGCCCTTCATGTATACGATAAGAAGACGGCACATCATCGTATGAAAGATACGCATGCTTTTCTAAACCGATATTTACAAATGCTGCGTTCATTCCGGCAATCGTTCTTACGATACGTCCAACATAAATATGTCCAACAATCTCTTGTTCTTCATTTCGCTTCCATAAAAACTCAACCATTTTTTTCTTCTCTTCAATTGCAACGCGTTTTTCCGATCCAGCGTAGTTTATATATAACGTTTTCAAAATTATTTCCTCACTTTATAATCTTCTTTGCTTTTACAATAATAAAAGGTTAGTGCTATCGTCAACACTAACCGATTAATTCTTCGACAGATGAAGTTGTTCGCTTTTCAGTAAAATATGCATAGAGCAATTCATTTTCATCCAATGTGTAATGTTCTTTATATTTTCCATGGACGATAATAGAATGCTTATACCCTCTACGAAATTTTGTGAAGATCTTGTATAAATGATCTTCTGATTGCACTTCAATGGGTGCAATCTTTTCAATTCCTCTTTTGTTTCCATAGTATCGTTCTAACAAAAAACGCATAAAAGCGTACCGTCTTTGTTTCCATTCTCGATATAACGATATCGCTAAAAATATGAGAAGTACCCACATCATAATATTGTTACTATTCCAAAGCAACTGCCACACTAGTATTACACTAAAAAAAACACATGATAATTTCATCATCTTCTCATGTGCTTGTAAATAGGGAAAACGATATGATAATACGTTAAACAATACTTTCCCGCCATCTAGCGGCCAAATAGGAAGTAAATTAAATGCTAAAATAATTATATTATTCCACATAAAAAAATAATATAATTCCGCACCTAGCCAACCAGTTTCAAACAATATATAACCCACCGCCATCATCCAAATATGTTGAATAGGTCCTGCAATTACGACAACAAGCTCCTCTTTCAATGACTTATTCCCATGTTCCTCAAGCTCAGCTACACCACCAAACGGTAAAAGTTGAATCTTTTTAATACGCCAATTATAATGTGCCGCTGCGAAAGCATGCCCCAGTTCATGGATAAGAACGATACAAAATAAAAGCAGCAACTCTTTAAAACGTGCCGTAAAAATACCAATGACTATAATAACCCAAAACAACGGATGCACTGAAATTTTCGTTAAAACATCTCTATATTTAATCAAACGAAATCACCTGAATCGGGTCAATAAATTTTTCATTCTTTTTTATTGCAAAATAAAACTTACCATTTTTATTATTTGCGTCATTATTCACTGTTCCAATTTTTTGTTTCTTTGAAACGTAATCATATAATTTCACTGACATGTCATTTAAATTCGCATACCATGACTCCGTACCATCTGCATGCTGAATTTGAACTGTATTACCGAGTTCCTCTTTCTTACCTGCAAAAACAACAAGCCCTTCATTCACTGACTCAACAGTTGCATTTGTAGCTGTTTGGACAAATACACCTTGGCCATTTTTTTGAAACCCTTGCATTACCTTTCCTGAAGCAGGAATTGCATAATCTTTTTGCTGAATCGTTCCTTCTTTTTTCTCATTAGGCGAATAAAATACGAGAGGCTTTCCAAACTGCTTTTCGTACCATTTCGCTACAGTAGCAAACTGAAATTCTTCTTTCATCACTTTTTCTGTAACTGCTCTCGCACCGTCGAAAGAAGAGGGTGCATTCTTATATAAAATAGCGACAGAAAGAACCAATATTGCTGATAATAAAACTTTGAAGAGAAACACTTCTTTTCGAAATAAAGGATGAATTTCCTTTTCTCCATCTTCAATAAATACTGTTTCACTATCAAAATTCCCCCCAGCAAAATGCTGCTCTTCCTCCATCCTTTCTTGCTCTGCCTTCCTTTTCGCAATCCGTTTTTTAATTTCTTCTACACGTCTATTCTTCATACTGTCTCCTTTCTTTCGTTAAGCTAATTTACATAGAAACAGTTGTATACAGTTTGTACATATGTATGAGCTAGGAAAGGAAGATATTCGTGTGAAGAAAAAAGAAAACACTCCGCAAATATGCGAAGTGCTTTTAACGGATCCCAAAGAAGTTTTTCATCTTTGTAAATACCGATACCTTTTCTTGTTCAAATGCTTGTAATGGGACATTCTCACCCAACAAACGTCTTGCAATATTACGATAAGCTAACGCTGCTTTTCCGCTCGGTTGCAACGCTACAGGTTCACCTGTATTTGTAGCACGAATAACTTCATCATCATCTTCGACAACACCAAGAAGCTCGATTGACAATGTACGTACGATTTCATCAACATCTAACATATCCTGTTCATGAAGCATATGACTACGCACACGGTTAATAACAAGTTTCGGTGGTTCAATATCCTCTTTTTCTAAAAGCCCGATAATACGATCCGCATCGCGCATTGAGGATACTTCTGGCGTCGTAACAACGATTGCTTTATCCGCACCAGCTACCGCATTTTTAAATCCCTGCTCAATCCCCGCAGGACAATCAATTAATATGTAATCATAATCTTGACGTAATACTTGTATTAATTCATCCATTTGTTCAGGTGTTACCGCTGATTTATCACTCGTTTGTGCTGCAGGTAATAAATAAAGATCATCAAAACGTTTATCTTTAATAAGAGCCTGAGGTAAACGGCAACGCCCTTCAACGACATCAACAAGATCAAATACAATACGATTTTCCAGCCCCATTACTACGTCTAAGTTTCGAAGACCGATATCTGTATCAATTAAGCACACTTTCTTTCCAGATAACGCTAGAGCTGTACCAATGTTCGCAGACGTTGTAGTTTTACCTACACCGCCTTTTCCAGATGTAATTACTATTGCCTCTCCCACAGCTATACAATTCCCCTTTCTAACTTTGTTAAATTAGGTCTAAGATGAGTGAGAAGTTGCAGTCGATCGACAACAATGTGATTGTTCTCATTAATATACGCACATTCTGCCGCCTCCGCTCCGTCTTCTTTCTCTTCCGGAGCCCGCATTGCCACATCACTAATTCGAAGTTGCATCGGGTTCATAACAGATGCAGCGATTACAGCATCCGAATCCCCTTCGTACCCAGCATGCGCAATTCCTCTTAATGATCCTACGACAAAAATATTCCCCCCAGCGATAACCGTTCCGCCTGGATTAACATCTCCAATTAACAATAAATTTCCTTTTACATGTAAAACTTGTCCAGAGCGAACAATTTTGGAAATAGGGACAATTTCTGTTTCTTCTTTCCAAGCTATTGCTTCCGCTTTAGTTATAACATCACTTTCAATTGAATCCACAACAAGATTCTTTTTATTACGAATTAACGTACGAATCTCTTCTTGTTGGACTTCTGTTAAATAACGATTTCCCACTTTCACATGCACTTCAATTAAAGAGCGCCCATCACCATCATAGTAATGTGTAGAAAGCTTTTCATCCAATTCCTCTAGCAATTCAGAGAATGAACAACAATCATCTAAATGAAGCGTTATTCCGTCTTTTGTCCCTTTTATTGTTACATTTTGTTGCTTTTTTTCTTCCACTAAAGTTCACCCCACCGATTCAATTCGACATAAAATTAGAAAATCCTTTTTTCTTTTTCTTCCATCGCTTTTGAAAGACGCACTAAATATCGTCTCAGTGGGAAACAAACTATCAATAAGAAAATTGCATTTAGCAATAAAGTAGACAGGAGACGATCTGTGAAAAAGACATACGCTGACATATGAGTACGTCCTAACAAAGTTAAAAATCCATACACATAATACTCTAATGCTACTATACTAGCTAGTACGATAGAAGCAACAATAAATAAATTCAATTGTAATATCTTCATCACACTATAAACTAAATAAGCTAAAATCGGATACGCAAATATATATATACCGACAAGTTCTGTGTATACGGTATCAAATAAGAAACCAAATAAAAGTCCGTAATAAATCCCTTGGACCGGACTATAGTACACAGTAACAAAACATAAAACAATGATAAAGAAATGAGGTGCTGCTATACTATTTTTCCAAAAAACCTCTGTTGGAACAATAGTAGCAAACATATTTTCAAATAGAAAAACAAAAAGGAGCAAAAGAGGAAGAGCTGCTCTTTTTAGAATCTTCATCATCTCTTCTCCCCCTCCTATTCTAATGGCGCTGAAGGCGTTGCACGTTTCGCAACCGTAATATGCTCTACGTCATTCAAGTCAGCGGCCGGTTTTACATAAGCTGTTTTTGTTAAGCCGTATGGATCTGGCTGAACATCAACGATTTTTCCAATTACAAGACCTCTCGGGAAAATATCACCGAGTCCAGATGTTACTACTAGTTGATCGGGTTTTACATCTGCATCAGAGCCAATCTTTGTGAAAAGAAGTAAGTGCTTTTCTTTATCGTAACCTTCAATCAATCCAAAGATTTTCTCATTCCCTTGTACGATAGCAGAAACACGATTTGTTCGGCTCATAGAGCTTAGCAATTCTACTGATGATGTAAACTGAGATACACTTTTCACTCGTCCAACTAAACCTTGTGAAGTTACTACAGCCATATCTTTTTTAATTCCTTGCTGTGCCCCTTTATCAATTCCAATTAAATCGTACCATTTATCTGGATTACGAGAAACGACAGTTGCTGGAATTTCAGTATAATCGCTATTTAACTCTTTTTTACCAGTTAACTCTTGTAACTTCTTTTTATCATCTTCTAATTGCTTTACGTCACCTGATAACTTTGCATAGTTATCTAATTTTGCTTTTAATTCTTTATTCTCTTCATACGTGCGCTTTACATCTTCTACATTTTCGAAGAATCCAGCTACGTATTTCGCTGGCTTTTGGAATACACGTTCTACAACACCGACAGTGTCTTTAACAAACTGCTCTGGCCATGTTAAACTGTTCCGTTCTTTCAATGAGATTCCAATCAATGCCACGAGAAGAATGATACTAACTAACAAAACAATTAATCTTTTGTTTAAGAAAAACTGTGGCACGTTCACACCCTCTTAATTTCATTGATTTTTATTTTGCAATATTATCGAGCAGCAGTTTTGAAAAGATCGATATTGTCTAATGCTTTACCTGTTCCAATTGCTACGCAATCTAATGGATCTTCTGCAACAAGAACTGGCATATTTGTTTCTTCACTAATCACTTTATCTAAGTTACGTAGTAATGCTCCGCCGCCTGTTAATACGATACCACGGTCCATAATATCAGCCGCTAATTCAGGTGGAGTTTTCTCTAACGTATTTTTAACAGATTCTACAATTGCATCTACTGTATCTTTTAATGCATCTGCAATTTCTTCTGGCTGAATTAGTACTGTTTTTGGTAAACCACTTACTAAATCACGACCACGAATTTCCATAGGCTCAATACCTTCTGGCTCGCCTGCAGAACCGATTTCTAATTTCAATGCTTCAGCTGTTCTTTCACCAATCATTAAGTTGTAGCTTTTCTTAATGTACTGAATGATTGAATCGTCCATATCATCACCAGCAACACGAACTGATTGACTTGTTACAATACCACCTAAAGAAATAATTGCAACTTCTGTTGTACCGCCACCGATATCAACAACCATGCTACCAGTTGGTTCCCAAACAGGTAAGTTTGCACCAATTGCTGCTGCAAATGGTTCTTCAATTGGATAAGCGTCACGAGCACCAGCTTGACGAGTCGCGTCAATTACTGCACGTCTTTCTACAGCTGTAATACCAGATGGTACACATACCATTACGTATGGTTTACGTGAGAAAAATCCATTTGATTTTTGTGCTTGTTGAATGTAATATTTCATCATTGTTGCTGTCGTTTCGTAATCAGCAATTACACCGTCTTTCATTGGGCGAAGTGCCACAACGTTTCCTGGTGTACGACCAATCATTTGTTTTGCATCGCTACCTACAGCAACGATTTGTTTCGTATCAGTTTGTAACGCTACTACTGAAGGTTCACGTAAAACTACACCTTTTCCTTTTACATATACAAGCGTGTTCGCAGTTCCTAAATCTATTCCAAGATCGCGAGTAAATCCACCAAATCCAAACATATTATTTATCTTCCTTTCTTGTTTTCACGGACTCATTTTTTCTTACTTTATATTATAAAAACAGTACGTTTTTTATATCTTTATCCTTTTTGTAGATAAATTTCTACAAAAAACTCATAAATCACATTATAAAACAAAATAAGTAAAAAGCATAGTCTTAAATATGACCTTTTTCCTTTAAACTCACGAATTTATGGTCGCCTATTATAATATGGTCAAGCACTTCTATTCCAATAATTCGGCCGCATTCTACTAAGCGTTTTGTTACTTCAATGTCTTCTCGGCTCGGCGTGGGGTCTCCTGAGGGATGGTTATGAAGACATATGATAGAGGCTGCTGCACGGCGGAACGCTTCTTTAAAAACTTCCCTTGGGTGTACAATTGATGTGTTTAAGCTTCCAATGAAAATGGTTTGCCTATGTATAACTTGATTTTTTGTGTTTAAATATAAACATACAAAATGCTCCTGCTGCAGGAAACGCATTTCTTCCATCATATATCTCGCGCAATCTTCTGGGCTTCGAATGCTATATCTATTTTGATACTCTAAACGCACCATTCTTCTACCGAGTTCAAAAGCAGCTATAAGCTGGGTTGCCTTCGCAACCCCAACACCATGTATACTGATAAGCTCTTCTAACGTTGCATCTTTCAACATACGTAAACCGTCAAAGTGATGTAAAATTTTATCTGATAACTTTAAAACTGTTTCTTCTTTAGAACCTGTTCTGAGTAACACTGCAAGAAGCTCCCGATTCGATAAACTTCCAGCTCCTTCTAACAATAAACGCTCCCGTGGCTGTTCTTCTTTGACAACATCACGAATACCGTTCATTTCTCCACCCCTTTTATTTGTTCACTCAAAGAAAATCCCATGCAATTTTACGCATGGGTTATATCAGTATCAAATTGTCTTAATTCCCGAACAAGACGTGCAATTGGTAACCCGACTACACTATAGTAGTCCCCTTGAATATGTTGAACAAAAATAGACCCTTTACCTTGAATGCCATAACTTCCTGCTTTATCAAGAGGCTCTTTTGATGCAACGTATGCGTCAATTTCCTCTTCTGTTAATTCCCAAAACGTAACTTCTGTACGCTCGTAAAAAGTGACTGTTTTGTCTTTCGCTATAATTGCAACACCTGTATACACCTCATGTGTTTTCCCTGATAATAATTGCAACATTTCTTTCGCCTCAGCCTCATTAGAAGGCTTTCCAAGAATACGCGAATCATATGTAACAATTGTATCTGCACCTAACACAATGTGATCACTATTCGTTTCTGCTACCGCAGATGCTTTTTGCAAAGCAAGTGACATAACAATATCAGAAGGTGATGAATACGCACCAATCGTTTCTTCTACTTCACTTACAATGATTTCAAACGGTACACCAGCTAACTCAAGTAATTCCTTCCTACGTGGTGATCCTGAAGCTAAAATAATTTCCCTCATATTTTCTCCTTCCTTTCTCACATGAAGCAGAATCATTTACAACAATCGTATCAAAGGAATAGTTTGTCCACAAATGAAAGAAATATTATTTTCTCTATATAAAATAATACTTCTTTACTAACATACGATTATATTTCTGCCATAGAGAAAGCACTTTGCTATAAAGTAAAACTTTAATCAGTGGGGGTTTTCTTCATCCCCCACTGATTATCAGCCCTCACCAATCGGACTTTAATGGGCAACCCGACCCCCACCTAACTTCTTTGCTTTCGCTGCATTTTGAGGTGGGGGTCTTATTGCCCATTAAAGCGGGATAAACTCAAAAGAAAAGAAAGAAGTACCTACACTTCTTCCCTCGTCATTTCATTATCCTATTATTTCGCCTTTTGTGAAACAATTTTTTCATACGAAAGCATACCATCAATAATAACTTGATTTAATTTCGCCAAAGATTCCTTATCACCTTTTCCATCCTTCACTGTTTGCACAGCTACTGACGTATACATATACAATTTCTTCGCTTCTTCTTGCTTCATACTTTTCCCTTCTTTTTCAATCGCTTTCCACTCTTTTTCAATCGCACCTATATCTTTCGCATTACTTTTCCCACTACCTTGTACGCTAGAAGCATATTTTGCTAAATGAGTATATAATGGCTGTACTTTTGTTAATAACGATCCAACTTCTTTATCATCTTTAAGTAACGCTTTATCTGTTATATCCCAGTCCTTTTTTAATACGGAAACATTATCATTTTTATACTGCGTCATTAATTGGTTTACGCCTTGTTCATCGCTAGCAATACCAACAACTAATGCATACTTATCACCGCTCGGTTTTAAAGCTGCAACGCCTCCATTACCTTTCCACTCTTCAAGAGCAGCCTGTCCCTTTTCTTCAGAAGAATAAATTCCTCCTTGAACAAAAAATAATTTCATTGGATTTAATGACGTTCCTGTCTGCGCTTTTGGTTTTTCCTCTTTTTGTGCTGGTGTTTGTTCTGCTGTTCCACCCACCTTTGATTCTTCATTTCGCGTCTGCTTCGAAGCCGTTACTTCGCTTCCCCCTGTCGCACCTTGTCCTTTCAGTAACTGTAGCATGCCCATCCCAAACGCCGTACCAATAATAATTGCCGTTGCAACAATTGCAATTAACGTATTGCTCCACTTCTTCCGTGTTTTTTCTGTAGACACTAATTTCGCTTTTTGAAACGGAACAACGTTTTTCGGTCTTTCACTTTCTACTACCATCCATTCAAATTCATCTTTCTTCTTCTCCTCATACTTCGCTTCTGTTCCATTCACTTTCACTGAGATCGTTCGTGATTGCTTGTCCATACACTCACACCTCACCTCTTATCGTTGTCCGCATCATACCATATTCATTTCACAAAAAAACGAGATATTTGTCAGAGGAATTCGCCAAATAACCCTATATATTTATCTTATATGTATGCATTTGACTTCATTTGTAGAACAAAAAAACTAGATAGCAAAGACTATCTAGTTTTTCTCGCGAATATATTTTCGAACTTCCGAAATGAAATAAAGAGAACCTGTTATGATAAAAACATCATTTTCCCCAATCATTTCAACCTTCGTATCAATTGCCTCTTTCCAATTTTCAAAAACTAATTTTGATTCTTTCTTTGCATACGATGCAAGCTCGCCTGCTGAAATAGCACGATCAAAGGCGAATGTTGTAAAAATAATTTCATCGGCAATTGTTTCTAATTGACCTACCATATTATGCAACTGTTTATCACCAAGGGCAGTAAATAAAACTATTACATTTTTATCTTTGTAATGTGATTCTACTGTTTTCACAAGACTTTCGATACCTTCTGGGTTATGAGCACCATCTATAATAATATCTGGATTACTTTGCAATTTTTCAAAGCGCCCAATCCAATACGCTTCCTGTAATCCCGCTCTTATTTCTTCTTCCTCAATTAAAAATGATAAGTATGTTTTTACATACATGACTGCCATAAGTGCAAGTGCTGCGTTTCCTACTTGATGACTGCCTTTCATTGAGATTCGCACATCTTCAAAAGAGGCGAAAGGACAAGTAAAATCGAACTGTTCTCCATCTTCGCTAGACTGTTTATGTAACGCTGTAAAATGGTTGCCCATCTCGTATAAGTTTGCATGATTTTCCTTTGCAACCTTTTGAATGACTTGCAACGCTTCCTCATCTTGTACACCAGTAATAACCGGAACACCAGACTTAATAATTCCCGCCTTTTCATATGCAATTTCTCCTAGTGTATTCCCTAAAATATGCATATGATCGTGGCCAATATTTGTAATAATCGTGAGAACAGGGTGAATCACATTCGTAGAATCAAAGCGCCCTCCAAGCCCTGTTTCAAATAAAACAACATCACAGAAATTAACTTTACCGAAATAACAAATTGCCATAACAGTAATAATTTCAAACTCAGTCGCTTCCCCTAAATCCGTCTCATCTAGTTTTTCAACAATTGGCTTTACCATCTTTACAAGTTCAGTAATTTCTTCATCTGCAATTGGTGTGCCGTTCACACTAATACGTTCGTTAAATGTTTCAATATAAGGAGAGGTAAATGTCCCTACCTTATACTTTGCGTCTTCTAGCATATAACGCATATATGTTAACGTTGAACCTTTTCCATTTGTACCAGCAAGATGAACACATTTTATGTGACGCTCTGGATTTCCTAGCTCTTCTAGCATCCATCTCATTCTTTCTAACCCTGGTTTAATACCAAACTTCAATCGGCTATGAATCCATCCTATTGCTTCTTCGTATGTATGTATCACGTATGCTTTCCCCTTTCAAAAGACAACCTTCATCATTCTATTATACGCAAAGAAAAGAGACTCACCAATATAGTGAGTCTCTAAAAAACATTTTTTATTTCTCAAGATCTGCTAGACGTTGGCGAACTGCTTCGCGTTTTTCTAGATAATCTTGCTCTTTCGCACGCTCTCCTTCAATAACTGCTGCAGGAGCTTTCGCTACGAAACCTTGGTTTGAAAGTTTCTTCTGTACACGTTCTACTTCTTTGTCGAACTTCTCAAGTTCTTTCTCAAGACGCGCTCTCTCTTCATCAAGATTGATAAGATCAGCTAACGGTAAGAATAACTCTGCACCTGTTACGATTGCAGTCATCGCTTTTTCTGGCGCTTGTAAATCCGTTTGAATTGTTAATTCGCTTGGGTTACAGAAACGCTCAATGTAAGAGCTGTTTTTCGTAAGTTGAGCAAGTACAGCCTCGTCTTTTGCTTTAATTTGCATTTGAACTTTTTTGCTCATTGGCGTATTAACTTCTGCACGGATGTTACGAACAGAGCGAATGATATCAACTAGAAGGTGCATTTCTGCCGCTGCTTCTGTATCTTGTAAATCTTCGCGAACTGTTGGCCATGCTGCTACTGTAATAGACTCGCCTTCATGAGGTAAATGTTGCCAAATTTTCTCTGTTACGAATGGCATGAATGGGTGTAATAGACGCATTGTTTGGTCTAATACGTAAGCTAAAATAGAACGAGTTGTTTTCTTAGCTGCTTCATCTTCACCGTATAGTGGAAGTTTCGCCATTTCAATGTACCAGTCACAGAAATCGTCCCAAATGAAGTTGTATAATGAACGACCAGCTTCACCGAACTCATATTTATCCATGTTACGTGTTACGCTTTCGATTGTTTCATTTAAACGAGTTAAAATCCACTTATCTGCAACTGATTTTTCACCAGTTAAATCGATTTCTTCATACTTCATATCATCCATGTTCATTAATACGAAACGTGATGCATTCCAAATTTTATTAATGAAGTTCCAAGTAGATTCTACTTTTTCCATGCTGAAACGTAAGTCTTGACCTGGTGCACTTCCCGTTGATAAGAAGAAACGCATTGCATCTGCACCGTACTTCTCGATAACTTCCATTGGATCAATACCGTTACCAAGAGATTTACTCATTTTACGTCCTTGCTCATCACGAACTAAACCGTGAATTAATACATCTTTAAATGGACGCTCGCCTGTAAACTCTAAACCTTGGAAAATCATACGAGATACCCAGAAGAAGATGATGTCATAACCCGTTACTAGTGCATCAGTTGAATAGTAACGTTTGAAGTCTGCTGCATCTTCATTTGGCCAACCAAGTGTTGAGAATGGCCATAACGCTGAACTGAACCATGTATCAAGTACGTCGTTATCTTGATTCCAGTTTTCAATATCTGCTGGCGCTTCTGTACCTACGTATACTTCACCAGTTTCTTTATGATACCAAGCTGGAATGCGGTGTCCCCACCATAATTGACGAGAAATACACCAGTCGTGAATGTTTTCCATCCAACGTAAATATGTGTTTTCGAAACGCTCTGGTACGAACGTTACTTTCTCTTCTTCTTTTTGTTGAAGCGCTACTGCCTTCTCAGCAAGTGGAGCCATTTTTACGAACCATTGTGTCGATAAGTAAGGCTCAACAACTGCACCACTACGCTCACTATGACCTACTGAGTGCATATGAGGCTCGATTTCTACTAATACACCCGCTTCTTGTAAATCTTTCACTAACGCTTTACGGCATTCAAAACGATCCATGCCGTTATACTTACCAGCTTTTTCGTTCATCGATCCATCTTCGTTCATTACTAATATACGTGGTAAGTCATGACGGTTACCTACTTCAAAGTCATTCGGGTCATGAGCTGGTGTAATTTTTACAACGCCTGTTCCGAAATCTTTTTCTACGTACTCATCAGCAATAATCGGAATCTCACGGCCTACGATTGGAAGTGTAACTGTCTTTCCGATTAAATGCTTGTAACGATCGTCTTCTGGATGAACCGCTACTGCTGTATCACCAAGCATCGTTTCTGGACGAGTTGTTGCAAGACGAATATGACCAGAACCATCTGTTAATGGATAGTTCATATGGTAGAATGCACCTTGAACTTCTTTATGAATTACTTCAATATCAGAAAGGGCTGTGCGTGTTGCTGGGTCCCAGTTGATAATGTATTCACCACGGTAAATTAAGCCTTTTTCGTATAATTGAACGAATACTTTATTAACCGCATCAGATAAACCTTCGTCTAATGTGAAACGTTCGCGAGAATAGTCTAGTCCTAAACCAACTTTCCCCCATTGTTGACGAATGTGAGAAGCATATTCTTCTTTCCACTCCCAAGCTTTTTCAAGGAATTTCTCACGGCCAAGATCGTAACGTGAAATACCTTCTTCACGAAGTTTCCCTTCTACTTTCGCTTGTGTTGCGATACCTGCATGGTCCATCCCTGGAAGCCATAATACATCGTAACCTTGCATACGCTTCGTACGAGTTAAAATATCTTGAAGAGTTGTATCCCAAGCGTGACCTAAGTGTAACTTACCAGTTACGTTCGGAGGTGGAATTACAATTGTATAAGGTTGTTTCTTCTCGTCTCCTGTTGCTTCAAAATATTTGCCTTCTAGCCACCACTGATAAAGGCCTTCTTCAACGGACATATGATCATATTTAGTTGGTAAATTCTTTTCCGTGTTTGACATTATTTTCCCTCCTTAAAATAAAAAATGCCCCTCATCCAAAAAAGGACGAGGGACATCGCGGTACCACCTTTATTTACAAACAAATTCAGAATTTGCTTATACTCTTAATTTGATAACGGACAAATCCGTCTTTTCCTAATGAGAACTATTCCGTTCAGAAAAGATGCTCCAGGGCTACCTTCTAACATAACTATCTAGAGAATCTCCCAGCTAATGATTCTCCTCTCTGAAGACGTTTCTTGTTATACTCTTCCCCTTCAAGGCATTTATATGATTGTTAATTATTATATACAATAGTGTAAAAAACGAAACCTTATTCGTCAAGATAAATTTAAGTCTATGAATTTTCGGGCACACAAAAAAGATAAGTAGCATCCTCTACTTATCTTTTTATCCCGCTATTTGCAGGCAGTCCTACCCATACTAATTAAAGTTGCACTTTATCCGTTCCCCTGCTGGGCAGCTTGTAATTGCGATAGGAAATACTCTATATTACTAACGAGCCAATGCGCTTGTTGCAAGCTCTTTACTCCGAGAAGTTCATTTTCCTCATTACGACTCTCTCTTCTTTTCTTATAAGACTGGATTTGCCGAATAAATTGCGATGGATACGTCATATATGCAAACATAAGTAGTTGCTCTTCTTTCGTAAAAGGGAAATTTTTTTGGTACATTTGATACCATTCAAACCGATCACTTCGCGCAATTGGATATGTGTTTAAAGACCGCGAATAAAAACCTACTATATCTTGCACAGGTGTTGCAAACTTCGATTTTTCTAAACTAATAAAATAGCCGTTCCGTTCATAATCAAATAAAAAGTGATTAAGCGATACGTTACCATGCACAAAAGTAATGCGTGTTTTTTCTTTTTCTTTCATCGCATCGTTCCACTCATTTAATTGCTTCGTTGCAAACTCACGCGCCCTCATTACATGATGATAGTACGTACAATATTGTAATTCAAACGGAGACATATACCACTTTGCTTCAGATTCTACGAGGAACTCTTCTAACATTTCACCATCATTCTCCCAGCGATCAGATATATTCGTATAATGCTTTTTTAAATCTTCTTCTGTATACGTTTCTTCTTTTACCGTTTTTTGATGCAACGTCCCGAGAGTTTGAAACATTTTATGGTATTGATCATTATCCTCGCCGTTCCCTTCTGCACGTTCTAACCACGGCATTAAATAATAATTATACGTACCGTCACTTAAAATATAATTGCCATCCGTCGCATGGTATATCGGTACATAATTTGAAAAACCTTTCTCCTTCAAATATTGAATATGGTGCAAAAAGTTATTCCGCTCTAACTTCCTGCCTTCTATTCTCTTGAGCGCATATGGACCTTGATTCGTATAAATTTTCGTTACGCTTCCGTGCTCTTCCATATGCTGCGTATCCAATCTATATTGACTTACAATGGGTTCATAGCGATTTCGTAATTCCATATCCATACGAATAACCCTTTCTATTCAAAACATAGCCTATAGAAAAACAAGTGGGTGAAAACACTCACCCACTTATTTCGCTTTTGCTCTTGAAACAGGAATATAAATAATTTGTCCTGCAGTTAAATATATATCTTCTGTTTGATTAACACGGTATAAGTTTTGTACAGACGTTTCATAACGATCTGCAACAGATTCGATCGTATCTCCTTCTTGCACGAAATACATTCTTAACTTTGTAAATTCCTCTTCCGGTTCCTTCGTAAATAATTTCGTTAAATAAAGCGCATTTTCATCGCGCTGTGAATACGTTTCCTCTTCTTGTACTTCTTGTTTTTTCGCTTGTTCTTTCTTGAAATCTTTTCGTCCGAACAATTCAAATTGTGGCGTTGTTTCTTGCTCTTCTTCACGCTCTACAAGTTCATGTTCTTCTATTCCCTCTTCCTCTACTTCCTGCTCTTTTCTTTCTTCTAGTTGGAACGGTTCAAATGCGTAATCTTCCCACTCATCTGATTCCTTATAAGCTGGCTCTTCAACTTGCGGCGTCGGTCTAGTTTCATACTCTTGCGCTGAATCATCCTCTAACTCAGCATACGCCGTTTCTTCCTCTTCATCCTCAATTCTTTCTTCATCACATAAACCTGTAATAGATATATCCGCTAATAATTGTAAGCAACCATTTTCCTTTAATTCATAATCAAATTCCTCGATAGATACATATAGTTCTTCAATTACTTTCACACGGTTTCTCGGAATTGATATTTCAAGCGGAAAGGAATGAACAAGTTCATTAACCCCATCTTCCCTTGTTTCTACATAATCAATTGACTTCGCTGGTGATAGATCCCTTAATGAATAAGCCGAATCATCTTGCCGCGCAACATACTCTCCCGTTAAATCTAATTGCCCTCTCACGATAACTTCATGATCAAGCTCTTCTATCTCAACGTCTGGATCTAACGAAATTGACAAAAGTTCTTCGACTTCCTGTCCTTTTTGGAACCAAACAGATTCTTTTAATGAAAAACGTAATGAATGATCTGTTGCCACTTCTTTTCCCCCTCCCAAACTATATGTCATTACAGATTTATGTGCGGAAAGCTGACTTTATGAATAAAAAAAATCGCCCCCCTTATGGAGAGCGATTTTCTTTATTCAATTAAGCTTTTAATTTTGACATAGCAATCTCAGCCGCTGCAATTGTCGCCTCAATATCCGCATCACTATGTGCTGTCGATAAGAATAAGCCTTCAAATTGAGATGGCGGTAAGAATACACCTTGTTCTACCATTTCACGATAGTAAGCTGCAAAGAATTGTAAGTTTGAAGATTTTGCTGCATCGTAATTAATGACTTGTTCATCTGTAAAGAAGATACCAATCATAGAACCTGCACGGTTAATATGATGCGGAATGCCATGTTTTACAGCCGCTTTATGTAAGCCAGCTTCTAACATTTCAGCTTTACGCTCGAATTCTACATATGATTCTGGCGTTAACTGTACTAACGTTTCATATCCTGCTGCCATTGCAAGTGGGTTACCTGATAAAGTACCTGCTTGGTAAATCGGTCCGCTCGGTGCAACTTGGCGCATAATTTCTGCTTTACCCCCGTATGCTCCTACTGGTAACCCACCACCGATTACTTTACCTAAACAAGTTAAATCAGGTGTTACACCGTAATAACCTTGTCCGCAATTATAAGCAACTCGGAATCCTGTCATTACTTCATCAAAAATAAGCAATGCACCATTTTGCTCTGTTACTTCACGAAGTCCTTCTAAAAATCCTGGCAGCGGAGGAACAACACCCATATTCCCTGCTACTGGTTCTACAATGACACAAGCAATATCATCACCGAATTGCTCAAAAGCGTATTTTACACTTTCTAAATCGTTATACGCTACTGTAATCGTATTTTTCGCTACACCCTCTGGTACACCAGGGCTATCTGGTAAACCTAGCGTTGCCACACCAGAGCCTGCTTTAATTAATAACGAGTCACCATGACCGTGGTAACAACCAATGAATTTCAAAATTTTATTACGGCCTGTATAACCACGAGCTAAACGTAGCGCACTCATTGTCGCTTCTGTTCCAGAATTAACCATACGTACAATTTCAATTGATGGTACGCGCTCAATAACAAGTTTCGCTAATTTATTTTCAATTTCCGTTGGAGCACCGAAGCTTGTACCTCTTTCAGCAACAGCTTTTAAAGCTTCTACAACACGGTCGTTTGCATGACCATGAATTAAAGGACCCCATGATAATACGTAATCGATGTATTCATTTCCATCGATATCATATACTTTAGAGCCTTTTCCGCGCTCCATAAACAACGGATTCATACCGACAGACTTAAAGGCACGAACCGGACTATTTACACCACCAGGCATTAAATCTTGCGCCTCTTCAAACGCCGCAATCGACTTATCAAACTTTTTCATTATTTAGCGCCTCCTTCTTGTAACCATCTTGCTGCATCTTTTGCATGATACGTAATAATTAAATCTGCTCCTGCACGTTTCATACTAATTAATTTTTCAAGTACAACTTCTTTTTCATTAATCCAACCATTTTGCGCTGCCGCTTTAATCATCGAATACTCACCACTTACGTTATAAGCAACGACTGGTAAATTAAAGTTATTTTTCACATCACGAACGATATCTAAGTAAGAAAGAGCTGGCTTTACAATTAAGAAATCTGCCCCTTCCATTACATCTGATTCCGCTTCACGGAATGCTTCCATACGGTTCGCTGGGTCCATTTGATATGTTTTACGATCACCAAATTGCGGTGCACCGTGCGCTGCATCACGGAATGGTCCGTAAAATGCTGATGAATATTTCACAGCGTACGACATAACTGGTACATGTCCAAAACCATTTTCATCTAATGCATGGCGAATTGCTGTTACGAATCCGTCCATCATGTTTGATGGCGCAATAATATCTGCTCCTGCTTGTGCTTGGCTTACAGCTGTTTTTGCCAGAACTGCAAGAGACTCGTCATTTAAAATAATACCATCTTCAATTACACCGCAATGACCATGGCTTGTGAATTGACATAAACATGTATCTGCAACTACTACTAAATCAGGGAATTCGCCTTTAATTTGCTTAATTGCACGTTGCACAATTCCATGATCACAATATGCTGATGATCCAACCTCATCTTTTTCAGCAGGTAAACCGAATACAATAACAGAACGAATACCTAAATCAACAACTTCTTGCATTTCAGCTTGCAATAAATCTAAAGACATTTGATATACGCCTGGCATAGAAGGCACTTCATTACGAACATTTTCTCCTTCTAATACAAAAATAGGGTAAATAAAATCTTCCGTATGTAAAAACGTTTCACGCACAAGCGCACGCATATTACCACTTTGTCTTAAGCGACGATGACGATTAAATTGTAAAGAGTTCATAGATTTCTATCCCCATTCTTTTATTTTATCCCGCTATTTACGGGCAGTAAGACCCCACTAATTAAAGTTTCACTTTATAGATTCGCAAATGCATTGTAGTAATGCTTCTACAGTGTACTCTTTCGGCATAATAATATGCGGAAAATAAAGGCTCGCCTCTTTTTCCGTAATAGGCCCTATACAAGCAATTGTACATTTTTTTGTCCATTCTCTCCAGTTTGTACCCTCAAGTAAACGAACAAAACTAGTAACAGTTGAAGGACTTGTAAATGTAATAACGTCTACTTTTCCTACTTCTAATGCTTCTATAAGCTCTTGCTTTTTCTCTACATTTTCTTTCGTACCATATACGACGAGCTCATCTAGAGAAACACCGATTTCGCGAAGTGCAACCGGAATTACATCTCTTGCTAAATTACCTTTCGGAAATAAAATGCATTCATTTCCACTTAGTCTTTTTACAAACTCTTCTGCAAATACTTCTGCAACAAATGAAGTTGGAACAAAGTCCACTTCATAGCCTCGCTTTTCTAACTCTAACTTTGTTTTCACGCCTACTGCAGCGATTTTAGTCGTTACAGGTAGCTTCTTTCTCAAACAATCTAGAAAAAAAGCTACCCCATTTTTACTCGTAAAAATAACCCAGTCATATGAATGCAGCTGCCCTGCTATATGTTGAATTTGCCTATGAGACATACCTTCCATACGCAAAAGCGGAATTTCCAATGGAATTCCGCTCTTTTCTGTCACCGCTACACTCATTTGTTTTGCTTGATGCTGGGCACGTGTAATCAATACCGTTTTGCCAGCGAGAGCGTTCATATTTATTGTTGCCCCTTGTTTGCAGCAAGAATGAGTTCTTTTGCGCCTTGTTTAATTAAACGGTCCGCAGCCTCTAATCCTACTTGCTCTGGATCAGTTCCTACTACTGTTTCTTTCAATAAAACAGAACCGTCCATAGAACCGACAAGAGCTGTTAATTCGATTGCATCGTTTTCTGTAAAAGTTGCATATCCAGCGATTGGAACTTGGCAGCCACCTTCAAGTTTATGAAGAAATACTCGTTCTGCTGCCACTGTTTTTTCTGTTACTGCATCATTCATATGCACTAACAACTGTAGTAAATCCTTATCATCTTCACGACACTCAATCGCTAATGCACCTTGCCCTACAGCAGGTACACATAACGTCTCATCTAAATGTTCTGTAATAACTTCATTATCCCAGCCCATTCTTTGTAATCCAGCTGTCGCTAAAATAATAGCGTCGTAATCTTCTTCTTTTAATTTACGTAAACGTGTATCGATATTTCCGCGTATCCACTTCACTTGTAAATCTGGTCTCGCAGCTAACAATTGTGCACTACGTCTTAAACTACTCGTACCTAAAATAGCACCTTCTGCTAACTCTTTAAACGACGCTCCGCTTTTTGAGATAAAAGCATCTCTAGGGTCAACACGCTTTGGCGTACAACCAATCATTAACCCTTCTGGAAGTACGGCCGGCATATCTTTCATACTATGTACAGCCATATCAATTTCTTTCGTAAGTAACGCATGTTCAATCTCTTTCACAAATAAGCCTTTTCCGCCTACTTTTGAAAGAGTAACATCTAAAATAACATCACCTTTTGTGACGATTTCTTTCACTTCAAATTCATATGGTAAACCTAGCGCTTTTAACTGATCAATAAACCAGTTTGTTTGCGTTAATGCTAATTTACTCTTTCGTGACCCTACAATAATTTTGCGCATAATTTTCTCTCCTCATTATAAATACCAAAAGTGGAAGTTGGATAAACTGCTTAATAGAAAAATATTAATTAGCATTACGAGAAATGCTCCGATATTCCACTGCACTATTTTCTTCCCTTGCAACACATCTGCCGCTCGTAAATAAAGACCCGCACAATATACAAATAGAACGACAAAAGACCCGATTACTTTCGTATCATACCAATGAAAATTGTCCAATTTTGTATATCCCCATATGCATCCTAATAAAATAGCTAGTAAGAAAAATGGAACAGAAAATAAATTTAACCCGTAAGACATCGATTCTAGCTTCGGTAAATTTCCTAACCTTCTTAATCTCGCATTCCATTTTTTCTTTTTTAATAGGCGATATTGCAATAAATACATAATAGAAAAAATGAACGATACAGTGAACGTTGCATAAGAAATAATAGCCATACCGACATGTACGTATACAAGCTCCGAAACTAATTGCTCTGCAAGTACTGGCGACATCTTTCCGAGCGGTGTAAAAATAGAAAAAGCGCTTACCCCAAACGCAACAACATTTGTAAAAAAGACTAAAAAGTCAATCCTCATAAATCGATTAATGACTAAAGACATCGTAATCAACAGCCAAACATAAAAATAAATCCCTGATAATAAAGTTAATATTGGATTCGTTTCTGAATCTGTAGCCCGAAGTAACATGAAAATAGACTGCAGAACCCATACAATCGAAAGTAACCAAAAAGCAAATCGATTCGCCTTTCGGTTACTTTGGAAATAATCTATAAAATATAAACTAATGCTACAAGCATATAAAATAATTGCAATATGATAAATAATACTGTTATTTAAAAAACTCATCCGATCATCCTTCCAAATTATAAAGATGGAACGGATGGTGTCCACGCTCTTTTATGTTCTACTTCTTCCGCACGACTCTCTACGTCTTCCATTTCTAAATCAAAAATCTTTGCAAATAACGCTAATTTTTCGTCCGCTCCCTCTTCAGCAGCTATTTCTTTCGCTACTAAAATTGGGTCTTTTAATAATTGATTAATAATACTTTTCGTATGCTTACTAATTACTTTTCTCTCACGATCACTAAGATTCGGTATTTTTCGTTCCAGACTTTCCATCGTTTCACTTTGAATAGCAAGCGCCTTATCACGAAGAGCTGATATTAATGGAACGACACCAAGTGTACTTAACCACGTTTTAAATAAAACAATTTCCTCTTCAATCATAAATTGAATTTTCTCTGCTTCTTTCAAACGTTCTGCACGGTTCGCTTCCACTACTCCTTGCAAATCATCAATATCATATAAGAAAGAACCTTCTAATTCATCAATCGCTGGATCAATATCACGCGGTACTGCAATATCAACCATAAATAACGGACGACCAGAGCGCATTCTCTCTACCTTTGTCATCATCTCTTTCGTAATGACATAATCCGATGCACCAGTGGAACTAATTAAAATATCAGCTTCTAATAATGCACATTGTAATTCACTTAAAGGTTTTGCATGTCCCATATATTTCTCAGCCATTACTTCAGCTTTTGAAAGCGTCCTGTTCATAACTGTTACTTTACGAGCACCGCTTCCATATAAGTTTTGCAGTGCAAGTTCACCCATTTTACCAGCACCAAGAATAAGTACATGACAATCTGTTAACTCACCGAATATTTTCTTCCCAAGCTCAACAGCAGCATAACTAACAGACATCGCACTTTCACCAATTGTCGTTTCTGAGTGAGCACGTTTTGCTAACGTAACCACTTGCTTAAACAATTCATTAAAAATTGTGCCTGTTGCTTTTACTTGTTGCGCTTCTAAAAAGCTATCTTTTATTTGACCTAAAATTTGCGTCTCTCCAACTACCATAGAATCTAAACCGCACGTTACGCGGAATAAATGATCTATTGCACCATCTTGTTCAAAAATAGTTAAATATGGTGCGACTTCTTCTATTTCAAGCTGAAACCAATCAGCTAAAAACTTCTTAATATAATACCGTCCCGTGTGTAATTGATCGACAACAGCATAAATCTCAGTGCGATTACAAGTTGATACAATGACATTCTCTAACATGCTCTTTTGATTTTGTAATGTAGTCATTGCTTGCTCTAGCTCTGCTGCCTGAAATGTGAGTTTCTCACGAAATTCTACAGGGGCTGTTCGATAATTTACACTAACAACAAGAATATGCACGCAGCATGTCCCCCTTCACCCGTTTTATCACTTTATCTACTATCATAATACAACTTTCCTCTTATGAATCTGACAATCGTGTGAACAACCGATTATTTTTTTATTTATTCTCCGTATGTAATAAAGGAGATTCAGTAAAACTAATAAAAACTTCCTACTTTATAATGATTATAAATTAATAACTCTATTTGTACGTTACCAAAAAAAGTCCTCATAATCAAGTGATGGAAACTATTCCATATGAATTATAACATCATCTTTCCTATCTTCTTTCATCATGAAGGAAAATATGTATGATTGTTCCAAATTGTAGCACAAACTTTCTCAATACAATGTATTTGACATTGTATTTCTTTTTCGTTATATTAGTTTTACGAAATTAAATTGTGCACAACTTAATTAGAAAGGAGTTATGTATGACAGAGGATTCTTTACATCTAGATAACCAACTTTGTTTTTCTATTTACGCCTGTTCTAAAGAAGTCACCCGCTTTTATCGACCATATTTAGAAGAGATGGGTATTACGTATCCGCAGTACATTACTTTACTCGTACTATGGGAGCAAGACGGATTAACAGTAAAGGAAATTGGAGAACGTCTATTTTTAGATTCCGGTACGTTAACACCTATGTTAAAGCGAATGGAATCATTAAACCTCGTAAAACGTGTTCGTTCCAAAGAAGACGAGCGCAAAGTTTGTATTGAATTAACAGAACAAGGTAAAGATTTAAAAGAGAAGGCTTGTTCATTACCGACAACGATGGCTACAAATTTAGGAATTACAGAACAAGAATATCGTTCTTTATTACTTCAATTAAATAAACTAATTGAAACAATGAAAACAATTAATGATAGAAAAGGGGAATAAACATGGATAAATTATATACTGCTTCAGTAACTGCTACAGGTGGAAGAAACGGGAAAGTCGTTTCAGATGATGGCATATTAAATCTTGATGTAAAAATGCCGAAAGCACTAGGCGGTGCAGGCGGAGAAGCAACAAATCCAGAACAACTATTTGCTGCTGGTTATGCCGCTTGTTTTGATAGTGCATTACAACTTGTCATTCGTACAAAACGTATGAAAGTAGAAAGTACAGAAGTAACTGCTCACGTTTCTATCGGAAAAGATACAGATGGTGGTTTCGGCCTATCTGCTGTACTTGATGTACATGTTGCTGGTGTCTCACATAGCGAAGCACAAGAACTTGTAGAAGCAGCTCACGGTGTATGTCCGTATTCGAAAGCAACGAGAGGAAATATCGAGGTTACATTAAACGTAAAATAAAAAATGTAGTAAATAACAAAAAACGCGCGACATTCGTCACGCGTTTTTTGTTTTTGTCATTTTATGAATTGCCTTCCACGCTTCTTCTTTTCCAAGTCCTGTTTCAGAAGAGAATAGAACAATTTCATCGCCAATTTCAACAGCAAGCGTTTCTTTTACAACTTTTAAATGCTTCTGCCATTTCCCTTTCGGAATTTTATCGGCTTTCGTCGCAATAATAATTGTTGGGATTTCATAATGCTTTAAGAAATCATACATCATCACGTCATCGCTTGTTGGTTTGTGACGTAAATCAACTACTAATACAGCTGCGTCCAATTGTTCACGCGTTGTAAAGTAAGTTTCAATCATCTTGCCCCATGCTGCGCGTTCTGATTTAGATACTTTCGCATATCCATAACCTGGAACGTCAACAAAATGCATCATTTCATTGATTAAGAAAAAGTTCAACGTTTGCGTTTTTCCTGGTTTAGAAGAAATACGAACTAACTTTTTACGATTTAAAATTTTATTAATAAAGGAAGACTTCCCGACATTTGAACGACCTGCTAATGCAATTTCTGGTAAATCACTGTCTGGATATTGTTCTGGTTTAACAGCACTAATTACAATATCTGCTTTTGTTACTTTCATTGTTTCACTCCTACTAATGCGTGCTCCAATACTTCATCTAAATGAGATGCAAGCACAAACGTAAGGTTTTCTTTTACGCTTTCTGGAATATCATCTAAATCTTTCTCGTTTTCTGCTGGCAAAATAATTTTTGTTAAGCCTGCGCGGTGAGCACTTAATGTTTTTTCTTTTAAACCACCAATCGGTAATACACGACCACGAAGTGTAATTTCACCTGTCATCCCTACTTCTTTACTTACAGGAATACCTGTTAATGCAGAAATAAGTGCCGTTGCCATCGTAATACCTGCTGACGGTCCATCTTTTGGAACTGCTCCTTCTGGAACATGAATATGAATATCATTTTTCTCATGGAAATTCGGATCAATCTTAAGCTCTTCTGCACGAGAACGAATATAACTAAACGCTGCTTGTGCGGATTCTTTCATAACATCCCCAAGTTTCCCTGTTAAAATTAATTTCCCTTTACCTGGCGCTACAGACACTTCAATCGCAAGTGTATCGCCGCCTGCTGCTGTATACGCTAACCCTGTTGCCATTCCAACTTGGTCTGTTTTCTCAGCTTGCCCGTAACGGAATATGTGCTTACCAAGTAAATCAACAACATTTTTCTCGGTTACTACAATACGCTTGCGTTCTGCTGTAACAATTATTTTTGCTGCTTTACGACAAACTTTTGCAATTTGGCGCTCTAGTGTACGAACACCAGCCTCACGTGTATAATAACGAATAATTTCAAGAAGCGCTTCATCACGTACTTGTAAATTACCTTTTCGTAAGCCATGCTCTTTTAATTGTTTCGGTAATAGATGTTCACGAGCAATGTGAACTTTTTCAAGTTCTGTATAGCCAGCAATCGAAATAATTTCCATCCGGTCAAGTAATGGGCCTGGAATACTTGAAAGTGTATTTGCAGTTGCTACAAACATAACTTTTGATAAATCATATGGTTCTTCAATGTAATGATCACTGAAGTTATGGTTTTGTTCTGGGTCTAACACTTCAAGTAATGCTGCTGATGGATCTCCACGGAAATCGTTAGACATTTTATCAATCTCATCTAATAAGAAGACCGGATTAACTGATTTCGCCTTTTTCATACCTTGAATAATGCGTCCTGGCATTGCTCCAACATACGTACGGCGGTGACCACGAATTTCAGATTCATCACGTACACCACCAAGGGATACACGGACAAAGTTACGATTTAATGATGTTGCAATGGAACGCGCTAACGAAGTTTTTCCGACTCCAGGAGGTCCTACTAAGCAAAGGATAGGTCCTTTTAATGAATTCGTTAACTTCTGTACCGCTAAATATTCAAGTACGCGCTCTTTCACTTTCTCAAGACCGTAATGATCTTTGTTTAAAATCTCTTCCGAATGAGCAAGATCAATCATATCTTCTGTTGCTTCTGTCCACGGAAGTGCTAATAACCAGTCCATATAATTGCGAATGACACCACTCTCCGCAGAACTTGCTGGTAACTTTTCATAACGATCTAATTCTTTCAGTGCCGCCTTCATTGTTTCTTCAGGCATTCCCGACTGTTCAATTTTCTCACGAAGCTCTTCAACTTCCCCGCCCTTACCTTCTTTATCGCCAAGTTCAGTTTGAATCGCCTTCATTTGCTCACGTAAGAAATATTCTTTTTGCGTGCGCTCCATTGAACGTTTCACTTTTTGTCCAATTTTCTTTTCTAAACTAAGTAATTCTTGTTCATCTTGAATAATTGAAATAAGTGTATGTAATCGTTCTTTCACAAATATAATCTCTAAAATCTCTTGTTTCTGCTTCGTTTTAATTGGCAAGTGAGAAGCAATTAAATCAGCTAATCTTCCTGGCTCTTCTACATCAGCTACCGTTGCAAATGTTTCATTTGAAACTTTTTTCGAAACTTTAATATATTGTTCGAAATGCTCTAGTAATGTACGCATAAGAGCTTTCTCTTCTAAATCAGCTTCCACTTCTTCCGTTACCGTTTTAATAGAAACTCGCACTACATTTTCTTCTTCAATAAACTCTACTACTTCTGCTCTATGTAAACCTTCTACAAGGACACGAAGCGTACCGTTCGGCAATTTTAACATTTGCTTCACTTTCGCCACTGTACCTACACTATATATGTCATCTTCTTTCGGATCATCGATATTCATTTCTTTTTGCATTGCTAAAAAGATGATATTTTCATCCATTGCCGCCTGCTCTAGTGCTTGTATCGATTTATCACGTCCTACATCAAGATGCAGAACCATCGTTGGATATACGAGAACGCCTCTTAATGGTAGGAGGGGTACGATTCTTTCATTCGTATTCATACTAGACATAGCACCTCCATAATAAAATAAACTCCTGTTCAACTATTTTATATTACAATACATCTAGATGCAATTGCAGAGATTTTCCGCAATTGTAAATCCTACGTTTTTCCTCCCTTATAAAAGGAAAAAAGACTCCGCTTAAGCATACAAACTTAAACGAAGTCTGGCAAATTTTATTATCGTTCCTTCTCACATTGATTGTGCATCTGTCTCGTCCACAGCAGTATGTATATCAAGCTCTCGGTGCATATTTTCTTGCATAAATGTTAGCTCAAATACTTCTTTTAACTTACGAACAGGAATGATTTCAATTCCCTTTATTGTGTACAAAAATGGTTGCATGTTTTCAGCAGGAATGATAACTTTCTTAGCTCCCGCCTTTTTCGCAGCTTTTATTTTCGCGTACACACCACCGATAGGTTTCACTTCTCCGTGTATACTTATCTCACCAGTCATCGCTACTTCATTATTCACATACGTACGATGCACTGCTGAATACACACCTGTTGCCATCGCAATACCTGCCGAAGGCCCATCAATCGGGATACCACCCGGAAAATTAATATGTATATCGTACCCCTCTGGCAACACATCTAGAGAACGAAGTACTGTTAATACATTATCTACAGAACCTTTCGCCATACTTTTACGGCGAATGGATTTCGTTTGACTACCAATACTTTCCTCTTCAACAATACCGGTAACATTTACCGATCCTTTATCTTTCGCCTTGATTGCTGTTACTTCAATTTCTAATAACGCGCCTGTATTCGGTCCGTATACAGCAAGTCCATTTACAAGACCAATTCTCGGAATAGGATAAATACGTTTTTCATACTTCGGCGTAAGCTGACTAGAGTGAACAACCCACTCTATATCTTCATCTTTAATGAATGGGCGTTCTTCATTTATTGCCATACCTGCAGAAATTTGTACAAGATTAATCGCTTCTCGTCCATTTCTCGCATACATCCCAATCATTTCAATACCATTTTCACCGATTTGCATTTCCACTTTGTCAGCTGCATTCTTCGCTACTTTTTGAATTTCTTCTGTATCTAACTCACGGAAGAACACTTCTAAACAGCGCGACCGAATAGCAGGAGGAATCTCCTCTGGTGAACGTGTCGTCGCCCCAACTAAGCGAAAATCGGCTGGTAAACCTTTTTGAAAAATGTCATGTATATAGGTTGGAATCATCGTATTCTCTTCACTGTAGTACGCACTTTCCAAAAACACTTTTCGATCTTCTAACACCTTTAACATTTTGTTCATTTGAATTGGATGTAGTTCACCAATCTCATCAATAAACAAAATACCACCATGTGCATCTGTTACCGCACCTTTTTTCGGTTGTGGAATACCTGCTTGCCCCATCGCACCAGCACCTTGATAAATTGGATCATGCACCGAACCGATTAAAGGGTCTGCAATACCACGTTCATCAAATCTTGCTGTCGTCGCATCTAGTTCAATAAATGTTGCATTTGTACGAAATGGAGATTTTGGATTTCGCTTCGCTTCTTCTAATACGAGACGTGCTGCCGCTGTCTTTCCGACACCTGGCGGACCATATATAATTACATGTTGCGGGTTCGGGCCACAAAGAGCCGCTTTTAACGACTTAATCCCGTCTTCTTGCCCTACAATATCTAAAAAGGATGTAGGACGCACCTTTTCCGCAAGCGGCTCTGTTAAAGAAATCTCGCGCATTTTACGAAGCTGTTCTAATTCTTTTTTTGATTCTCGATCAATTGAAACTTTTTGTGTTCGCTGATTTCGAAGTAAATGCCAAAAATACAATCCGACAATTACGCCAAAAACAAGTTGAACAAGTAAAAATATATTTGTCCAGCTCATCATTTATTTCCTCCCGCAATGTTTTATCTCTTAGTATTTCCGCGGAGGAACATAGCTAAA
Source organism: Bacillus sp. EB106-04-02-XG92 (assembly GCF_058791995.1). Lineage (NCBI taxonomy): Bacteria > Bacillati > Bacillota > Bacilli > Caryophanales > Bacillaceae > Bacillus > Bacillus sp. EB106-04-02-XG92. Next base: position 733,707 of record NZ_JBYTEA010000001.1, read on the forward strand.
CATAAAGAAAAACAGCAATTATAAAAATTGCTGTTTCTCCTTCGCATTATGCAGATGTTTTTGTATCAAGTACAGTACCGTCTTGTAACACCAATTTTGGCGCTGCATTATCAGCTACTGTTTCTTTTGTAAGAACACACTTCTCAATATCTTTACGAGATGGAAGCTCGAACATTACCTCAAGCATTAAGCCTTCAATAATAGAACGAAGTCCACGAGCACCTGTTTTACGTTCAATTGCTTTTTTCGCAATTTCAATTAGTGCGCCTTCTTCAAACTCTAACTCAACATCGTCAAGCTCCAATAGTTTTTGGAATTGCTTAACAAGTGCATTTTTCGGTTTCGTTAAAATATCAACAAGAGCATCTTCATCAAGCGGTTCTAGGTTCGCAATAACTGGAAGACGACCGATAAACTCTGGAATTAAACCAAATCTTAAAAGATCCTCTGGTAATACGTGAGATAAAACATGCTTCTCATTTACATCAGCATTTTTCTTCTCAGAACCAAATCCAATTACTTTCTCACCAAGACGACGTTTAATAATTGGCTCGATGCCATCAAACGCTCCACCACAGATGAATAAGATATTCGTTGTATCAATTTGAATGAACTCTTGGTGCGGATGCTTACGACCACCTTGAGGTGGAACGCTCGCTACAGTACCTTCTAAAATTTTCAGAAGTGCCTGCTGCACACCTTCACCAGATACATCACGTGTAATTGATGGATTTTCGGACTTACGTGCCACTTTATCAATCTCATCAATATAAATGATTCCTTTTTCCGCTTTCTCTACATCATAATCAGCTGCTTGGATTAATTTTAGTAAGATATTTTCTACATCTTCCCCAACATATCCAGCTTCAGTTAAAGATGTTGCGTCCGCGATTGCAAATGGAACATTTAAAATACGCGCTAACGTTTGTGCCAGTAATGTTTTACCACTACCTGTTGGCCCGATAAGTGCGATATTACTCTTCGCTAATTCTACATCATCAATTTTGCTGTTAGAATTAATGCGTTTGTAATGGTTATATACCGCTACCGCTAGTGCTTTCTTCGCGTTATCTTGTCCGATGACATACTCATCTAAGATTTCACGAATTTCTACCGGTTTCGGTACATCTTTGAATTCTACTTCTTCGTCTTTCGCAAGCTCCTCTTGTACAATTTCAGTACAAAGTTCGATACACTCGTCACAAATGTAAACACCTGGACCTGCAACTAACTTTCGAACTTGCGTTTGTGTTTTACCACAGAAAGAACATTTTAATTGCCCTTTTTCATCATTAAATTTAAACATATTTTCACACCCCTTACAAAGTGCTAACCTCTTGCCTTCGTATGTACACGATAAATGTATCGTATGTAAATACATATTATGTCACTACGTGGCGAGAAATACAAATAATATGACTAGTTATGTACAAATAAAAAGTTTTTAAAACTTTTGAAATATGTATATTCGACTCATTAAGGAAGTTTTCCTTCTTCATCGAAAAGTTTTATAAATATATTTCTATATTTATAAAACAAGGCACGATTAAAATCGCGCCTTGTTATTTTATTATGCAGCGTTTTCTACTAAGAAATCTACAGCTTTACGCACTTTAAGATCTTCAGCTAAAGCGTCTACGCTTCCAAGAGCTTGCTTGATAGCGTCTACTGGCATACCGTACATTTCAGCCATTTTTTCAACTTCTGCAGTTACTTCTTCTTCAGTAACTTCGATGTTTTCAGCTTCAATGATAGCTTCAAGAACAAGGTTGATTCGTACGCGTTTTTGAGCGTCTTCTTTCATTTGCTCTTTTAACTTGTCAGCGTCAGTACCTGTGAATTGGTAGTAAAGCTCAAGGTTCATACCTTGTTGGCTTAAACGTTGCTCGAATTCACGAACCATACGATCTAACTCAGTGTCGATCATAGCTTCTGGAATGTCGATTTCAGCGTTAGCAGCAGCTAATTCTACTACTTCGTCACGTACTTTGTGCTCAGCTTCGTGCTTTTTGCCTTCTTCTAAGTTTGTACGAAGTTTTGCTTTTAATTCATCAAGAGTTGCAACCGCTTCGTCTGCTTCTTTAGCGAACTCGTCGTTTAACTCAGGAAGTTCTTTTGTTTTGATTTCGTGAATTGTTACTTTAAATGTTGCTGGTTTGCCAGCTAATTCAGCAGCATGGTACTCTTCTGGGAATGATACTTCAACGTCTTTAGACTCACCAGATTTAAGACCAATTACTTGCTCTTCGAAACCTGGGATGAATGTACCAGAACCGATTGCTAGAGAGTAGTTTTCGCCTTTTCCGCCTTCAAATGCTTCGCCATCAACGAAACCTTCGAAGTCGATTACAGCTGTATCACCGTTTTCAACAGTTCCTTCTTCTTTAACAACTAGCTCAGCTTGACGCTCTTGTAAAGATTTTAATTCGTTCTCTACATCTTCGTCAGTTACAGTTGTTTCAACTTTTTCTACTGCTAAACCTTTGTAATCACCTAATTTAACTTCAGGTTTCACTGTAACTTTTGCAGTGAAGATAAGGTTAGCATTTTTTTCGAACTTCTCGATGTCGATTTCAGGATGAGCAACTGGGAAGATACCAGCTTCATCGATCGCTTCACCGTATGCTTTTGGTAAGATGATATCTAAAGCATCTTGGTATAAAGATTCGATACCAAAGCGTTGTTCGAATAACGGACGAGGCATTTTTCCTTTACGGAAACCTGGTACGTTGATTGTTTTTACTACTTTTTTGAACGCAGCGTCGATAGAGTTGTTTACTTCTTTAGCATCAACTTCGATTGTTAAAACGCCTACGTTACCTTCTAATTTTTCCCATTTTGCAGCCATTTATTCTTTCCCTCCAACTATAATAATGTATGCACATACCTCTATAGATTAAGATCTTCATTATCTCTTTTTTGAAATAACAAAAGTACAAATAATCCTCTAGCAAAAGCTTTAAGATATAATGTTCCAATCTACTAATTGCCTAAAAGACAACTACGGTATATTTTGTTCGAGAATAATATGAAACATATTAAGTAAGAGAATTACACTTCTCTTCTCTTACAAACAGACAGAACTCTGCCTTTTGCAACCCTTACATTATAACATAGAATATGCTCGTTTCAAGAACCGAACGATTCTTTTTCATAATTATACGGGCAAATATCCTTCTCTTTCAACACGTAATAACCATTGATAGGCAATATGAAACTCTTCTAATTCAATATTATACGCTGTCATAAGCTCTTCTTCATCAATAGGCAATCCGAAACGCTTTCTTCCAATTCTCTCTAAAACAGCAGCCCAAATCTCCACTTTATCCATTAATAGAGCGAATGGGAAAACACTAATTTGCAATTCTTTCCAATATGTAACCATTGCTTCAAATATATCAGGATAATTTTGCTCTAATCGACTTGATAATGTATGTATAATGTTATCGGATTGCTCCTCATTATGACCTGTAAATGCTGGAATTACCTTGATTGTATTCCCAAACTTTTCTACCTCTATCTCTTCTTCTATTTGATTTTCTATCATTTTATACAAAATAGAAGTTTTCAAATAAGGGTGCTGTTTTTCGTCTATTAAAAATTTCTTTAAAATAGGTAATGCAAGATCCAAGTCTTTTAACGAAAGTTGCTGAATCGCTCTTAGCTTTTGTCCAAAGTTTTCTCCAAACATTTCATTAGTAAACTCATCTAATTCAAAATTAGAATCGACTAGTGACGTATCTACTTCATTTAACATACCTTCTGCAAATAAAGCGAGCTGTGCTAATTTTTCCTTTTGCTCAGGCATTACATCTTTCGTTTGCAACACTTTTTCAACGGTTTCAATGACACCTTCATAATCATTTGTTTGAACTAAAATCGTCACATATGTTTCAAGAATATCACCAAATAATAAAGCTCCCGTTTCAAGTAACTGTTCACATTTGTCTTTCGCTTCTTCCATATGCTTTAACTCTAACAAACAAATAACAGAAGCGAGTTCCGTTTGTTCCGTTTCTGCATTATACTGACGTAATATTTCAAAGCAGCGCAATGCATCTTCGAATTTCCGCTCTTTCAGCGCTAAAAAACCTTCATCAATATATCGCTCTGATAGTTGCGGAAACAATACGACCGTATTTTCTTTTTTATCCATACGTCCGCCTCTTTTTCTAGATTTTAATTATCTTTAAAGTAAATATATCAAATGAGTAATGAGAACACAACATCTCAAAATCATTTATTTGAAATATGGAAATATTTAATTTTTATATTTCAATATAAGCAAATCCCTACTCAAAATTAAAAATATACAAATAAAAAACCCTCAGCAATGAAAGCAGAGGATTTATCATTAATGGAAAGCTTTTATAATAGTGGGGTATATAACAAGGGTAATAATTTGGAGAACAATAATTGCCATAACAATCATGCTAAAATAGAAGATTGGTTTACTTCGCTTCATTAAAAACATAATAATAAGCATCGTACAAGCAAACAAACTTAAGAAGAACAAACTCGTTGTCGAACTAAGTATACCACTTGGGACAAAGAACAATAACACTACACTACAAGTACCTATAATTCCAAATAACCATTCCATTCATTCACTCATTCCCTTTCCCTCTCATGGCAGTTTTTTTACTAAGCGATTAAATGTTTTACAACATCAACTACATACGTCAATTTCTCATACGCTACAAATCCAAATGCAACTGTTAAACCCGTTACGATTAATCCCTTCATCATTTCTTCCTCCTCGTTTTATCGTTGTTACCTTCATTATAGGGGATTCGCAATTTGTTACCATCGAACTTCCTTACAGTTACCTTACAGAATTGTAAGATTTCAAAAAAGGGATAAAAACAATTTATATCACTTGAGGGGACTTCAGGGAATTTCTCTATAATCACTTGCAAAATCAGCTCTTTTCTCAGCACCGTTTTACATATTTTTAAAATAATATCCGTTACTGCCCTTCACTTACCTTCAAATATTTCAAATTATAAGAAAACAATTCATTGAAATCATGTTACTATATTTTTATACAATTAAGAATTTAATTTAAAAGGGGGATATGTATGTTTAAAAAAATGGCTGCAGATGTATTAGGACTAAGCGATGTAGGATCGGTCATTACGCCGAAAGATTACGATAAAGTTGATGCTGATGATTATGTGATGCATGAAGACGGGGAGAAAATTTATTTTCTAATTAAATCAAAATCAGATGAATATTGTTTCACAAACAAAGGATTAATCCACCTAGATGGCACAAGTGCAACAAGTAAAAAACGTACACTACGCCGCTTCAGCTATAGTAAATATCAAATTAAAAACGTAGCACTTGAAACTGCTGGAACGATTGATTTAGATGTAGAAATTAAGTTCCAAATGGGCGATGAGCATTATTCAATTGATGTTCATAAAAAACATATTGAGGAATTAAAAGATTTATATAAAGCTTTACTTAAAATAGAAGAAATCTCATACGACAACGATATTACATTGCAGTATGCACATAAAAGTCTAGATATGGCTTCTAACGCTTTCAGCCGTATTTCAAACGCACAAGTAAATTTAGCAGAGCAGTTTAAAGAAATGAACGAAATCGCCTTTAACTGGCTTGTTGATACGAAGAAACAATATAATGTGAAAGATTATGGTTTTGTCTTTGAGAAGTTTATTAATAACTAATTTAAAATACACAAAAAACCTTGTTATCAAAAGATAACAAGGTTTTCTTAGCGCCCCAGGAGAAATTCGAACTCCCGCCCCGCTCATTTCCGTACTATTTTATATATTTTGATCGCAGCCTTAATATATCTTCCTCTTCGCGAATGCCTGCCGATCCCTTCCTCACATTTTTTACGATAGTCCAATCGGGGTTAGTTTCATCACCGATGTTCTGTACTGTAAAGTTGCCATCACCATATTTTCGGTGACCTTCTGCCAATTTCTCCGTTAAATCGTTCTCATTTGATCTCGCCATCTTTGCGCCATCTCCCTTTTTTATACAACCTTCTTAAACTGTCTAACCAATCACAGGTCCAATCAATTGGAGATTCTCGTTTTCCGCTTCTATTAATTGTAACACACTATCGGGAATAAGTTCCGATAACGGCTGCTCAATCTTACTAGAATGGTAAAAAGTTTTAAAACATTCCATGTGAAAAATTAGGAAAATACGAATATGGATTTAAGTTCCACCATAAGCCTATTGATTTTTTTAATTAAATAAGAGGAATAGGGCGCATAAATGGCGCTCTTTTTATTTAAGAAAAAGAAGTACTATACAACTGCTTAATAGCGAAGGAAAGGTCGCAGATATTAAGAATGAACTACACTTATAACCCAAACATAAAATTTTAGACAAACAAAAAACCTTGTTATCAAAAGATAACAAGGTTTTTTTAGCGTCCCAGGAGAGATTCGAACTCCCGACCGTACGCTTAGAAGGCGTATGCTCTATCCGGCTGAGCTACTGGGACATGGAGCGGGTGAAGAGAATCGAACTCTCGACCAGAGCTTGGAAGGCTCTTGTTTTACCACTAAACTACACCCGCATATGTTATTTTATTTTTCTTCGTTAGCGCCGTTGCCCTATCGACAATATTTATTATATGTATAACCATACATAAAGTCAACACCTTTTTTAAAAGAGGATAATTTTTCTTATCCTCTTTTAAAAACTGCTTGTTCAACTAGTTGTCCGTCTAATGTTTCAAAACGAACTTCCATTTGATTTTCATCCATTTCTAATAAAGCAAATGTCTTTTCTACACGTTGACGTGGTAATAAAATACTACCTGGATTAATAAATAATACACCATCGATTAATTCTGCACCTAATACGTGAGAGTGTCCAAAGCATGCAACTTGCGCCCCTACCTCTTCTGCATGGTACGCTAATGTTTGCAATGTCATTTTCACGTTATGACGATGTCCGTGCACAACTACGAAACGAATCCCATCTACATCAGTTACAATTTCGTCTTGAAAGTTAGCATAATCACAATTCCCTTTTACAACATGGAAACCTTGCAGCTCTTCATGAGCAGGCGTTAGCTCTGAATCACCGCAATGAATCATGATATCTACTTTCCCTTCATATTTCTCTTTCAACTGCTGTAATTCCTTCACAGAGCTATGACTATCGCTTACGATTAAAGCTTTCATCAATCTCTCTCCCTTATTCTCCTAAAAACCATTCAGGGATTTTTTCTTCTAATTTACGAAGAGCACGTCCACGGTGGCTAATGGCATTTTTCTCATCTGAACTTAATTCCGCCATCGCCTTTTTATATTCTTCCACATAAAAAATCGGATCATATCCAAAGCCGTTTTCCCCGCGGCGTTGTTCTAAAATATACCCTTCACACGTCCCGTTTACAATGACAGGCTTTTTATCACCTTCAGGGAAAGCTACTGCTAATGCACAGTAGAAGCGAGCTGTTCGCTTATCAAACGGTATTTCATTTAATTCTTGTAACACTTTATCAATATTGGCTTGATCATCTTTCGGCTCTCCAGCAAAACGAGCTGAATACACGCCTGGTTTTCCATTTAAAGCATCTACAATAAGACCTGAATCATCCGCAATTACGATTGCATTCAGCTGTTTGCTTAAACTATCCGCTTTTAAAATTGCATTTTCTTCAAATGTTTCACCAGTTTCTTCGACTTCTTCAATATGAGGAAAATCGTGTAATGATTTTACTTCTAAATCAAATCGCTCAAATAACTCAGCAAATTCACGTACTTTCCCCATATTTTTTGTCGCTACAACAACTTGTTTCATACTTTCCACCTCTACTCTATATGAGATACGATGTCGCCTAACGCTTCTTTTTGCATGTCAATCAGTTGGAAAATGCCCTGTTCTGCAGCATCAAGTAATTCATTTAACTGTGCTCTGCTAAACGTCGCTTCTTCTCCAGTTCCTTGCACTTCAACAAACTGACCTTTTCCAGTCATAATTACGTTCATATCAACGTCTGCTTTAGAATCTTCTGCGTAGTTTAAATCTAAAACAACACCTTGTTCTTCAACAATCCCTACTGATGTTGCTGCTAAATAATCTTTTACTGGAATTTTAGATACTTTTTCTGCTTGTAATAACTTCTCAAATGCTAATACCATTGCTACATATGCACCTGTAATAGAAGCAGTTCTCGTTCCACCATCCGCTTGAATAACATCACAATCAATCCAAACCGTTCTTTCACCAAGTGCTTCTAAGTCAACTACCGCACGTAATGCTCGTCCAATTAAACGCTGGATTTCCATTGTACGTCCTGTTACTTTCCCTTTACTTGACTCCCTAATTGTACGTTGTTCTGTCGCACGTGGAATCATCGCGTATTCAGCTGTTACCCAGCCCTTGCCTTCTCCACGCATAAACGGCGGGACACGCTCTTCAATTGTCGCTGAGCAAATTACCTTTGTATCCCCAACCTCAATTAATACTGATCCCTCTGGATGTTTTAAATAATTCGTATGAATATGTATATGGCGTAATTCTGTTTTCTCTCTACCATCTACTCGCATAAAAATAACCTCCTCATAACTACTTGTTAGTATAGCCAAATTTAAATGTACGATATGTATACAATAAAATAAGGGGAACCCAAAAAGCAATTCCCCTTTCTTACTTAAGTATATCAAATTATTGGCGATTAAAAACTACCTGTATTCACGTTTTCTGGACGATCTACTGGTTTTATTAACTTTCCACCCTTTTCGTCTATAATATTTGCTTTACCATTTACTTCAATAGAGACGCTTTTCACACCTTTCTTTTCAGTTAAAGATAAAACTAACGACTTCAATACGTAATTTGAAACCATATTTTTATCTGGGTTTATAAATATATTTTCGTTAAAGTTTAATGTAAGATTTCCATCTTGTAATTTCGGATTCGTAATAAGCTTAACTCCTGGATTAAAATCATTCAGAAGCGATTGATGAATCGGTCCTTTTACGAGTTCATCTACAATTGCTGCATAATCATTTTCTTTCCCTTCTACAACGCGGCGTGTTACTGGTACATAGTATTGCTGTTTATTATTATTTTGTGCCATAAAATAAAGTGTTACTGGTTTTGTATTTGTTACATCTGCCACTTGTTCATCATCGAAGTTAATACCGTTAGCACGGCTCACCCCTTCACCAAGTGGTGTACCACCAACAGGCATCTTCGCTAATTTCTCACCATTTATTTGGAACTGCACTTGTTTTACTTCTTTAAATTGCGTCAACGTCCACGCTATTGACTCAACGATTTGACGCTCTTCTTCTTTTGCATAGTTTTTCATTTCTTTAGAGAAATCAATGACCGCCGTCCCATCTTTTTTCAAATCTAAGGTCATCGACGTATTTGCTGGAATGACTGCACGGAACCCATTCGGTAATACATTCGTTACCGGCCCATCTTTCACAAGGTACTCTAACGTTTGCTGCATAACCTCATTTGCTTTTGGAGCAGGTATAGCTAACGTTTGCGGTACAACATAGCCATTTTTATCGACAAGGTATAGTTCTCTATTCACCATTTGTCCTTGCTTATCTTTCTTAGCTACTTCTTTCTTTCCACCCTCTGTATACGTAACTTGTTTTGGTGGATCAATTTGTTCCGTTGCTTTCTCCTGATTTATAAAGCCACACCCTGTTAGTAAAACAGCACTCACAGTAGCACCAACAACCCATTTAAAAGTGGATTTAGGCATGCCATTCCCCCCTAAAATCTAATTTTGTACTATTATGTATACGAGCTGTTTCACGTTTTAGAACAAGCTATGCTTCTTACAAACAAAAAACTCCTGATTTCTCAGGAGTTCACTTATATGAATTCTACTATTATTCTTTTTCTAAATAAATATGTTTCACATTTTCAATCGGTTGGCCAAACCACTTTGATGCAATTTCTTTAAATAGGCCTATTTTTCCTGTTGTTAAGAAGAGATGATCACTTTGTTCCTCTCCCTCATTCAACATTTTACTATGGTATAAAATTGTACTTACTTCGCGCGCTGTTTCATCACCTGAGCTAATGAGTTGTACTTTATCTCCCATTACTTTTTTAATAACAGGGCCTAAAATTGGATAATGTGTACAACCTAAAATAAGTGTATCAATATCAGTATTTTTCAGCGGTTGCAACGTTTCTCTTACAACTTCATATGCCATTTCACTTTCAAAATTGCCACTCTCTACAAGCTCAACGAAAGGCGGACACGCTAAGCTTTCTACCATAACACGATTATTAATAGACTTTAACGCTTCTTCATATGCACCACTTTTCACCGTTCCAATTGTCCCAATAACCCCAACATGATACGTGTTTGTCACTTTTAAAGCTGTACGTGATCCTGGGTGAATAACTCCTACCACTGGAATTGGTAATTGTTTTTGCATCTCTTCTAATACAACCGCAGTTGCTGTATTACACGCAATAACTAACATTTTGATATTTAAATCTAGTAAATGCTCCGTCATTTCCCACGTAAATTGACGCACTTCTTCTCGAGAACGCGGACCATAAGGGCAACGTGCTGTGTCCCCTAAATATATAATGCGCTCTTTTGGCAACTGACGAATTAATTCCTTCGCTACTGTTAAACCGCCAACTCCTGAATCGATAACACCGATTGCTCTATTCAACTTCATCACCCGTTTTCTCATTCATCATCTTATTTTATCATTATATTTTACACACTTTAAGTTCGCTCACTTAAACTGCTTCTGTATGAAAATTTTCATTTGTACCTGTATAGACTAGGACTTTTTTATTTTGCTCCTTTTTTTCATAATTTGCAAGACAGAAAAATAACCGACCTTCTATATGAAAGTCGGTTTCTTCTATATAAAGTGCGTATTTATTGCTCCATCTTTTTTTGGAAAGAAGACATTCCTACTAATAAGAAGAAATGAGCAGAAATTAACATGACGATTAAAATAAAATTCAAACGATAACTATTTGTAGATTCCATAATTTTGCTCGCAACAGCTGGTCCAAATGCCATACCGAAAAAGTTAATTAAATTATATAAGCCAAGACCGACTCCAACTTTCGCTGGATGTAATGTTTTCGGTATAAATGTGTTTACTGATACTTGAATAGCTGAATAACTCACAAACGTTAAAATAATCGCTACTAAAATAACCATTAAGTTGCCATTCGGAATAAGCCCTAAATTTAAAAAGCCAACGATCATAATGACAGACGCTACATAAATCATGTTCACATTTCCAAACGAAGGGACAATCTTCCCAGTAAGAAAACTAGATACAATACCAAAGAGTGATGCAACAAACAATGCAATTCCAATAATGAATGGAGACAATCCGCGCTCTCTTCCTAACAGTAATGGCAATAATAATAAACTAGCACATAACGCCACATTCATTATAAATCCGACCGCTATTAAACGAAGAAATGGTTTATTTGTAAACAACTCAATATCAATAAATGGATGCTCCGCGTTCTTCATACGAACGGTGAATAAAAATAAGAAAACAACCGATAACACAAATAGCCAACTATTAATATTTACACCTAATAAAACAGTCGTAATGAATACAAATAATAACACCGCTCCGATGTAATCAAAATGAAACGCTTCAGCCGTATGATGCGCTTCTTCTGGCATAAATTTCATAAGCAGAAAAATCCCAACTACTGAAATAATCATAAATAAAAATAAATATGGCCACCCTAATGTATTTGTAATTGCCCCGCCAACTAAAGGACCAATGCCTATCGCTAATGCAATAGAAGAACTAATCATCGCTAACGCACCAGGCTTCTTAGCAGGAACAACTAACTTTGCCACTGCAATCATACTAAGCGCAATAAATGCCGCGCCCCCACTCGCCTGCACTAATCTTGCAAGAATGGTAATCGCATAAGATTGATTCATAAATCCAATAATAGAACCTACTGCAAATATGATAATTGAAATGATTAATAGTTTTTTTACGCTATAACGATCAGCCAGTTTCCCATAGATCATCGAACCAATACCGACAACTAAGGAATACCCTACTACAACCCAACTTACCTTCGATTGGCTAATGGATAAATCATGAGCAATATCCTCTAACGCTACATTAAATAAAACTGCATTCATCGGCCCTAATAAAACGATAAAACATAATGTAAAAACAAACCATTTTGAATGGTTACTTATATCTTTCTCCATGTGTAACACCTCTCCTGATTGTAGTAACAAATAAAGTTGTTCAGCGCCTCTATCATTACTAAACAACTTCATCAAATGTATACATTTATCGCGCGACAAACTGAATACGAAACGAAACATGTACGTTGTTCGACATTCATGGAACTATCATAGTTTCAGCATTACAGTTTGTCAACGAAAAACATACAAAGTAAACCGATTTAGTGTTTTTAGTTTACTTTGTTCAAAAATTGTTATACACTAATTTCGAATCCGATATAAGGAGGACTGACATGGTTATTCAAGTTTGCAATTTTTAACTTAATAAAATCTAGTAAGTAAAGAACTTTTATATAGAAGAAACATTACAGGAGGATTACGATGAAGAAAAAAATGTTAGTTGTATTAACAAGCATAGAAAAATATCCAAATTTAAATAGAGCGACTGGTCTTTGGCTTGGTGAAGCTGTCCATTTCGTTAAAACAGTTGAAGAGGCTGGTTATGAAGTAGATTATGTTAGCCCACAAGGCGGCTATACACCGATTGATCCGCATAGTTTAACAATGGCGGAGGGCGTCGATTGGGAATGGTATCAAAAGAAAGAATTTATGAATCGTCTCGGTTCTACAATGAAACCGAGTGAAGTGAAACCAGAAGACTACGCCGTTATTTATTACGCAGGCGGTCACGGTGTAATTTGGGACTTCCCAGAAAATAAAGAACTTCAAATGATTAGCCGCAACATTTATGAAAATGGCGGAATTGTTTCCTCTGTTTGTCACGGAGCTGCTGGTTTATTTCACATTACATTAAATAATGGGGAACGTTTAATTAGCGGTAAAAAAGTAACAGGATTTTCAAACGAAGAAGAAAAACTTGCGGAACTAGATCAATTCGTCCCATTTTTAACAGAAGACGAACTCATTAAAAATGGAGGACTTTACGAAAAAGCTGCGCAGCCTTGGGAAGCTTACGCTGTAGAAGATAATCGCGTTATAACTGGCCAAAACCCAGCTTCAGGTGGTCCAGTAGCTGAATTAGTATTACAACACGTAAACAAATAACAGATAATAAAAAAGCAGGTTTTCCATTACTATAGGAAAACCTGCTTTTTTACGAAATCATTTGCAAAATAGCAATAACTTCTTTTTCAATTTCCGAATCATCAATTGCGTCTATATACTCTGGTTTAAAAAGTTGATACTTCTTTAGTTGATAAAAATCAAGTATCGCTTTTTTTAACGTAATATCGTACTGAATACAAAAAGAATGATCTATAATACGTCTTAACATCACATCATCTTGCACCATAAATAATTGTGCGTTCATTTTATTAAAGTAACCTTGTTCCATACCCGCTTCAAAAAACATTTGTAAATTATGATTACGATTTTGTTGTGCGGCAACTAACCGGTCTGATAAGTGCGGATATGCCTCTTTCAAATCTTGTAAAAAGACATCAGAAATATATGTCACACATTTTAAAGAGTGAACAAACGTCTTTTGGAAACGTTCTGCAAAAGACATCCTTTCATCCTGATTATCCGCATCTCCTTCAAGAAGATAGTTCATAAAATCTTCTACTACAGCTTCAATTATCTCATCTTTCGAAGAAAAACGTTTATATAAAGTAGCTTTACTAATATCCATATATTTCGCAATTTCATCTATTTTCAATTGGCTAAAACTCGTTTTTCTAATAACGGGCTTTATTTTATTAATATAAGTATTTGCGCACGCAACTTTTCTCATTAAAAGAGCCTGGTTTAAAATTCTTATAAAAATCGATAAATCGTTGGCGAACCAAGTCAAATGCCAACTACCGAAAAGGAATCTCACCTTTTTCCTGTCCGTAAGGGTTGTGACCTTTTCATCCACCTATTGTGAAAGAATGACGGCAGGTTCCTGTTAGGAACGATCTGTCCTTGCATACTACCATTCATCCAAGTCAGTAGTATGCAAGAGGTTATAAGAAATAAACCAGTACCCCCCTTCTCATTTAAATTTTAAATACGAATTGTTGATTGCTCCTATAAACAGTTTTGTGAAGAATGCTCCACAATTTCCAATTGTGATATTCTTTCCACGTTTGAATTGTTTGTAACCATTTTTTATATACTTTTTGCATATTCTTTTTACTTTCTTCCATGGAAGCAACAAGAATACGCAGTTTTGTTGTAATTTGGTTTTTTAATAATAATATAATCTCTTTTGGTAATTGTTCTTGCAATTCTAATCCACGTCTTGCGATCGTGAAGGCGGCTGCTTCATGAACGCTAATACCGAAATTTTTACTGTATTTTAATTTTCCGATCACACTTGTATAAGCGGGGTTTACTGTTTTAACAGAAAATCCGTTACGAAGAGCCATACGAATTAAACTGTTCAACATCTTTTTATACGTAAATTGATGGAAATTACGATTACTGTATTTATCAGTATCATGAGATTGTTGAAACTTTAAATCTTCTAAAACAATTCCACCTACATTGTTTTCCAATAACCATGTTTTAATTTGTTGTACGATTTGTCCAATTATCGTTGCGCGTTTGTTTGTTGAAAACGCATTCAGATTGTGTAGATAAAAATTTTTTGAACCTTTAAAATTACCTTGTTTTGTACATAAACTAACTGCAATGCGGTCCGGATTTACATCAATTCCTGCAATTACATCTGATTGTGGTGTTTCCTTGAAATCTAGTACACGACCTATTTCTGTTTCATCAAACGTAATATTTACATAAAATTCATTTTGTTTACGAATGATTTCTACACTATATTTTTGATGCTCTATAATCGGTTTTCCTTTTGGATTTACACCAATTTGCTCTCCCATAACGACATTTGTAATTTGATGTTAAAAATGATATGGAATGATAATCGGAACTTTGATTCGCGGGCTTTTTGTTTTTCCATTTGTTAGTCTTAATGGATTTGCAATTTCTAACCATCCTTGCCCACAGTCATCAACTGTAATGCGCATGTTCAAATTCCCTTTTTTGCTTTTATCTCCACGAGAATATAATTGTCGTGTCCGCAAATCTTTCCATTCTTGATTGGATATCTTGTTTTTCATTCTTTCATAGAAATTTTTCCGCCCACCAAAAATAATAGGAGGTAATGTTTTATTTTTAATATGTTTTGCATACGTTTCAATTCTTTGTTCTAATTTTTGTTTTCGTTTTCTTAAGCCAATTAAACAAGTTTCTAATGCAACTTGTTTAGGTCTTTTTTTGCCACGTTCATAATCATCTATTTTTTGTAACGTCTTTTCTAACTTTTTTTGATTGTTTTCTAGGTAAACAGGAAGAAGTTCTTTTTGAGAGAAAAGGATCGTTTGCGCTTGTAAAATCGCATCTTCACAAAAACGTTTATTTAACAAATATTTAGGTTGTAGTTTTTTTATCAATTCTTTCTCGTTTTCGCCCTCAATCAAACGATTAAAACTATATCGTTTTGCACTTTCGAACGTACGGATCAAAGTAATTAAATCTTCCGTTTGTTCTTTTGTAATAGAATTGATTTTACAAGTACGTGTTGTTTTCATCCTTTTCCCCCTTTTCATCACCTGAAAATATTATAGGTTGAATTCTGTAAAATATAAAACCTGTAATTGTAAATTTTTATAGTTTTTTATAGATTCTTATTTACTGTTATTACCTCCCCTTTTGTCCATACAAAATAGTATAGCAAATTCACGATTAATTATAAATGAAGTCACTATACTCAATACATCTTTTTAGTTTAAAGGTCATTTACACTACAGAAAAAATGCCCGCTACCTTGATGAGTAGCGAGCACTTTTTCTATAATGTATTGACAGCTCTTCTTATAGCTTTCCCTATTTCCATACTAGACTGCGGATTTTGCCCTGTAATTAAACGCTCATCTACTACGACGTGCGGCGTGAAATTTGGAGCCACATAAAACAAAGCCCCTTCTTCTTTCAATTTACTTTCTAATAAAAACGGCACCCGCTTTTCTAAATGTACAGCTTTTTCCTCATCATTTGTATAACCTGTTATACGCTTACCAGCAACAAAAAACGAGCCATCTTTATTTTTCACACCGACTAAAGAACTTACTCCGTGACACACAGCCGCTACAATCCGGTTATTGTTGTACATATTCACGATTAAATTTGCAACATATGAATTACCTGGAAAATCTACAATCGCCCCGTGCCCACCACCAAATAAAACCGCATCATAATCCGAAAAATTAACCGTTGAGATCGGCTTCGTATTTTGCAACAAAGAAGCGACATGCTTAAATTCACGAGGTATCCCGTTCGGAATAGACACTCTATCAATAGGTACTTTACCGCCCTTTATCGACACAATATCAACATCGAACTTAGCCTTTTTAAATACATTATAAGGAGCTGCGAGCTCTTCCAGCCACAAACCAGTCGGGTGTCCATTCATATCATGAGCGCTTGTTGAAACTAACAATATCCTTTTCAACATATCCCCTCCTTACTACCTATTTATGTATGGAGTGTTCTTATCATTCATACAGCAAGCGGAAAAAACGAGAACAACTAGCTGACTTTTTTTATAAAAGTCTGCTTATTGTTCTCGTTTGAATTCTTTCATACAAAGATGTTCACAACCTGATAACTTTATCTCCAGCGCCACGCAATCGTGTTATCCTCCATATGAATAGCAGGTATATTAATCCCTAAATACCGCTGATCATCCTCATCAAAAATAGACCAATTTTCTTCATATGAAAATTCAGAGTCTATGCTTTCAAAATCAAATACGCTATCTTCGTCTACCATCTCACGAAAATATTTTTGGAACGGTTTACTATTCTCGAATAAACGAATTGTTCCATACATCCATGGCATATCTCCAAAAACATCTTTGATTTCACCTATCTCCACATCCTTAAAATACAACTTCATATGTGCACCTTCTTATTTATAAAGTGAAACTTTAATCAGCCCTCACCAATCGGACTTTAATGGGTAGCCCGCCCCCCACCTAACTTCTTTGCTTTCGCTGAATTTTGAGGTGGGGGTCTTACTGCCCATTAAAGCGAGATAAATGACAAAAATACCTATCCTGAATACCTCATCATGTTCTAAAACAGTTATTTTAACATTTCTTCCTGAAACATATCTTCCCTCTCCAAGTCTGAGATACCTTTTTAAATTCAAAATATAAGCAAAAAAATAGCCGACTCTTTATAAAAGTCGGCTTTCTTTTTATAGTTCGAGCTCTCCCATGCGAAGAAGCTCAACAACTGCTTGTGAACGTCCTTTAACCCCTAGCTTTTGCATTGCGTTTGAGATATGGTTGCGCACTGTTTTTTCACTAATAAAAAGTTCACCTGCAATTTCCTTCGTTGTTTTATCTTGAACCAGTAATTCAAATACTTCTCTCTCTCTCTTTGTGAGTAAAGGTTTAGATTGATACGCTTTTTCCTTCAACTGGTATAACCCTCCTTGCTTAAGCCAGAGCTGTGTATGTGTAAGTTGGGTGTTTATTTAGTCAAGATATTGTATGAACGAAATGTGCGGGTGGTGAATGAAAATGGGCTTTATTTCACATGTTATTTTAGACTTTTATACAGTGCACACACTCTTTGTATCCACTCACTTTACAGTACGCCATATTTGTTCTAGTAATATGCTGACAACGGTACCTACGAACAAACCATTTCCGAATATGTATTGCATAACAGACGGTAAGGATTGGAGCGCTCCAGACGGTAAAAACATAACACCGCTGCCAAATAATACTGCAACGCCTAAAATCGTTACATTCCTTTCATTAAGCTCCACTTGTTTTATATTATTTAACCCAATTCCAATTAGCTGTACGAACGAAGCCATTAAAACCGCAGATGCGGCGGCCGATGGTAACGATGCTAAGTAACGAATAACACTCGGAAACATCGACATTACGACTAGTAACATACATGCTAGTAAGAACGATCGTATATATTTTTGTTTCGTTAAACGTATAAACCCTGCCGTTGCTGGTAACGGCACGACACCTACAGTTGAAAATACAGAAGAAATGATATGTGAAATCCCTCCAACCCACGTACCATCTTTCAACTGTTTCTGCTCAATAGTCCCTTTTTGAATAGTAGCTTGATTAATTGCTATAATCGCCGCCACTGTATTTGAAACTAAAATACATACCATGACGAAACTCGATACAGCCATACCTGTATTCCACTTTGGAAGTCCCCAAGCAAATATTTGCGGAAGTTGCACAAAATGAGTTACTTGGGATGGAATCGTCACTTTTCCTGCAATGAGAAAAAGAATCCACCCACTAATTAATCCTATTAAAACTGCATAACTTTTGACAAAACCTTTTCCGAAGTTAGATAGTATAATAACGAAAAGAAATATGCTAAACGCAATTATCGCTGTAAATCCATCAATTTGAGAAACAGTAGCAGTAATTCCTAGCATTCCTTTTAAAAATACACCGCTTAATTGTAAGCATAATAAAAGTAAAAACGTCCCTGTCACAAGCGGCGTAAACAAAAATAAAATACGTCCGATAAAACCAGTTACCCCTAACCCTATTAAAATAACACCAGAAATTATCATTCCTAATTCTAAAATTTGCAGTGTATTATGTAATTGATCTTGCCCGACAGTTGCGTAAGCAAGTACGGTAAATACGCCAACCCAAGATCCAGCTGGTCCATCTGCAATTGGCAGTCTATGCCCAATCCACCCTTGTAAAAAAGATGATATACCAACTACAAAAAATGTACGCTGCATTAAATAAAATATTTCTTCCGTCGTAAGATGAAATAATCCGCCAACGACAATTGGTAGTGCAATTGAATTCGCTAATAAAAATATAAACCATTGCAAAGTTCCCATAATATGATTTTGATTATGTTGATTGTCCAAACTTTTCATCCCTTCTAGCTTTCCTATAAAAAATATGTTGTAAGCATAAAAAAGAAAGGTTCTACACTCACAATTAGAACCCTCCTCAAAACATTTAAACGATTCTTTTACACAAGATTATTTAATTCCACCTCATTTAAACTGCCAACAACAATATTTCCTTTATGTACGACTAAACGCTTCTCTGTTTGACGCGCTACCGCTTCAGCAGCACATGTTGCATTCGTCAAAACAAAACTCGCTTTATCTCCTACATTCGGCCATGTTCGCTTTCCTTCACTGTTTAATGTTTCTTTCCCTCCCGTAATAAAGCGAAGTGCTTTTCCTAAAGACCTTTCGTCACTCCATCCGAAACGTTCGGCTAATCGATTTGCCTTTTGCAGCATATCACCTGTTCCAAACGGTGACCAATGATCTGTAATACTATCATTTCCTAATGAAACTTTCACACCTTTTTTATCTAATAACGGAATTGGAATTACTTGTTTCCCAATTGGTACCGTTGAAGTAATATCAATGTTTAAAGCAGCTAGTCTTTCCGCCACTTCTTCAGCTTCTTTATCTGTAACACCACCAAGTCCAAGCGCATGACTAATTGTTACGCGACCTTGCCACCCCGCCTCCTCTGTTAAACTTGCCAATCTCTTCATCGTAAATGTTCCAAGATTATTTGCATCATGCAGGTGAATATCAACATCTGCATTAAATTCTACCGCGATATCCATAATAGTATGTAATGATTTTTCAATATCGTTATCCACTGTAGCTGGATCCACACCACCGACTAGATGCGCCCCCATACGCATCGCATCTTTCACAAGTTGCACAGAATTACTGCGCAATAATCCATGTTGCGGAAAAGCAACAATCCTACCAGAAACCTGATTTTTATATGTTTCCAACGCCGCTAACGTCGCCTCCAAATTACCAAGTCCAATTACCGGATCAACATTACAATGCGTTCTTATATTCGTTGCACCATTTCGAAGCAATAACGCTAACATATTTTCCGCCCTATCTTGAGCAGTTGCTAATTGCTTCGGCAAAATTTTTTCTTCTTCATTAAAACGTGTGAAAATATTCTCTGCTGGCATACATGCTTTCCAAGGGCCACTATAATACGTCTTATCAATATGAATATGCATCTCTTCGAAAGCCGGCAAAATTAATAAACGATTAGCATCAAGAATTAGTACCCCTTCCTCTTGAACAGCCCCTGCTATCATTTTTTTAATTCGTCCGTCTTCAATGAGTAAGCTACATAACTCTGTTTCTGTTTTGGAAACCCTCCCCTCTTCATACGTATACCCTGTTTCAAGCATTACATTAGTCAACCAATATACTGTCATCTCTATTTCCCCCACCCTTTATTAAAAGTTACCTCTTACTATAAGTTTAATATCAACTGAAAATTTAGACAATTAATATGACCGTTCCCTAAAAAAATGTCATACAACCTCATAGTCTTCTCATAAATTTCCATATAGAATAGAAGTATATAGCTTGCTATAAAAAGGAGTGGATTAGAAGATGTCAAAAAGATTATACAAATCCGAAACTGATAAAATGCTATTTGGTATATGTGGTGGTTTAGGAGAATATTTTGATATTAGCTCTACTCTCATTCGTATACTTTGGGTCATTGCTGTTTTATGTTTTGGGACGGGGTTTTTAGTTTATTTTATTTGTTTATTACTTATGCCACGCTCTTACTAATAACAGTCTTGCATCTATTTGAGCATAGCATACAAAAAATCTCCTATAGAAAATCTATAGGAGATTTTTTTATGAAGAATATTTCATCGTTAAATGCAATACTGCAACCTCATCTTCTTCATTCTTATAACTATGTTTCTTATTCGCTTCAAATTGAATAGAGTCAAACTCATTCAATTCGTATACATCGTTTTCCACTTGAATCGATACTTTCCCCTTCATGACCGTTACAAGCTCAATAGCACCTTCATGATGAGCCTCTGGTTCATATATACTATTCGATCGTAAACAAGCACGGTGCATTTCCATTCCTGTTTCTTTCGTATAACGGAACATCGTTTCTAAATGCCATGCTTGTCCTGCATCTACTGCAAATCCTTCTCCGCAGCGCGCAACAGCTACAGGTTCTCCAACAACCATCAATCTCGATAAAGGAATCGATAATCCTTTCGTTATTTTCCAAATGACGGCTAACGTCGGATTCGTTTCACCCCTTTCAATCTTTCCTAATGTTAATTTACTAACCCCTGTTTTTTGAGCTAATTCTTCTAAACTTAATTTTTGCTCATTTCGAATTTGCCTTAATAGCTGACCTACTTGCTGAATGACTTCTTTCGTTTGCATATCTTCATGTTCTTTCATCTATAAAACCACCTTAAAATATAAAATAGTTTACTTTTAACTTTAATAAGTATATTATACTATACATAATCATCAAATTCCGAAAGGAGTGCCATACTTCATGCGCGCAATTTTATTAGGCCTTTTATCATCAGCCTTTTTTTCCGCAACCTTTATTATGAATCGAGCGATGAATGTATCTGGAACGAGCTGGGCTTGGACAGCTTCCTTCCGCTTTTTATTTGCTCTCCCTATTTTATTCCTTATCGTTTTATTTCGCAAAAACTTAAGGGGATTATGGGAAGAATTAAAGAAACATCCATTGGCGTGGATCGGGTGGGGTTCTGTTGCTGGTATTGGTTTCTATTCTTTATTAAGTTTTGCAGCTGTCTTTTCTCCAGCTTGGCTCGTTGCTGGAACTTGGCAAGTTACTATATTAGCAGGTTTACTACTCTCGCCATTATTTTTCGTTAAAATAGAAACGAAATCAGGTACGAAACTTGTACGCGGAAAAATTCCACTTCGTAGTTTATATGTCGCATTATTTATTTTACTTGGTGTAATTTGTATGCAAGCAACTGCAGCAGGTCACATTACAATGACTCAGTTTATTTCAGGGTTTTTACCTGTCGTGTTAGCTGCTTTCTTATATCCGTTCGGTAACCGAAAAATGATGGAACTTGTTGGCGGGCGCCTTGATACATTCCAACGTGTATTAGGAATGGCAATAGGCAGTCTTCCTATAACAATTTTACTTGGTATATACGGATTTTCTACTACAGGTATTCCAACATCAAGCCAAATGCTACAAGGATTTTTGTTAGCGTTATGTTCTGGCGTTATAGCGACAATGACATTTTTCTTTGCTACTGACTTAGCAAAAGATAATCTCGCTCTGCTTGGAGCTGTTGAAGCAACGCAAGCTGGAACGATGGTTTTTACCGTACTTGGCGAAATTATTTTCTTGAATGGTTCATTTCCTGGTGGTCTTTCCCTACTTGGAATGATTATTATTATGTTGGGAATGGTTGCAAATAGCATTTTAAATAGATCTGTTCCAGTCGTTAAACAGAGAAAAACAGCATAAAAAAGAGTGTGGTTCTATAAACAAAGAACCACACTCTTTTTTATTGTCCCCCTATTCCCTCTTATCAGAATAGTATTTCATTAGCTGTTTATACTAAAACCTATGTTATAATACGTTTCATGCGCAACAATAGGAGGTAAATTATGTTAAAAAAAGCAATCGCTGAATTTATTGGTACATTTGTACTTGTATTATTCGGAACTGGAGTAGCTGTCATTGGCGGCGGAATTGAAGGAATTGGAACACTAGGAATCGCTATGGCTTTCGGTCTATCTATTGTGGCTATGGCATATAGCATCGGAACAATTTCTGGATGTCACATTAACCCAGCAGTATCAGTAGCTATGTTCATCAACAAAAGAATGAACGCTATGGAACTTTGTTATTATGTATTAGCTCAAATTTTAGGTGGTTTATTAGGAACTGCAACGTTAGTAACAATTTTAAAATCTGCTAAAACACCTTTAGATAATTTAGGACAAAACGGTTTTGGAACTCTTGGTTTATCTGGAGCATTTCTAGTTGAATTTATTTTAACTTTCGTATTCATTTTAGTAATCGTTGCTGTAACAGGTAAAAAAGGAAGTTCTTCTCTAGCAGGATTAGTAATTGGTTTCACATTAGTTTTAGTTCACTTATTAGGTATTCCGTTAACTGGAACTTCTGTTAACCCAGCTCGTAGTATCGCCCCAGCTTTATTCGCTGGCGGAGAAGCACTTTCTCAACTATGGGTATTCATCATCGCACCAATTCTTGGTGGTATCGTAGCAGCTATCGTAGGTAAATTCATTTTAAATACTGAAAAATAGAATTTTCAATATTTCTGAATAAAAAAAGGCGAGCCCTCATTATGAGGATGCTCGCTTTTTTACTCTTTCATTTTAGACTTTAAATTTGTAACTAGTTGATCTACCGTTACATTTGCAAGTACGTTTTCCATCGCTTCTTGCGCTTGCATTAAAATAATTTCTAATACTGATTGAATATTAGCTCCTACTGGACATTCAATGTTGGGATTTTCATGGAAGGAAAATAGCTGTCCTTCTTCTACAACTTCCACTGCTTTATATACATCAAGTAATGTAATTTCTTCTAAATCACGAGCAAGTGTCGTACCACCTTTACCAGCTTGTACATCAACAAGTCCTGCTCTCTTCAACATTCCTGTAATGCGACGAATCACAACTGGATTTGTATTCACACTACCGGCAATCCATTCAGAGGTACAGCGAGAGTTTCGATCTATCGCAAGTAATGTCAGCATATGAACACCTACTGTAAAACGACTACTAATCCCCATCTGCACACCCTCCTTTGTATTCATTCTATTAAAAGACGACTCTTATTATTATATACTATTTTTAATTTATACATAAAGAAAAAGCATGATTTCAATAGGAAATCATGCTTTTTCTCATTATTGACGCTTTATAAATTTCGCTAAATCTTTAAATTTCACTTTGTCTGAGTAATTCATTACGCCGTTTACGTAAATGCGGCTTGCAAGCATATTGACGATAGCAATAGTCACCAATAAAATGACTAACGTCACAATAATCTCTACAGTGCCAGCTTCTCCAGCTACAAGTCTTGAAAATGTAACCATAGGTGTAAAGAATGGAATATACGAACTAACTACAGCTAATGTACTATTCGGATCAAATAGTGATTTAATACTAATGAAAAATGCTGCTATACCTAACATTGTAATTGGGAACGAAAGAGATTGCACATCCTCAATTTTTGATACAACAGCACCAACCGCTGCATATAACATTGCATATAGTAAGTAGCCCGTAACAAAATATACAACGAACATACTAATTACTACAGCATCCAACTTAGAAAAGTCTAGTGCAAGTCCCACTAAAGATGCATTTTCTAGGTCTACCCAACCTAATAAATATGGTACAAGAAAACCGAAGGAAGCAGTAATAAGTAATAGTAAAGCACTAGAAACAATTGCTAAAATTTTGGCATGTAGCATTGTTAATGGTTTTACTTTCGGAAGCATTAACTCCATAACACGAGACGACTTTTCAGATGCTATCGTCGTCCCAATTGCAGTTCCAAACACAATAATAAACATATATAAAGCAAACGAGAAAACATAGCCAATTCCAAAGGAAGATGCATGATCCTTTACTGCCTCTTGTTTTAACGGAATTTCCATCTGTAACTGTTTTGCTACTTCTGCAGGTACATTATTTCTTTCAATCATTACCGCTGTATACTGTTCCTTCAAATAACTTGCCATAAGTGTGGCCGTTGATTGGCTCGGAAAACCACTATACATATACGTCACTTCTGGAATACCATTCTTTTCTGTAATACGGAATAAACCATCTAAATCCCCATCTTCTACTTGCTTACGTAGCTCATCAAACTTATCCTTATTTTCTACAGTTACTTTAGCAGACGGAAGTAACTTTGTTACATCACCTTCTTGCACTTTATAAGTATCACTTTCTGTTACTACAGCAAATTTATCTTTTCCTTTATCGTTATCAGCTGTGAAATGATTAAAGGCAAAAAGTCCAAACACAACTAAAAATAAAATCGCACTCGTAATTAATGATTTTTTAGATAAAAATGCTTCCCTGAAATAAAATGAAAATACGTGAGAAAATTTACGCATCGTTATTTCGCCCTCTCCACAAAGATTTCGTTTAACGTCGGCTCTAACATTTTAAATTGTCGTAAAGTAATACCTTGTTCTTGTAATTGTTGTAAAATGTTTAGAGCTTCTGCATCATCTTGTACTCGCACATAAAGAAGGCCTTGTTGTTTTTCATACGATACATGTATAGATTCTAATCCCTTCTCATTCTCTTCTGTATCTTCAATCGTTAAATTACGGAAACCATATTCTTTTTTTATATCACGTAATTGGCCTTTTACGACTGCTTCACCTTTTTTCAAAATACATACATGTTGGCAAAAAGCCTCTACTTGTTCCATACGATGACTAGATAAAATAATTGTCTTTCCGCTTTGTACTTGTTCTTCAATAATGCTAGCTAACATCCCCGCATTCACTGGATCCAGTCCGCTAAATGGCTCATCTAAAATGAGAAGTTCAGGATTATGAAGAAGAGCCGCAATTAATTGGATTTTTTGCTGGTTCCCTTTCGAAAGCTCTCCTGCCGTTTTAAATTTATATTCTGGTATTGCTAATCGATCTAACCAGTGATCAATAGCAAGATCTACTTCTTTTTTCGTCATTCCTTCTAATCTACCAAAATATCGTAACTGGTCTACTACTCTACTTTTTGTATATAAACCTCTTTCTTCTGGTAAATATCCTATCGTTACCCCACTAGTCCCAAATGATTTTCCATCCCATGTAATAGAGCCTTCATTAGGCGTTAATAATCCGAGAAGCATTTTGATTGTCGTTGTTTTTCCTGCACCATTTCGGCCAAGTAATCCTAGCACTTCACCTTTTGGTAACGAAATTTGCAAGCCGTTAACTGCTTTTGATTCTCCAAATAGTTTCGTTAAGTTTTGAATTTGTAAACTCAAAGTATAAAGCCTCCCCTTTAGTATCATTCATACTCTCTTTCAAAGACTATGTTTATGCAGGATAAAATATAGCACTGCGCTTTATCCTCTTAATCCATCATTTGTTCTATTTAGTTAAAATTGTAAATAATATCACGTTATTTGTCAATTATAATTGTCATTACGACAATAAAACTTGTCAAAATGATTCTCATCATTTTTTCTCATCTTTCTAATATAGGACATACTACTATATATACAAAAGACAATATGCAAATGTTCATACGAAAAATATTATTTTTCGATATATAATATTAACTGGTTTTCTAACATCAAGGAGGATACATATGAAGATGAAGAGGGGCATTACCACTTTATTATCTGTAGCGGTTCTATCTACATCGCTTGTAGCATGTTCAGGAACACAAGAGAAAACGGTGGCGAAAGAAGAGAAAGTAAAATTAACGGAACAGCAACTAATGGCTGATTTATGGTATCAAACAGCCGGTGAAACGAAAGCACTTTATTACCAAGGGTACAATATCGGTCAATTGAAGCTTGATGCAGCTCTTGCAAAAGGGACAGAGAAAAAGCCTGCTATCGTACTTGATTTAGATGAAACTGTTTTAGATAACAGTCCTCATCAAGCAATGAGCGTAAAGACAGGAAAAGGCTATCCGTATAAATGGGATGACTGGATTAATAAAGCTGAAGCTGAGGCTCTTCCAGGTGCAATTGATTTCTTAAAATATACCGAGTCTAAAGGTGTAGATATTTACTACATCTCAAATCGTAAAACAAACCAACTAGATGCAACAATTAAAAATCTTGAGCGTGTAGGCGCTCCTCAAGCAACGAAAGAACATATATTACTACAAGATCCGAAAGAAAAAGGAAAAGAAACACGCCGTGAACTCGTTTCTCAAACACATGATATCGTCTTATTCTTCGGTGATAACTTATCTGATTTCACTGGTTTTGATGGGAAATCTGTAAAAGACCGTAATCAAGCAGTAGCAGATTCAAAAGCACAATTTGGTGAGAAATTTATTATTTTCCCGAATCCAATGTATGGTGATTGGGAAGGCGCTTTATATGATTATGATTTCAAAAAATCAGATGCTGAAAAAGATAAAATCCGCCATGACAACTTAAAATCATTTGATGCAAAATAAAAGAGGATGGCATTCGCCATCCTCTTTATTTTGCTTTCTCTGTTAAAGGCAAGATAAACACTTCCACACGTCTATTCTTTGCCTTTCCTTCTTGTGTATCGTTTGGAGCAATTGAACGGTATTCTCCGTAACCAATCGCACTAAATTTTTCTGGTTGTAATTCTTTATTTTGGAGTAATACTTGCATAAAATTAACTGCCCGCTGCGTACTTAATTCCCAGTTCGATGCAAACTGTGCATTTGCAATAGGAACATTATCTGTATGTCCCGATACTGTAATTTCACGAGGTGATGCTGAAACAAGTAAGCTAGACATCTCTTTTGCAATCCCTAGTGATTCTAACTTCACATCTGCTTTCCCCGAATCAAACAGTACATTTTCTAATATTGTTACCATTAATCCCTTTTCAGTTAATTTAGTTTGAAAAGAAGATGATAATTGTTTCTCATTAATATATTGATCAATCTTTTTTTGTAATGCTTTCAATTCATCCATTTCTTTTTTTTCATTCGCCCTAGCTTCTTCTTGTTTTTTTGTTTGTTCTGCCTCAAGGCTACTTGCTGATAATTCCTTTTCATCATTTGGCTTCTGATCACTTAAAAATTCTTTGTTACCTGTTCCACCAGCTAATTCACTTCGAAAAGCAACAGCCATCTGTTTAAACTTCGCAGCATCTATACTACTCATTGCGAATAAAACGATGAACAATGCAAATAACAACGTTAACATATCAGAATATGGGATTAACCAAGTTTCATCGATATGTTCATCATGTTTTTTCTTTTTGCCTCTTCTATTTTTCTTACTCCGCATTTTGTTCTGCTCCTTTTTCTAGCTTTTTACGCTCAGTTGCAGAAAGTGAACCTAAAATGCGGTTCTTCATAATAAACGGATATGTACCTTCTTGTAACATTAATAAACAATCAATGATTAAACGTTTTTTCTCGATTTCAGCTGCAGATTTTTGTTTTAACTTATTTGCAAATGGATGCCATAATACATAACCTGAAAAAATACCAAAAATCGTTGCAATAAACGCACCTGAAATAGCATGTCCTAACTTTTCAATATCAGTTAAATTACCAAGCGCAGCTACAAGACCAATAACAGCACCTAAAACCCCTAATGTCGGTGCATACGTACCAGCTTGAGAAAAAATTGCCGCTCCTTTTGCATGCCTTTCTTCAATTGCTTCTAATTCAGCTTCTAAAATCTGTTCTAAATCTTCTGCAGATACGCCATCAATCACAAATTTCATACCACGCAAAAGAAATTCATCTTGAATTTTGTCTAATTGTTGCTCTAAAGACAAAATACCGTATTTTCTACTTTCAGATGTCCAATGAACAAACAATTCTAGCAACTGTTCATAACTTAAATCCTTTTTATTTGAACCAAAAAGAACTTTAAATAATTTTGGAACTCTTTTTAGTTGATTCATCGGAAAGGCTATACATACTGCAGCAAACGTGCCGATAAAAATAATTAATGCTGCGGCAGGATTCAATAAGGCAGTTACGTCAGCGCCCTTGACGACCATCCCTACTACTACCGCTACAAATCCTAAAATAAGTCCAATAATTGTTGCAAAATCCATTCCCATTCACTCCTAGTCTATACAAGAAGTTCTTTATCCTCGATAATCGCTACATCTTCTTATGTATATATATTACATAAAAAATTCATTTCATGAAAGATAAGAAATGAATTATATGAAAAAATACTACATTTTCACACATTTTCTGACATTTTCTTTGCATTTCTATTACGTTACGACTCTTATATTTCTTTTTCAACAAACTAGACTTATAATAAAAACAATACATATTTTATTAAGAAAGGATTGTGATTACAAGGCATCATGAAAAAGATAATTATTATTTCTGCCACTACTATTGTAATCGGTATCACTTCTTTCGCTTACTTTAGTTCTAAATCACCACTACAAAATAATGCGAAAGCTGTCGAAAGTCAACAGCATAGTAACCACCAAAAAGAAGAGATTCCCGCTTTTCCAAAAGCTGATCATAATGCAAAGAAGCTGGACAATGATTTTTCCGTTGTAACAAATCCAGAGTCTAATCTTGTATTAGTAAATAAACATCGAAAACTACCAGACGGATACATACCTGAAGATCTAACAAAACCAAACGTACCATTTACTAGTCCAAAAGATAAAGAAAAAACATTGCTGCGCAAAGATGCTGCAAATGCGCTTGAAGATATGTTTGTAGAGGCAAAGAAAGAAGGACTTGAACTTACAGCTGTATCTGGTTATCGTTCATACAAACGCCAAAAATCATTACATGATACATATGTTAGACGGCAAGGAAAAGCTGAGGCTGATTCAGTAAGTGCCATTCCTGGTACGAGTGAACATCAAACTGGCTTAGCAATGGATATTAGTTCAAAATCTGCTAGATTCCAATTAGAGCCTATTTTTGGAGAGACAGCCGAAGGAAGATGGGTTGCAGAACATGCTCATGAATTTGGCTTTGTCATCCGTTATTTAGAGGATAAAACAGAAACAACAGAATATTCATATGAACCGTGGCATTTACGCTACGTTGGAAATCCATACGCTACATACATATATAAACATCATTTAACATTAGAAGAAGCGATGGAAGACAAAAAATAAGAGAGCAAATTGCTCTCTTATTTTCTTTCACTCTATCATTGTAGTAATTTTTTCTTCCACTCTTCAGGCCACGGTTCGCCTCTACCCGTTTTTTTCGATGCTTGGACCATCATTCCACGACCAACTAAGCAAGCTTCTCCTGCTGCGTTCTTCACCATATAATGCAAATCTAAAGAAGAATTCCCAACCGATCCCGCTTTTACATACACCTTCAACTCTTCATCAAAATATATTTGCTTAATAAAATTACATTGTAAATCCGCAACAACAATCATCGTTTCTGAAGATTCATGCGTCCATTCTTGCATAAATCCAAGTTCTTTAAACAATGCGATACGTGCTTCTTCAAAGTAGGTAAAGGCAACGACATTATTTACATGCCCAAACATATCTACTTCACCAAAACGAACTTTTACAGGATTGTAAAATGAAAAACCACTTTCCCATTGCTCAAAGTCTTCAATATAAGAAATCTTCTTCATTGTTCCCTCTCCTTTTCGCCCTTTTAATATACAGAATAAACAGAAAAATAAAGTTATAAATATTGCCTCTTCAACATGAAGAGGCAACATTTATTAATAGTTATTGTCGCTACCAAAGAAATCTTTGAACGATTGAATTGTTGTATCACGGTTTAATGCCGCAATTGAAGTTGTTAATGGAATACCCTTTGGACATGATTGCACACAGTTTTGAGAGTTACCACAGTTTGCAAGTCCTCCATCGCCCATAATTGCACGTAAGCGATCTGCTTTATGCATTTCACCCGTTGGATGTGAGTTGAATAAACGAGCTTGTGATAACGGTGCTGGTCCGATAAAGTCAGATTTACTATTTACGTTTGGACATGATTCTAAGCAAACACCACATGTCATACATTTTGAAAGCTCATAAGCCCATTGACGTTTCTTCTCCGGCATTCTTGGTCCTGGCCCTAGGTCATACGTACCATCAATTGGAATCCAAGCTTTAACACGTTTTAGAGCATTAAACATGCGACTACGGTCAACTTGTAAGTCACGAACAACTGGGAATGTCTTCATCGGCTTTAAGCGAATTGGTTGTTCTAATTGATCGATAAGCGCTGTACATGATTGACGTGGTTTTCCGTTAATCACCATCGAACATGCGCCACATACTTCCTCTAAACAGTTCATATCCCATGCAATTGGAGTCGTGTCGTTTCCTTTTGAATCAACAGGATTACGACGAATTTCCATAAGTGCCGAAATAATATTCATATTTGGACGATACGGAATTTCAAACTCCTGGTCAAACGCTTGCGCGTCTGGCCCGTCTTGTCTCGTAATGATGAGGCGGATTGTTTTCTCAGACATGTTGTTTATCCCCCTTCTCTTCACCCTTAGCAGCTACATCATGTTTTGAAGAATAGTCACGTTTACGTGGTTTAATTAACGAAACATCCACGTCTTCGTAATGGAATGCTGGTGCATTTCCTTCCCCTTCAAATTTCGCCATCGTAGTTTTTAAGAAGTTTGCATCATCACGATTTGGGAATTCAGGTTTGTAATGCGCCCCGCGGCTCTCATTACGGTTATATGCGCCAATTGTAATAACACGTGCTAACTCAAACATATTTGCAAGTTGGCGTGTAAATGAAGCACCTTGGTTACTCCATCTTGCTGTATCGTTAATGTTAATACGTTTGTAACGAGCCATTAACTCTTCAATTTTTGCATCTGTTTCTAATAACTTTTTATTTTCACGAACTACTGTAACGTTATCTGTCATCCATTCTCCAAGCTCTTTATGAAGAACATACGCATTTTCATTACCATCGAGCGTTAAAATATTGTTAAATTTCTCTGTTTCGATCAATTCATTTTGTTCATACACAGTAGATGAAACAGCATCTGATGATTTAGTAAGACCTTTCATATATTCAATTGCATTTGGTCCTGCTACCATACCACCGTAAATTGCTGATAATAGTGAGTTCGCACCAAGACGGTTACCACCGTGCATAGAATAATCACACTCACCTGCTGCAAATAAACCTGGAATGCTTGTCATCTGCTTATAATCAACCCATAGTCCACCCATAGAATAGTGAACAGCTGGGAAGATTTTCATTGGTAGTTTACGAGGATCATCTCCTGTAAACTTCTCATAGATTTCAATAATTCCACCAAGTTTAATATCTAGTTCTTTCGGATCTTTATGAGAAAGATCTAAGTACACCATGTTTTCACCGTTAATACCTAGTTTTTGCTCTACGCAAACATCAAAGATTTCACGCGTTGCAATATCACGAGGTACAAGGTTTCCGTAAGCCGGATATTTTTCTTCTAAGAAGTACCATGGTTTACCATCTTTATATGTCCAAACACGTCCACCTTCACCACGTGCTGATTCACTCATAAGACGTAATTTATCGTCTCCAGGAATTGCCGTTGGGTGAATTTGAATGAACTCACCGTTTGCATAATATGCGCCTTGTTGATATACAGCAGAAGCTGCTGTACCTGTATTAATAATAGAGTTAGTTGATTTTCCAAAGATGATACCAGGGCCCCCTGTTGCCATAATCACGGCATCAGCTTGGAAACTTTTAATCTCCATAGTCTGTAAGTCTTGTGCAACGATTCCTCGGCACACACCTTCGTCATCAACAACAGCTCGTAAGAAATCCCAACCTTCATATTTCGTTACAAGTCCTGCTACTTCATGACGACGTACTTGCTCATCTAATGCGTATAGTAATTGCTGTCCAGTCGTTGCACCAGCAAATGCTGTACGGTGATGTTGTGTTCCACCAAAACGACGGAAATCAAGAAGTCCTTCTTCCGTACGGTTGAACATAACACCCATACGGTCCATTAAATGGATGATACCAGGTGCTGCTTCACACATTGCTTTAACTGGTGGTTGGTTCGCTAAGAAATCCCCACCATAAATTGTATCGTCAAAGTGGATCCATGGAGAATCCCCTTCACCTTTCGTATTTACGGCACCGTTAATTCCACCTTGGGCACATACAGAATGCGAACGTTTTACTGGTACTAAAGAGAACAGTTCAACATTTACTCCTGCTTCCGCCGCTTTAATCGTTGCCATTAAGCCAGCCAAGCCACCGCCGACTACTATAAGTTTCCCTTTCATGCTCTCCCACTCCTTACTGGTTTGCTAGCTGTGGATCGATGAACGCTAATAATGCACTCACACCTACATAAGATAGACCTAAGAAAATAGCTAATGTTACATAAGTAGAGATTCTTTGTGAACGTGGAGATACTGTAATTCCCCAGCTGATGCAGAATGTCCATAGTCCATTTGCAAAGTGGAAAATTGTTGAAACAACACCAACTAAGTAGAATGCAAACATAGCTGGATTGTTTAAAATATCTGCCATCATATCATAGTTTACCTCTTTACCTAACATTGCTTGAATACGAGTTTCCCAGACATGCCAAGAAATGAAAATCAGCGTAACGATACCTGAAATTCTTTGGAAGACGAACATCCAGTTACGGAAATAACCGTAAGAAACCGCATTGTTCTTAGCTGTAAATGCAATATATAAGCCATATATAGCATGGTACAGTATTGGTAAAAAGATAATGAAAATTTCTAGCGCATACCGGAATGGAAGGAGCTCCATAAAGCCTGCAGCTTTGTTAAAAGCCTCTGCTCCTCGTGTTGCAAAGTTGTTTACAATTAAATGTTGCGTCAAAAAGACACCAACCGGGATGACCCCCATTAATGAGTGCCACTTACGAAACGTATACTCGCGGCCTTTCATGTCCCCATTACCCCCCTTGAGTGATTGACTGCTGTTTTCAGATTAGTTTATGGCAATAATGTTTTTTCACTATTGGCATAAGAAAAACTGAAAAAATTATTCGAAATATTTCAGCATAATTTGATACCAAGTTCATTTTACTCCTATTTTTGTCGAAGCGTCAAGAAAACGTATACATAATTTGCATATAATTTGCCAATTCTTTTTTTCTTCTTATATATTCAGATTTTCCTAAAGAAAAATCTGTTTTTATAAATGAGAAATGTTATATAATAATCCCTATAGAAAGAGGGGAATATTGTGAGTAAAAATACAATCGATACAACATCTTTAGAAGATGTTTCATTGAACGCCTTCGCTTATGAATTGCTACGTGAAGAATTACTACCTGATTTAATCGGTAACGATTTAGATGGTATTTTGTACTGGTCCGGTAGAAATCTTGCAAGAAAATATCCACTAGAAACAATTGAAGAAGTCATTCAGTTCTTTGAAAAAGCTGGCTGGGGCACTTTAAGCATTATTGAACATAAGCGTCGTGAAATGCAGTTCCAACTTAAAGGCACACTCATTGCTGAACGTCAAAAACAAAAAAGACATTCTTCTTATCAATTAGAAGCTGGATTCATCGCTGAACAAATTCAAAAGCAACGAAACGTCGTTGCAGAGTCCTATGAAGAAAAGAAAAAACGTTCAGACTCTATTACATTTCTTGTGAAATGGGATATAAAAGATCTCATTGAAGTGTAGCATTACCTACAGTCAACTAGACATATAAGTTTAGTTGACTTTTTTGTATTTTCATTCAGTTATCTTTATTTTAAATCTTCAGAAATTATACCAGAAAATAGAAGACGTTGTAAACTACAACGTCTTCTTATCCGCTAAATAAGTATAAATCGTCTCTGCGACATTTTTCGGCATACCTGCTTCGACAAATTCTGTTACAGAAGCTTCTTTCATCTTTTTTAGCGACCCAAAATGTTTCAGCAATATCTTTTTTCGTTTATCTCCAATTCCAGGAATATCATCGAGGGCCGATTGAATGA
This sequence comes from Bacillus sp. EB106-04-02-XG92, assembly GCF_058791995.1. Lineage (NCBI taxonomy): Bacteria > Bacillati > Bacillota > Bacilli > Caryophanales > Bacillaceae > Bacillus > Bacillus sp. EB106-04-02-XG92. The sequence continues at coordinate 768,338 of NZ_JBYTEA010000001.1, forward strand.
CAGATTTTCCGTGTAATTGACGATGGAATGTAATTGCAAATCGATGCACTTCATCTTGAATACGCTGCAATAAATAAAATTCTTGGCTATTTCTCTCCAGCATCACAGGTTCAGGTGGATCTCCAATAATTAAATGGGATGTTTTATGTTTGTCATCTTTTACAAGCCCTGCCATCGGAATGTATAAACCGAGTTCATTTTCTAGAACATCACTTACAGCTGCCAAATGGCCTTTTCCGCCATCAATAATGATTAAGTCTGGTAAAGGTAAACTCTCTTTCAGCGCCCTTGTATAACGACGTCTCACAACTTCTCTCATAGACTCATAATCATCTGGTCCTTGCACCGTTTTAATTTTATATTTCCTATATTCTTTCTTAGCCGGTTTCCCATCAATAAAAGCAATCATTGCCGAAACAGGATTTGTCCCTTGAATATTTGAGTTATCAAACGCTTCAATACGATAAGGTGTTTCAATCCCAAGCTGCTTCCCTAAATTCTCTACCGCTTTAATCGTTCGCTCTTCATCACGTTCAATTAAATAGAATTTTTCCTCAAGAGCAATCTTCGCATTTTTATTTGCCAATTCTACAAGATCTTTTTTCTTACCACGTTTCGGCTGCGTCGCTTCCACTTCTAAAAAGCGCTCTACTAATTCTGAATCGATACTTCCTGGAACGACAATTTCCTTCGGTTTAAAATGACTACTGTTTTCATAAAATTGGCCGATAAACGTTAAAAATCCCTCTTCTGGTTCATCGTAGATTGGAAACATAGAAACATCACGTTCAATTAACTTTCCTTTTCGAACGAAGAAAACTTGAACACACATCCAACCTTTATCAACTGCATAGCCAAATACATCACGATCCACTAAATCACTCATAATCATCTTTTGTTTTTCCATAATCGCATCGATATGCGCAATTTGATCGCGCAACTCTTTTGCACGTTCAAATTCTAGTTTCTCTGAAGCTTCATACATCTTTGTTTCTAATTCTGAACGAACTTCTTTATGTCCACCATTTAAAAACTTAATAATTTCATCTACAATTTCTTTGTTTTGTTCTTCCGTCACTTCTTTCACACAAGGTGCTAAACATTGCCCCATATGATAATATAAACAAACTTTATCAGGCATATTTGAGCACTTACGAAGCGGATACATACGATCTAGCAGTTTTTTCGTTTCATGAGCGGATTGTGCATTCGGATAAGGACCAAAATACTTTCCCTTATCCTTTTTTACATTTCGCGTAATGAGTAATCGCGGCTGTTTCTCAGCTGTAATTTTAATAAAAGGATAAGTTTTATCATCTTTTAATTGAATATTATATTTTGGATCATGTTTTTTTATTAAGTTTAACTCTAAAATAAGAGCCTCTAGATTTGAGGAGGTTACAATATATTCAAAATCTACAATTTCTCCCACTAGCCGAAGTGTTTTCCCATCATGCGAACCAGTAAAGTACGAGCGCACACGATTTTTAAGCACTTTTGCCTTTCCGACATATATAACCGTTCCTTGCTTATCTTTCATTAAATAACAACCAGGTTGATCTGGTAAGATAGCCAATTTTTCCTTTAAATGTTCGTGCACTCGTTACCCTCCATTTCTACATGCTTAGCATTTTTATTTTCACTTGAAAACATACTATGCCAAAACACCCAACATACGTTCTTTTATTGTAACGGAAAGGTGTAAAAAAGGAAAATAAAAAAAGCTACCAAATGGTAGCCCTTTATTTTAGAAGTGTTTAGAAACTAATTCTACTAACGCTTCTTTCGGTTTGTAACCTAACGCTTGATCAACTACTTTACCGTCTTTTAATACGAAAAGAGCTGGAATGCTCATTACTTCGAATTGACGAGCAGTTTCTTGGTTTTCATCCACGTCTACTTTTACTACTTTTACTTTTTCGCCTAGTTCTGCATCAATTTCCTCTAATACAGGAGCGATCATTTTACAAGGTCCACACCAAGGTGCCCAGAAATCTAATAATACAACACCTTCGCTAGTTTCAGCTGCGAAGCTTTGGTCATTTGCGTTTACAATTGCCATTTTATTTCCTCCTTCAAGTATATTCTACCAAGAGTATATCATTAACTTATATACGTGGCGAATAATATGTATCGTTATGTATTGTAACAAAAAAGTGTTCCTTTATACTATATAAAAATACGGATAAAATACTAAAAAGATGAGAGACAGGGGATCTCTCACCTTTTTCTATATATAGGGGTACTTCACTTGGAACTCAAGGGTACTCAAATCATGAATGTACTTTTAACTTTTTAAACTCTTCTGTTAAAAGAGGTACGACTTCAAATAGATCGCCAACAATACCATAGTCAGCTACTTTGAAGATACTTGCTTCTGGGTCTTTATTAATCGCAACGATTATTTTTGAGTTAGACATACCAGCTAAATGCTGAATTGCACCAGAAATACCGCATGCAATGTATAAGTCTGGCGTAACAACTTTACCAGTTTGACCAATTTGTAATGAGTAATCGCAATACTCAGCGTCACAAGCACCACGAGATGCTCCAACAGCGCCGCCTAATACGTCAGCTAACTCTTTTAATGGCTTGAATCCTTCTTCACTCTTCACACCGCGTCCGCCAGCGATAATAACTTTCGCTTCAGAAAGGTCAACACCTTCTGCTGTCTTACGGACGACATCTTGAATGATTGTACGTAGATCTTTCACATCTACTGTAATAGAAGACACATCACCACTGCGAGACTCATCTTTTTCAAGCGTTGCAATGTTATTTGGACGCACTGTCGCAAATAAGATGCCGTCTGTTACAATCTTCTTCTCAAATGCTTTACCAGAGTAAATTGGACGAGTGAAGATAACATTTCCACCTTCAACTTCTAAAGCAGTTACGTCAGAAACTAGACCAGCTTCAAGCTTCGCTGCTAATTTTGGAGATAAATCTTTACCAAGTGCTGTATGTCCAAATACAATACCTTCTGGATTTTCTTCAGCATATACAGCTAAAAACGCTTGTGCATAACCGTCAGATGTATATGATTTTAATTTATCATTTTCAACTGTCACAACGCGATCTGCACCGTAATGAATCAATTCATTTGCAAAAGAGGCAACGCTGTCTCCAACTAGAAGACCTACTACTTCACCGCCTTCTGCAATTGTTTTTGCTGCTGCTACCGCTTCAAACGAAACGTTACGTAGCGATCCATCACGAACTTCACCCATTACTAATACTTTACGAGCCATAGATTTTCCCTCCTGCATATATAATTTCGTATTTTATTAGATTACTTTCGCTTCTGTATGGAGCAACGATACAAGTTCTTTTACTTGATCTTGCAGCTCGCCTTGTAACACTTTTCCTGCATCTTTCTTAGGAGGCAAATAGATTTCAATTGTTTTTGTCTTTGCTTCCACATCATCTTCTTCTAAATCTAAATCATCTAATTCTAATTCTTCTAGTGGCTTTTTCTTCGCCTTCATAATACCTGGAAGCGATGGGTAGCGCGGTTCATTCAAACCTTGCTGTGCTGTTACTAAAACTGGTAATGAAGTTTCAATCACTTCTGTATCACCTTCAACATCACGTTCAATCTTCACGTTTGTACCGTCAATTTCAAGTTTTGTAATTGTCGTTACGTACGGAATATTTAACGCTTCAGCTACACGTGGACCTACTTGTCCAGATGCACCATCAATTGCAACGTTTCCGCCTAAAATTAAATCTACATCTTTATCTTTTAAATATTCAGCAAGCACTTTTGCTGTCGTGAACTGGTCACCATTTTCTACATCATCTTCAATATTAATTAATACCGCTTTATCGCAGCCCATCGCTAACGCCGTACGAAGTTCTTTCTCACTATCTTCGCCACCAACTGTTACGACAGTAACTTCTCCACCTTGTGCGTCTCTTACTTGAATTGCTTCTTCAATTGCATATTCATCGTAAGGGTTGATGATGAATTCCGCTTCGCCATCGTAAATTGCACCGTTTTTAATTACGATTTTTTCTTCTGTATCAAATGTTCGTTTCATGAGTACGTAGATGTTCATTCCATTTACCCCCTTGTTTTTCAGAAAGATTCTATCAATTTTAATTTTCTGTTAATTTATATTAAAAAAATAATTGAACTACCTGCCGCTAAATGAAGGCTTACGTTTTTCTAAAAACGCTGCTACACCTTCTCTTCCATCTTCACTCGTAAATACTTCACCAAAAATTTGAGCTTCGCGTTGTACACCTTCATAATAATGAGACGATTTCGTCGTTTGCAATAACTCTAGTACAGCACGAGTCGTCGCTGGGCTTTTTCCAGCAATCTGTTTTGCAACTTTAAGCGTATCATCTAAAAATGTTTCTTCAGCAAAAACTCCGTTAACTAGTCCCCATTTTAATGCTTCTGCACCAGTAATCGGTGTACTTGTTAACATCATTTCACAAGCTTTCGCTTTCCCAACATAACGCGGTAATCGCTGTGTACCTGCAAATCCAGGAATTAATCCAAGTGTTAATTCAGGTAAACCAAGTTTTGCACTTTCAGTTGCAAAGCGCATGTGGCAAGACATAGCAAACTCAAGGCCGCCGCCAAGTGCCGCTCCATGAATTGCCGCGATAACTGGTTTTGAACATTTTTCAACGCGCTCAAACGTAACTTGTCCAAGCTGCGCTAATTCAGTCGCTTGCTTCGCTTCAGTAACAGATGTAAATTCTTTAATATCTGCTCCCGCCGAGAAGAAGCGCCCTTCACCGTGAATAACGACAACACGAATGTTATCATCCTTCTCCACTTGATCAATTAATTCAGTAACGTCATGCATAACTTGTGAAGACATCGCGTTGGCTGGCGCATGATTTAACGTCGCCACCGCGATATGATCTTCAACTCTTACAGATAGGAATTTCAACATGATCCCTCCCATTATTGACGATAACCACAAGCTGCAATAAGTAGCCCGTGTACCGTTTTTGAAAGTGCGACCAGATCATACTTATGATCGCTCATTACCCAATTGGTCACAACTTCATCTACTGTTCCAAAGATCATTTGTCTTGCCACGCGAACATTTAAATCCGCTTGGAATTCACCTTGCTTTATACCTGTCTCTAAAATCTCATCCATAACTTGTAAGTAGCCTTTTAATACTTCATTTATTTTCAGGCGTAAGTCTTGATTGGACTGTCTTAGCTCTAATTGCGTAACGATAGCAAGAGGATCATTTTGCGACAACAGTAAGAAGTGCGTTTCTACCAACATGAATAACTTCGATACAGCGCTTTCAATTCCTGCTGTTTTTTGACGAATTGTTTCGACAAATTCTCCCATCTTCTCTTGGAATAAGGATATTAATATATCTTCTTTATTTTTAAAATATAAATAAATCGTGCCATCAGCTACCCCAGCTTGCTTTGCTATTTTAGAAACTTGCGCTTGGTGGTACCCATTCTCCGCAATCACAATGACTGCCGCATCAATAATTTGATTGTATTTCGGTCTATTTTTCTTCACTTTACTGTCCCCTTCAAGAAGATGACTGAATGAATAGTCATTCATATTCTTATAATACTGACTATTTAGAAAAGTGTCAATCCTATTTTTTCAAAAAGAAAGGGCCTTAGCCCGTTTGCTCATCCTCACTCTTTCTTTTCTCTTCATCTATTAAGACACGACGTAAAATTTTCCCGACTGTCGTTTTCGGCAGTTCATCTCTAAACTCATATACTTTCGGCACTTTATAGGCAGCTAAATATTTACGCGCAAACTGATTTAATTCTTCCTCAGAGCACTCCGCACCTTCTTTTAACACAACAAATGCTTTAACTGTCTCTCCCCGGTACGGATCGGGAACACCAATCGTCACTACTTCTTGCACTTTTTCATGCTCATATAATACCTCTTCTACTTCACGAGGATATACATTAAATCCACTCGCAACAATCATATCTTTCTTACGATCTTTCACATAGAAGAAGCCATCTTCATCCATGTAACCAACATCCCCTGTATGGAGCCATCCATCTTGTAATACAGCGGCTGTTTCTTCTGGCTTATTCCAGTACCCTTTCATAATTTGAGGACCTTTTACTACAATTTCACCAATTTCTCCTGGTGGTAATGGCTCTCCAGTTTCAAGAGACATAATCATTGCTTCTGTATCTGGCCATGGAACCCCAATGCTACCTGGCACTCGCTTTTCCCATAAAAAATTACTATGTGTAACCGGAGATGATTCTGTTAAACCATATCCCTCTACTAATTTACCACCTGTAACTGTTTCAAAATTTTCCTGTACTTCTACTGGCAGTGGTGCTGAGCCACTAATACAAGCACGAATAGACGAAATATCGTATCCTTTTAAAAGCGGGCTATTTAAAAGAGCAATATAAATAGTTGGTGCCCCTGGAAACAATGTCACTTTATGCTTCTTAATCGCTTCAAAAACCATTTTCATATCAAACTTTGGAATAAGAACCATTTTGTATCCTTGCATAACACTCAAATTCATAACAGCCGTCATACCGTACACGTGGAAAAATGGAAGAACCCCAAGAACGACTTCTTCTCCTTCTTTACAATTATATAACCAATGAATCCCCATCAACGTGTTGGATACGAGGTTTTTATGCGTTAACATAACGCCTTTCGGAAATCCAGTTGTTCCTCCTGTATACTGTAAAAGAGCTAAATCATTTTCTGGATCACACGGCACTTCAACATCCGTATTCACTTCTTTTTCTACTGAATTCCAAAGGTGAATCGTTTCACTCTCTGATACTTTCACAACTAAATTCGACTGTTTTTTCTGCACGAATGGATACAATAGATTTTTAGGAAATGGTAAAAAGTCAGCAATACGAGTTACGATAATATGCTCAATTTTTGTAGCAGATTGAACATTCGTTACTCTTGGAAATACTAAATCGAGACAAAGAATTACTTTTGCTCCCGAATCATGCAGCTGGTATTCTAATTCTCTTTCTGTATACAGTGGATTTGTTTGTACTACGATACCTCCCGCAAGTAATGTACCGTAATAACCAATTACAGCCTGCGGACAATTCGGCAACATAATAGCAACTCGATCACCTTTTTCCACACCGAGCTTTTGAAGATAATTTGCAAACCTCTTCACCTTATCATGGAAGTCCGAAAATGTAATATCCTTCCCCAAAAAGTGAAGCGCTTTCTTTTCTGGATAGCGATAAGCCATCTGTTCTACATATCTATGAAGCGGCTGAATATCATAAGAAATCGTACTTGGAATTTCCTCTGGATAACTTTTCAACCATGGTTTTTCCACCTTCATTCCCCCTTCAAATACATAAAAAATAAATGAATGTTCATTCATGATGGTTGGTTTCATTATATTATAGTCGCCATAACGTTACAATCATAATATTCTGACTTTTATATAACTATGCTTCACTCCATTAACTTCTTATTATATGTACAAACTCTCCTAATCTATAAAAAAATAAGAGAGTTATTATTTAGCTTAATCTTATTATCGTTAACACAGCTCCTGGTGTAGTTGTTGATAATGTTGCGACAGCTAACAAACCAAATAGTTGCAAACTAATAGCATCTCCTGCTGCGAGAGTTGTAATGATTGTTGCGCTAAATGATGTAGTTGCTAATGCAGGAGAATTGATCGTCCCAGCAAGTGGTGCTCCATTAATTGTAATCCGTGAACTGACCAATAATGAAGCTGTTATATTAATCGAATATGAAATATAATAATTTCCAGCATTTGCAACTGTAAATACTGTATTCCCACCAGAAACAGTAATTCCAGGACCGATGTTTTGATTATTTGGAAGTGGGACATTCGTTCCACCGAGAAGTACCGATATCGCTGTTCCCGACGTATTATTTGCAAATGCATACGTCGCTGTGATACTTGTACCTGTTATTCCTGTTGGACCGGTTGAGCCTGTTGCCCCTGTCGCTCCCGTTGGACCTGTTACTCCTGTTGCTCCGGTTGCTCCCGTTATTCCTGTTGCTCCGGTTGGACCCGTCGCTCCTGTTGCCCCTGTTGGACCCGTTGCTCCTGTTATTCCTGTCGCTCCCGTTGGACCCGTTGCTCCTGTTATTCCTGTTGCTCCGGTTGCTCCCGTTATTCCTGTCGCTCCCGTTGGACCCGTTGCTCCTGTTATTCCTGTCGATCCTGTTGGGCCTGTTACTCCCGTTGCCCCTGTTATTCCCGTTGCCCCGGTTGGGCCTGTTGCTCCCGTTATTCCCGTCGATCCTGTTGGGCCTGTTGCTCCCGTTGCTCCCGTCGGACCTGTTGGACCTAGCTTAGGCACTGTCCCATCGCAACTAAAACAACATGAATCAACATGTACACCATTTTGATTATTACACCCACAATATCCATTTATATTATTGCTCCATGAATACATGCTGATCCCTTCCTTCAAATTCAATCTTTTAAGTATAAGCAACACATAAAAAAACACCTATAAATAACATAGAACAACTTTACTCCGTACATTCTACTAATTATTACATGTGATTCTCACTCCTTTTGCTTGTACTTTCGCCTTCTTGCTCAAACGAAATTCTTTTTCTTAATAAAACAGCTTGATGTTCTCGTACTTGGAGCACCTTATTTATTATAGTTGATGAGGGAGAGTGGGAAGAAAATTAAAAAAAGAAGAGGCTTCTTGTTAGAAGTCTTCTTTTTTTATTCGTTCTTATAGGCCAAAAGGAAACTATCTTTTTTTCACGAATGTAATCTATGAACATAACTAGGGGGGATAACTATGTATCAAACTATTGAAGGCTTCTTGCAATCATGGACATACGAGGCTGAATCTACTCAAAAGATGCTCGATGCATTAACCGACGAATCTTTGTCACAAGAAATTGCACCTGGGCACTGGACGTTAGGCAGAGTTGCTTGGCATATCGTGACGGCAATTCCAGTTATACTATCTGGCACAAGGCTTAAGTTTGAAGGAGAAACGAAAGATTATCCTGTACCAACTTCTGCAACAACAATTGCTGATCAATATCGTAAAGTCAACGCAGCTTTTGTTGATGCGCTTCAAGTCGAATGGACTGATAAAGACTTGGCTACTATTAATAACTTCTTTGGTCGTCCTATGCCGAATTCTATATTTTTAATGACACTCATTAATCATCAAAATCACCACCGCGGACAAATGACTGTTTTAATGCGCCAAGCTGGCTTAACCGTCCCTGGCGTATATGGTCCTGCAAAAGAAGAATGGGCTGCGGCCGGAATGGAAGCTCCTAAAATGTAACTACAAAAAAAGACAAGGTGTTTACACATCTTGTCTTTTTCTGTAACTTGTTTCATGTGAAACTATTTTTGCTAAATGGTTGTTTTATGGAAAAAATACGTTAAAATGAATACATATTATGAAGAGGAGCAACCAAATTGAATACAAAAAACAGAAAAATAGTTATGGGAACTATTTTGCTAACTGCTATCATTGGAGTTATTAGCGTATCTCTTTATTTCACAAATTATGGTACCCCTTGGGGGAAACAAACAGCAGTTACGGAATCAAAAGAATATATTACAAAATATTTTAATCTAGATGCAGAAGTCAAAAATACTTCTTACGATGCTAAAATGAATAGCTATGCAATCTCCTTTGAAACAAGTACCGACGGAGAGTTTACTATCGAATATAAAAGCCAAAATAACTTTAACATTTCTCCAGGAGTGCAAGATTATTTAAGTAAACACTCTAAATTTACAGAGTAGTAACGAAGCATACATATACAAAAAGAGTTGGTGTAACGCCAACTCTTTTTTACGTATTCTTATCATACAGTTACATCTTCCTTCTCTATATTTTTAATTCCGTAATATGCAATCACAACTCCAATTGCTGCAAGTGCTAGTTGAAGTGGAAGAAAAGTTGCTGTAGAAAACATAGGAGTGTTATTAATTGCAATTGATACAACGATAAGAGATGAAACAATTGTAGTTGGCACTGAACGTTTACGCATTCCGAAATATAATGGGATTAAACTCATTCCCGCAGTCGCAATAGCTAAAGGAACCAGTTTTATACCTTCTTGCATTAATTGATCTACTGTAAATGGATTAGGAATAATTGAAAAATAGCTATCTATCCCATAGAAAATTCCTACTACTAAAATGTTAGATAAAATAACTGTTAGAAATGTTAATGTTGCTGTAATGGCCAACTTACTACTCATCATTTTTCTCCGATTAATAGGATAAGAAAACATAAGTAGTATTGTTTTATTTTTATATTCACTAATTATTAACCTTGCGATTAACACACTACCAAAAATAATAAATGTTGCCCTTACTAATGTACTAGCCATTAATAAAATCATCTGCGGATCTCTTATTTCTGGATCTCCTTCTATTTGAGAAACAATGCTAACAAAGATCAACAATGCCAGTATAGCGATATTCGCAATAATCGCTCCTCTCACATACCATCCAATCTTAAACTTTTTCAATTCTAGCTTCATTAAACGTAGCATAATAGTCCTCCTTTCATTTAAAATTTAATCGATATAAATCGCTCCTGTTTTACTTACAATCTTCACCTCATTTTTTGCATCACCTATGGTTCCTGCTTTTACCTTTTCTTTATTTTTATCTATCTTAAGTCCATTTACATTCACCATTACGTCAGACGAATTACTTTTAGCCGTAAGTTTCAAAGAATTCGGAACCCCTTTATACCGTACGCCAATATCTCCTGATTTTGTTTCTACAAATAATGATTTTCCTTCTTTCATATCTTTCAGTAATACTTCACCAGATGTTGAAGTGATGTTCATATTTGCGTTACTTACATTGGTTATATAGTTATCACCAGTCGTAGACCTTATATTTAATTCTTGTACTGAACTATCTTTTACAGCTAATTCTCCACTTTGCGATATGAATTCACCTTTCTCAGCTGATAGTCCCACAACCATTTCATCTCCAGACTTGCTTTTTGTCATGATACTTTTTACTACTATATTGCTTATTTTCACATCACCAGATTTATTATTTAATACAATTTTATCTATTTCTTTCTTCGGAATAGCTATAGATATACTATTTTTCTTCCTAAACGTAAAACCGTTAAAGAATCTGGTCGCCTTTTGTTTTTGCTTAACTATAACTTGATTCCCTGCTTGTTCTATTTCGACGGGATCTACCTCTTTCTCTACTCGTTTACCTTGAGCCGAAATTACTATTTTGTTAGCGTCTGTACCTTTAAATTTAATATCCCAATTTTCATTGTCTATTTCTATTTCTTTTATATGATTTATCTCAAACGACTTTTCTTTCTTAAAATCTTTCCCCTGAAATATCTTAAAACCAAAAACCGCACTAGCAATTGTCAAAAATAAAATTGCAATTACTATTATTTTTTTCACCATTCATACCCCAGTTCGTTGTTGTTTTAAGCTTACTTCACGCCACATCAATCTTGTCGATTTTACGAAACGATAGATAACTAATGAAAATCCCTAATAAACAGAGCACGATTGGGATAGCTATAAAATCAAACATACTTACTTGATTGCTTTCAGCCCCAACGTTACCACTAATCAGCATACCAATTATTACTGCGGAAGTAATCGTTGTCGGTGTTGATTTCTTTCTCATCCCAAAAAATAAAGGAATTAAGCTTATACCTGATATCATAAATGCACTTATAATAGTAGCTGGAACGATAGCTATTATTTCACCTATCGTAGCTGGCGTTTCAATCAGTCCCATCATTGGACTCACAAAATATACGAGCAAACTAATAATAAAAGTAGCGATAATCGTGCTCACAAAGCAAAAACAAAAAACAATTGTCAATTTCGCTCTCATTAACATTTTCCTTTGCAGTGGGTACATAAATGATAGTTGTATCGTTTTGTTCTTATACTCATCAATTACTAAACGTGATAAAATGACCGAACTAAAAATAATGAATGTTATCCTAATTAAAATATTTGCTAAAGCCATGTTCTGTGTGAAGTCAGAGAAGAGCACGTCTTCCTCAGCTTTCATTCCCCATGCCATAAGGCTTACTACAGCGAAAATTGCTATAATACAAATGGCTACACTTTTAAAGTAACTAGATAATCGATGCTTTTTCCACTCAAGCTTCATTAGTCTAAGCATACAAACCACTTCTCCATTCTTTATATAACTATCTCTACGCTACTAACATTCTAATTCCAGCAGTAACGAAGCTTAACATTCCTATCAATAGTAGAATGAACAACCATTTCCGCTCTGGTTTCCTATAATATAAAATCCCACTTATAAACATTACGATCAATCCACTTACTAGATTCACTAACAATCCATTAAGCATGAATGCCCTCTCCATCCATTACATTTAAGAAATATTCCTCTAAGGAACTATGTTTCTTATTAATACTTTCAATTTCCACATCGTTCATAATAAGTGCTTTTGAAATGGCTTGTTGCGTCACCTTCAATTCATACACACGAATCATGTTTCCACTCATTATTTTGTAATTTTTTATACCGAGTTTATCTTCTAAAATGTAAGCTGCACGTTTCACATCAGGAACAGTAATTTCAATGTACTCTGTTTGTTTTCCGTTAATACTCTTCATTGAAACTTCTTTTATTAGTTTTCCATTTTGAATTACCCCAATTGTATCTGCCATTAGTTCCATCTCACCTAAAATATGACTAGAAACTAATAATGTAATGCCGTATTCTTTGCAGAGCATTTTAAATAAGTCTCTTAATTCTTTAATACCAATTGGATCTAAACCGTTAATCGGCTCATCTAAAATGAGTAGTTCTGGCTTTGTCATAATCGCTCTTGCAATACCAAGTCGTTGCTTCATCCCTAATGAAAAATCTTTTACTTTTTTATCATCTATACCATGCAGTTTTACTAAATGTAAAGCATGATCAATTGCGTTCTTGTCGTAATATCCCATATATTCACAATGTAATTCTAAGTTTTCCTTCGCCGTTAATTTATCATAAAAGATTGGATATTCGATAATGGTCCCCATGCGCTTTAACAATTCATAAGATGTATCCGTTAACTTTTCACCAAAAATTTCAATATCACCGCTCGTCGGCTTTATTAAATTTGTGATCATTTTCATAATCGTCGTTTTACCTGCGCCATTCGGCCCTAAGAAACCGTATATCTCTCCTTTTTTCACATGCATGTTAACGCTAGAAATAACTTCTTTCCCTTTAAACACTTTCGTTAACTGATTCGTTTTTAATATATATGTCATGTCACTATCTCCTTTCGCACTACCTTATACTTCTATAATAGACAACGGAAATCTCTTTTTTCTTACCCGTTCCTTACAAATTCCTTACGCTGAAAAAAAGCTTGTAGAATCTAATCCTCTACAAGCTAAAACAGCATCTTTTTTAATACAACTGTAAAAATCGTTTTTTCATATGGCTTACTAGAAAGATGTATTTTTCCATCCATCGCTTCCACAAGCCTTTTCGTAATCGTTAACCCTAGACCACTCCCTTGGTACAATCTATTTCTGGAGTCTTCAAGCGTGTACATACGCTCAAACACTTTATCAATATGGGATTCATCAATTCCTTTTCCTGTATCCCACACATCTATATACACACTCGTTTCATCATCTCTTAACATCACACCAAGTGTCTTTCCATCGTCTCCATATGTAATTGCATTTGATATTAAATTATTCAATACTCTACCTAATACTTCTACATTTCCAAGTGCGTATATATTTCTTTCTGGTATATTAATATGAACTTGAAACCCTTTCGTCGTCACTAAATCATAAAAAGATAAAATCTTCTCACGGCAAACTTCATTCATATTTATTTTTGTCATCTCTATTGCTTTGTCACCAGATTCTAATTTTGCTAAATCAAAAAACTTATGAATCAATTCCATTACTTCTAGTGTTTTTACATGCACCTTTTCAAGTAATATTTGCTGTTCTTCTTTATTCATCGTTTTATCCTTATTTAACATTTCTGTATATCCAAGAATAACTGTTAGTGGCGTCTTTAAATCATGTGAAATATTTGAAAGCATTTTTCTCATCGAAATTTCTACTTTCGCATGATCTGCATTCGTTTTCTGTTTTGCATCTAATAATTGATTAATTGCCACTAATAATTTTTGCAATTCTAGATCATCTGTCATAACGAGTAACTTTTCGTCTGTTTGTTCATTTACAATACTTTCTAATTTTTTATATGTGTATCGTAAATTTTCACTACTATTTTTCCTCATTTTATACTGTATGTAAATGACACATAACAATATAAAAATAATACCTATTAACAAATTGACCATATTACATCACTTCCAACTTATAGCCGATGCCCCATAACGTTTTAATATATTCTGGATTAGATGGATCGCTTTCGATTTTCTCACGCAATCTTCTCATATGAACATTAATAACGTTATCGTCCCCGTAATACTCTTCGTTCCAAACTAACGTATATATTTGTGCTTTCGTAAATACACGATTTTGATTTTTTACGAACAGTTTTAAGATTTCAAATTCTTTTAAAGTAAGCTTGAGAGGTTTCCCGTTTTTTTCAACCGTAAAATTAATTGGATCGATTGTTAGATCACCAATTTGAATCATCTTTTCTTCTATTGATTCTGTAGCCGAATATTTCGTAGACCTCCGAATACCTGCCTTTACACGTGCAGCTAATTCAATCATAGAAAATGGCTTACAAATATAATCATCTGCTCCAAGTCCTAATCCAACAGCTTTATCAACATCTGTATCTTTTGCCGACATCATTAAAATCGGGACAGCACTTTTTTCTCGAATGATTCGCACAACCTCTAAGCCATCTAGCTTTGGCATCATAATATCGAGAATAATTAAATCAAATGAACCTTTTAAATATGTGTTCACGCCCTCTTCTCCATCAGATGCAATTGTTACTTGAAAACCTTCTTTTATTAAATACTTTTCCACCATCTCTTGAATTGAAATATCATCTTCAACTAATAAAATATGATGCGACATATGTCTATCCCCTTTTTTACAAACATTAGCATTTTAATTGTATCGTAACGAATGAATACTGTGAAGAATTATATGAATTTTCAAACCAACTTCCCTTCCTTCCCTAACAATGATATGATGAAATTTACTACGATAGTTCATAATTAACTTTATATAAAGGAGACTTATCATGTCAGAAAACAAAAAAGTAAGCTTAGCTGATTTAATGCGCGAACAACTTGCAAAGAAAAAGCAAGGTAACGGTAATGGTCAAAATGCTAAAAACCAAAGCCAAGAAACAAAAAAATTACAAAACCAACAAACGAAGAAAACAAACAACCAACGTAGACGTACAGGTGTATAAATGAACGGACAAAAACGTTCTAATATCGCACCCGGCCTTGAAGTTGATATTGTATTAAAACAAGATCAACGCACAGGCAAACTAACACGTGGAATTGTAAAAGATATTTTAACAAACTCCCCTTCCCATCCGCATGGCATTAAAGTGCGATTGCAAGACGGGCAAGTCGGTAGAGTACAAAATATCGTTCAATAAGAAAAGGAGCTCAAGTAAACGCGAGCTCCTTTTCTTTATTAACCTTTAATTTTCTCGATGAAAACTACTTTTAAATAGTCTCCTTCTTTAAATTGATCAATGGTACGGAAATCTTCTGGTAAAGAATGTTCTTCTAATATTTTATATTTGCCATTCATTTCTTTAAATGCCGTATCGATAAAGCCTTTAAACTTTTTCATATCGAATGCGCTACAATTTGTAGAAGCGACGATAATCCCGTTATTTTCTGTAATGGCAATCGTTTCTTTTAATAAGTTTTTATAATCTTTCGCTGCACTAAATGTATATTTCTTTGAACGTGCAAAGCTTGGAGGATCAAGTACGACCATATCAAATTTCATCTTTTTCTTCACTGCATATTTGAAGTACAGAAAAACATCTTCTACAATAATATCTTGCGCTTCATAATCAACTTCATTTACACTAAACTGCTCAATCGTTTTACTTAAACTACGATTTGCAAGATCTACACTCGTCGTTTTGCTCGCTCCACCAAGCGCTGCAAATACGGAGAAAGCACCTGTATAAGAGAACATATTTAAAACGGTTCTTCCCTTTGCATACTTATCACGAATTTGTTTTCGAACGTTACGCTGATCTAAAAATACACCAACCATCGCTCCGTCATTTAAATAAACAGCAAAGTTCACACCATTCTCTTTTACGATAAGCGGAAACTCACCGCGCTCTCCTGCTACGAAATCATCGCCTTCAATGTATTTCCCTTTCGTATCAAAACGCTTTTTCTCATAAATGCCTTTAAAGTTTGCTACTTTTTGAAGAGCTGCGATAATCTCATCTCTGAAAGTATAAATCCCTTCACTATACCAACTTACTACATAATAACCATCATAATAATCAATGATTAAGCCCCCAAGACCATCACCTTCACCGTTTAGGGCGCGGAATGCTGTCGTATCACTTGATTTGTAAAATTGCTTTCGTTTATGTAAGGCTGATTTTATTTTACTTTCAAAGAAAGTTTGATTAATTTGTTCACTCTCTTTTCTCGTTAAAATCCAGCCGTATCCTTTATTTTGTTTTCCATAATAGCCTTTTCCGATAAATTGGTTCTTCTCATCTACTACTTTAATGATTGTTCCTTCTTCCTGAACATCATTTAAATTTTGAATCGCATCTTTTAAAATAAGCGGATATCCACTTTTAATTTCTTTTATAAATTTCGGTTTTATTTTTACAGTTACTTCTGATCGCATATAATAACTTCCTTTCCATTTGCATGCTTTCTCTACAGGAAGCATTTAAAAAACGAGACTGAAAAAACAGCCTCGTTTCACTATACCATATTATTGCTTTACTAGTACAACTCGCTCATTCTCTCGCTTAACTGCCACATATTTACTACATTTCGAACTAAAATTGTTACTGTCCAACATAATAGAAAAAATACTTATATATTCCATATTTACCATTGACAATGATAATGATTTTCATTATCATTTAATGTATATGAGTTCTCGAAAATAAAGGCTACATTTAATAGGAGGAATAAACATGATTATTGTTACAAATACAGCTAAAATTACAAAGGGTAATGGACATAAATTAATTGATCGTTTTAATAAAGTAGGTCAAGTCGAAACAATGCCAGGCTTTTTAGGATTAGAAGTGCTTCTAACACAAAATATAGTTGATTATGATGAAGTAACAATTAGCACACGCTGGAATGCAAAAGAAGATTTCCAAGGTTGGACGAAGAGCCCAGCATTTAAAGCTGCTCACTCCCATCAAGGTGGAATGCCAGATTATATTCTTGATAACAAAATCTCTTACTATGATGTGAAAGTTGTACGTATGCCAATGGCTGCAGCACAGTAAACATATTTCTTTTTTAAAGTATAGAATATGAGGAGCGTTACCACTTCTCATATTCTATACTTTTTTATTTATTTTCTTTTTACTAGTTTCGCATGTACGACTAACCTTCCTGCTTCCGGATCAAGTGCATAGTCACACGTCGAAAGTGTTACGATTTGATCACTTGCTGTCAATTTTGTATCCGTTTTGTACAGCGATTTCTCTTGAATTTTCTCCAAAAATGATGCGTATTCCATATCACTGCTAAAATCCGTTTCAATGTAATAAAAATCAGTTGTTGTTGTATACACCGAGAACACTTCAAGATCATATCCTTCAAATAATGTATCATAATATAATTTACGATGTGACATGAAGAATTCCTCATCTAACATTTTCTTTAAACTTCCAAACATAGAACCATCTTTCATACGGTGACCATATAAAATCGTATTTCGATTTTGAGATTTCACATCATTACGATAGTCCATAAAGATGCTTCCTGCTCTCATATCTTCACCTTTATAATTACGGAACAAATAGTAATCATTGTCTTTCGCTTGAACGATTGGATAATTAATTTGTATATCATCCATCGTAATCCATCCAACTATTTCTTCGTTAATTTGCTGCAGAGCTTTGAATTGTTTACGCACTTCCCCGTCTTGTGATTGCTCTTCTATCGGACTTTTTTCATAAATGTTTTGTGCTTCGGCCATTACTTTACGATTTTCATAGTAATCCATGAAAATATCACCTAATTCATATACTGAATAGAAAAAGGTACCTAAAAAAACAACTGTAAGTATTCGTTGAAAAAAAGAATTCTTCTTCCGTTCTTTTTTACTACTCAAATTATCACCTCAAAACGGATTGTTCGCATATTTAAATACCCATTGGGACCATATACAATCCTGTATCTTCATCTTGCTTTACAACGGCATCTACACCGTATATCGTCTTTATCATACTTTCTGTCACAACATCATCCGGCTTACCTTTCGTAACAATCTCGCCGTCTTTCATAACGATGATATGATCACTATAGCGAATTGCCTGATTAATATCGTGTAATACCATAACAATCGTCAATCCATGTACTTCATTTAACTCTTTTACTAGCTCTAATATTTCAAGTTGATAATAAATATCTAAATAAGTTGTCGGTTCATCTAAAAAGAGCATTGGTGTTTTCTGAGCTAACGTCATAGCAATCCAGACACGTTGTCTTTCGCCACCAGATAAAGCGTGAATCTCTTTATCACGTTTATTTAGCAAATTCGTACATGCTAAAGCCCTTTCGATCGCGTCTCTATCTTCATCAGTTTGCGAGGAAAAAATATTTTTATGAGGCATACGACCAAAACTTGTTAATTTCTCTACCGTCATATCTGCCGGTGCTTCATTTTGTTGATGGACAACAGCTAATTTTCTAGCAAACTCTTTCGGTTTATATTGGCTAATCGCCTTTCCATCCAGTATTACCTCTCCGCTACGAGGATCGTGATTTCTTGACATTACGCCAAGTAATGTCGATTTCCCGCAACCGTTTGGACCAATAATTGTTGTAATTTTACCAATTTCTATTTCACTACTAACCGATTTTAATCGATCTGTTACATTATCATACGAAAAGGTTACATTTTTAATTTCCATGAACTTTATCACTCTTTCTAAGCAAGAATATTAAGAATGGGCCACCAATAACTGCCATAATCGTCGCCGCTGGAATTTCGTTAGGTGGCACAATTAACCTTCCAATTGTATCCGCAGTCAAAATTAATAACGCTCCTGCAAGAGCAGAAAATGGAATTAATACTTTATGATCTGAACCGACTAGTTGTCTTGAAATGTGCGGAACGAGCAATCCTACGAAAGCAATAACACCTGCAATCGCTGTTGATACTGCCGCTAAAAGTACTGCAATAGCAGAGATAATAAGACGAACTCTCGTCACGTGCAAACCTAAGTTTTTCGCAGTCTTATCTTGTAACGATAATAGATTACACCAAGCTCCTACAAACAGAGCAAGAATAAGGCCAATTGTTCCATAGGTAACCATTATTTCTACATCGCCCCACGTCTTCATCGTTATGTTAGAAGTCGTCGTTTGCTTAATACTCTTAATGAAATATCCGCAAATCGTAATGAACGATTCATTTAAGCCAGTGAACATCGCATTAATAGCTATACCCACTAAAATAATGCGAAGTGGACTTAACCCTGACTTCCATGAAAATGCATAAACGAGATAACACGCAAACGCACCACCTAAAAAGGCGAATACTGGTGTCCAGAAAAAGAATTGAGGAAATAACGTAATAATAACAAGGGTCATAAAACTTGCCCCTGAAGATATACCGATTACGCCAGCATCAGCAAGTGGATTTTTCATAACAGCTTGAAAAAGCACACCTGAAACAGCAAGAGCTGCTCCGGTGAACAGTGCAATAATAATACGCGGGAAACGTAAATCTTTAATTACTTCAACATCTTCATTGTCCCCTGTAAATATCCCTTGTACAAGGTCCACTATCCCTATTTCTAAACTCCCTTTCATTGCTGACAATGATGTCATAACAATAAGTAATACAGTAACAATGAAGAAACTCCAAGTTTTTTTATTCATTCCACTCTTCCTTTATATTAAAATGCATCACGGATACATCATTTTTTTCAATTCATCTAACGCTTCAATTGCTTCTAAATTTCCTGTCGTTCCAAATAAACGCTCTTCCAAATCGTAAACACGATTATTTTTAACTGCAGCGAAGTGTTTCCAAATATCATTTGTTTTAAATTCTTTATCAAACATTTTTACAACTTCATCAGGCATACCATGTGCTGCTCGTAAAATAATGTCCGGATCTGCTTTTTTTAAATACTCTGTATTAGAGGCTAAATACTCTACTTGCTCACCTTTTACAATGTTTTTACCGCCTAATTGCTTCACTAAATCTCCAATGTAAGAATGCTCTGTCGCTACTAAATAACTCCCCGGCACACCTAATAAAATAAGTACTGTCGGTTCTTTCTTTCCTTTTACTTCTTTTTGAATACTAGCAACCTTTTTATCTAACTTCGTTACAACTGCTTCAGCCTGCTTTTCACGTCCATATTGCTTACCTAAATTACTAATGGAATTTTGCATATTTTTTAAGCTAGTTAAGTCTACAAAGTTTGCTTTCATATCTACACCATCAAAAACTGGCTTTAATTCATATTCAAGTGTTGTCACAGATAATACTTCTGACGGCTTTAATGATTTTACCTTTTCCATATCAGGACTCATCGGATTCCCGACTTCAGGTAAACCTTTATATCTCTTTGGTAAATCTTTCGTACTCGTTGGAACACCAACTAAATCTACTTCTAATGCATCCATAATTTCAGTAACAGCGACTGTCGTGGCAACAACTCTCTCTTTACTCTCACTCTTCACCTGTTTTGCTGCTTCTTTTTTTGGCGCGGAGCATCCAGCTATACTCACTAATAAAATGATAGCCATTAGTACACTTGCAATTTTCTTCACTCTCAATCACCACTCCTTTCCAAACAATATGAAACAAGTCTTGATGCACGCGAACACGCATCAAGACTTCAAAAATTACAATCTACCCGCTCTATATTTACGAACTAGTAAAGCAAGTGATCCTAGCAGTAGCACCATGTATAAACCTAGTTGTGCTGTATCTGCCGTTTTTGAGTTTTTCTCTTTTTTCGGATCATTTTTTTGGCCTGCTTTTTTCTTCTTATCATCTGCATTTCGGTTAAAATCAGGCGTATCTACTTTTTTCACATTATCTACTTTCGGTGTAATTATTGGGTTGTTCGGATCATTTTTCGGATCTTTTTTTGGATCCTCTTTAATCGTTCCTAATGCACCAATATTGTTTGTATCAAATTGAATTTGAACATCGTAGAAATGATGATAGTTCATTTCATTAATATCTACTTTTACTTTTGCATTTAATTTTTCAAATAAATCACTTACTTCAAATTGTACTACTCTCGTATTTGCATTTTTATCTTCACTTACTAATTTTGCATCAGCAAATAAACCATCTTTTTCTGTTTGGAATTTCGTAATCCACGCACTATTTTTAAGCGTCATCTCAATGTACTTTTTACCATCTTTAACGATTAATTTGGCTGGATGTACAGTATAATCATGCATCTTTGAAAGCTCATTTGTTTTATCTTTTAACACTTTAAATGGAATATCATATTGACCATCTTCTAAATTTTTTGGATCAACTATTACTTTTGGTGTATTATTTCCGCCTTGGTTGTCGTTTCCACCTTGGTTATCGTTTCCGCCTTGGTTGTTGTTTCCGCCCTGGTTGTTGTTTCCGCCCTGGTTATCTAATGCTTTAATACTATTTTGATCAAATAAAAATTGAACATCGTAGAAATGGTGATAATTCATTGCATCAATATCTACTTTTACTTTTGCATTTAATTTTTTCAATAAATCATCTACTTCTAACTCTACTACTTTTGTATTTTGTTCTTTATCCTCACTTAACACTTTTGCATTAACAAAAGAACCATTCTTCTCAAACTCAAACTTTGTAATCCATGCACTATTCGTTAATGTAAACGATACATACTTCTTACCATCTTTCACTTTTAGTACAGCTGGACTCTTTGTATATGTGTTCATCATTGAAATTTCTTCTGTTTGATCTTTTAAAACTTTAAAACCAATGCTGTATGCACCATCTTTAAGAGCTTTTGGATCAATGGTTGTGTTATTACCTTGGTTGTTGTTTCCACCTTGGTTATCGTTTCCGCCTTGGTTATCGTTTCCGCCTTGGTTATCGTTTCCGCCTTGGTTATCGTTTCCGCCTTGGTTATCGTTTCCACCTTGGTTATCGTTTCCGCCTTGGTTATCGTTTCCGCCTTGGTTGTTGTTTCCACCTTGGTTATCGTTTCCACCTTGGTTATCGTTTCCACCTTGGTTATCGTTTCCGCCTTGGTTGTTGTTTCCACCTTGGTTGTTGTTTCCACCTTGGTTATCTAGCGGTTTAATGCTACCTTTATCAAATGCAAATTGAATGTCGTAGAAATGATGATAATTCATTGAATCGATATCTACTTTTACTTTTGCATTTAACTTTTTAGATAAATCGTCTACTTCTACTTCCACTACGCGTGTATCAGCTTTTTTATCTTCACTTAATACACTTGCATTAACAAACGAACCATTTTTCTCAAATTCAAACTTTGTAATCCATGCACTATTCATTAATGTGAATGATACATATTTTTTACCATCTTTCACCTTTAACACACCTGGACTCTTCGTATACGTGTTCATCATTGAAATTTCTTCTGTTTGATCTTTTAAAGCTTTGAAATTGATGCTGTATTCACCGTCTTTCATTGTGTCAGCATCTGGTTTCTTGTTTCCATCTGGCTTTTCTACTTCCGGTTTCTCTACTTCTGGTTTCTCTACTTCTGGTTTCTCTACTTCTGGTTTCTCTACTTCTGGTTTCTCTACTTCTGGTTTCTCTACTTCTGGTTTCTCTACTTCTGGTTTCTCTACTTCTGGT
>NZ_JBYTEA010000001.1:791381-934196 GCF_058791995.1 Bacillus sp. EB106-04-02-XG92
TTGTTTCTCTTCATTTTTAATTGGCTCAAGTTTATCTTGATTAAATTGAAGTTGTACCTCATGTGTTTGCTTATAGTTTCTTGATGCCATTTCGATAAATACTTTTATATTTAACTTCTTAGATAAATCATCTACTTCAAATTCTACTATTCTTGTATCTTTTTCTTTATCTTCACTCACTACTTTTGCATCAGCAAATGCGCCGTCTTTTTCCGTTTGGAAATTTTTAATTAATGAACTACTTGTTAGTGTTACAATTGCTTTTTTCTTACCGTTTTCTACTTTTAATACTCCTGGATTTACCATGTAAGTATTCATCTTAGATTCTTCATCTGTTTGATTTTTTAACACTTTAAATGGAATACTGTACTCTCCATCTTTAATTGTGTTAGAATTTGGTTGTTGATCTGGGTCAGGCTTTTGGTCGGGCTTCTGACTTGGATCCGGTTTTTCATTTGGATCTGGCTTATTTGCTGGATCCTCTTTTTCATTTGGTTTTTCTACATGAATCGGTGTAATACTGTTTTGATCAAATGCAATACGCACATCATAATCATGATGATAATTTAAAAAGTCTATGTCTACTTTTACTTTCGCATTTAATACTTTCTCTACATCGTCTACTTCAAATTCTACTACTCTTGTATCTTTTTCTTTATCTTCACTCATTACATTTGTCGCAACAAATTGGCCATTTTTTTCTGTTTCAAACTTCGTAATCCATGAACTATGTTCTAACGTAAAGGATACCTTCTTCTTCCCATCCTTCACTTTTAAAGTTCCTGGACTTACAGAGTATTGATTCATCATAGATTCTTCATCTGATGTGTCCTTAAGAACTTTGAAACCAATTGAATATTCACCATCGGCTAGTTTAGTAGCTGCTTGAACAGCAAGTGGTTGTAATGTTGATACGAATGTAAATATCATTAAGCACATCGCAACAACAATTTTAAGATATCTATTCAATGGAATAACGCTCCTTTATTTAGTTTTGACGTACTCTACGAATTAAGAAAACACCTGAAATAAGAATTAGCGCTGCAAATAATCCTATGCGTGCTTCATCGCCTGTTTTTGGGTTATCTGTTTTTTCAGCTTTACTACTTTCATTTGTTCCTTTGTTCGCCTCTTTATTTGCTTCTTTACTCTCTTCTTTCTTCACTTCTTCTTTTGCTTTTGTATCTGTTTTTGTTTGATCATTATTCTTTGTTGCAGCAGTTGCTTTATTTTCTCCACCTACCGCTTTTACATTTGCATCAAACGCAAAGCGAATTGTGTAGTGATGGTCATAGTTTACGTTTGGTACAACAACATGAATTTTTACAGCTGCTGGTTTAGATAAATCATCTATTTTAAACTCTACAGTTCTTTTATCTGCTGCTTCATCTTTACTAACAACTTTTGCATCAACAAAATTCCCATTCTCAGGTGCTTTAAATTCTGTAATCCAAGCACTATGATTCATCGGAATTTGTACTCTCATTTCGCCATTTTTCACAACTAGCTTAGCTGGTTTCTCAAAATAATCATTTGCCATAGATGCTGAAGCATTTTCCGCTTTTTGAATGACATAGTTAATATCATACGTACCGTCAGCTAGTTGTGCTGAAACTTTCCCATATGGCATGACAAGAAAAGCTAGCATACATACGAACGTTATAATAAAAGCGGGTAATACAGAAATCTTTTTCATTTGGCTTACTTCCTCCTTGTTTATCCTTCATCCATACTTCCTTGAAAATGATAATTATTCTCAATTTATGAGAAAAAAATAATAATTCTCTATCATTATTTACTTGTAATTTGTTTATGTAGCATAGATATTATTGATTATCATTCTCATTAAGTGTTAAAAATAATATCCCTCTCTATTCCTTATAAAGAGCGATTCGCATTTTAACATAAGTCTCTATTCCTTTTGTTGATTATCATTCTCAATGAAGCTCAAAAAAAATAAAACTCCCTATTTTCCTACTCTATCACCTCTATCTACAAAAATGATATCGTTATAGAAAACTTTATACCTTTCACTCCTCACTTCCTTCCAATATTTCCACAACTAAGTCAATCTTAGCCTACTCATAATTTTTTTGTCAACTATATTACGTATAAAATTTTAAATATCTAAATTTCTCTATATACGGCTTTTTCTACAAAAAAAGAGGCTTTCTTTCATAGAAAGCCTCTTTTCACTATTTTTCTACAGCAACTTCTTGCTTTTGAAACAAAGAAATAACATATCCAATTACAATACCTACTAGAGCAGGAACTAACCAACCAATCCCTACACTATATAATGGAACCTTATTTAAAATAGGTGCTAATGCCGCAATTTGAAGGTTTGCATTGTGCAATCCATCAAAGAAGCTGATCATGAACGCTCCTACAATACCACCTACATACATTACTAAAGGAAGACGAATATAGTTTTCAACAAGTGATAATACAATTAGCACGATACCAATTGGGTAAATGGCAATTAAAATCGGTAATGCTAATGCATTTAACTGAGTTAACCCAAGATTCGCTACCATAAATGCTAATACACAGAAAATGAAAACGACTTTTTGATAAGAAAGCTTTGGTAATAAGGAAGAAAAATAATCACCACAAGCTGCAACAATACCTACAGAAGTTGTTAAACATGCTGCTGTAATTGCGATTCCTAGTAATAGAGTTCCGTAGCTACCAAATAAATGAGTTACAACGTTTGTTAAAATAATTCCTCCGTTTGCTCCCATTCCAAGTGACACACTAGAAGCTCCAAGGTAAGCAAGCGCTAAATAAACTAGAAGTAATCCAAGTGCTGCAATAAATCCTGCAAAGATTGTTACTTTTGCAATGCTGTTCTTATTTGTAACACCTTTTTCTTTTAAAGCATGAATGACAACATTACCGAAAACAAGTGCTGCAAGTCCATCTAAAGTTAAATATCCATCAATAAAACCTTTAAAGAGCGGAGCACTATATGCTTCTGTCGGTGCGCCAAATTCCCCAATTGGTGTAATAAGTGCTTTCACTACGATAATTGCAATAACAGCTAATAAAATTGGAGTTAATACTTTACCAATGCGGCCCACTAATTTTGATGGATTTAAAGCTAAATAGAAAGTTACAGCAAAGAAAATAAATGTAAAGATAACAAGTGGATACGATTGACTAGCTATCTCACTTGGTAAAAACGGTGCCATACTCATTTCATAAGCAACAGTTCCTGTACGTGGAACACTTACGAATACGCCTAAACATAAATAAATTGCAGTGATAAAAACTAGTGCGAATACAGGGTGTACACGCCCGGCTAACTCATTAATATCTCCCTTTAGAGCTATAACGATAACTCCTAATAAAGGCAAGCCAACACCTGTTACGATAAAACCAAACAACGCAATCCATACATCTGTTCCAGCACCTTGCCCTAAAGCCGGCGGGAAAATCATATTACCTGCACCGAAAAATAGTGCAAATAACATTAAACTTATTGCAAACATCTCAGAAAACTTTAAAGATGATTTCATTTCTACTAACCTCCTAAATAATTAATTAACAAAATATTCTGAATTAAAATCCGTCACATATCCTCTTTCAAGCATACTTCCCCGTAAAAGAACGCAAAAAACACCCGTCCCTAACAAAGGGACGAGTGTTGAAATCGTGGTTCCACCCTTATTCTAATAAAATGAATTTATAACAAAATAAGCTCATTTTATAGCTCGTGTAAATTGATAACGGTTTTATCCGCCAAGAATTACAATGCATCATGCAGTTCACTCTTGAAGTTTAGAGGTGGTAAGTTTGTCTGTCCGTATTAGGAAGCTCACAGCCTAGGCTTCCCTCTCTGAGAATCGTAAAAAACAACTCATGTCCTCATCATTACTTTTATAAAATATCTTGTCGAAACTTGTTGTTTTTTTATTATATGGGCTACTTTTAAAAAAATCAATAGTTTTATTTTTTCTGACAAAAAAATATAGGGAGAAAATTTCCCCTCCCTATAACTGTCCTATTAATATTTCTAATTCTTCAGCTGTAATATCCCGCCACTTTCCAGATTCCAGTCCATTTAGCTCTATATTCATAATACGAACTCGCTTTAGCTTCGTTACAGTAAACCCGAAAGCACGGCTCATTCTACGAATTTGTCTGTTCATTCCTTGCGTTAAAATGATTCGAAATGTAGACTGATCCACTCTCGTCACTTTACATGGCTTCGTCATTCCATCTTTAATCTTTACACCGCTGGACATCTCATCAATAAACCAATCTGTAAACGGCTTATCTACCGTAACGATATATTCTTTCTCGTGCTCATGATTTCCGTGTAAAATTTGATTTGCAATCCCGCCGTCATTCGTTAATAAAATAAGGCCTTCCGACGCTTTATCTAATCGCCCAACAGGAAAAATACGCTCTGGGTAATTAATATACTCAATAATATTATCTTCAATATGATCGGCTGCTGTGCAAGTAATACCAACTGGTTTATGAAAAGCGATATACACCTTTTCTTTCTCTTCCTTTGCAATAACTTGTCCATCAATCGTTACAACATCACCATCATTAACAATTGCCCCGTGAGTACAAATTTCACCGTTAATTGCAGCTCGTCCTGCTTTAATAAGGCGATCTGTTTCACGTCTTGAGCAAGATTTTGCTTCACTTATGTATTGGTTGATTTTCATGTTTTATTCCTTTTCACATATATTAAAAGCGTCAATCTATGGCAATATCATTATGCCACGATTGACGCTCGTTTACTTTGCAAAAACAACTAAATAAATAACCCCAATCACCAAAAATATTCCGCAACAAGCTAACAATACTTTTGCAAGTTTGTCCATAAACATATAATGGTTTCCCCTTTGTTTCGTTGTTTTCTATTTTAATTCGACAACTGTTACGCCTAGGCCTCCCTCGCCCATGTCACCGTAACGGAAGTTTTTCACACCGCGGTGCTTCTTCAAGTAATCTTGTACACCTTGGCGAAGTGCTCCTGTTCCTTTACCGTGAATGATTGATACGCGAGGATAGCTTGCGAGCTGGGCATCGTCTAAATATTTCTCGACGCGCGCCATTGCATTTTCAAATCGTTCCCCACGAAGGTCAAGTTCTAATGAAACGTGGTAGTCTCTACCTTTTACTGTTGCAACTGCTTTTTTCTCTGTTTGCTTTGGCGTATTAATGTATTCCATGTTAGACTCTTTTACTTTCATCTTTAGAATACCGATTTGTACGCTCCACTCTGTATCACTTACTTTTTCAAGTAGTTGGCCTTTTTGACCGAATGTTAATACTTTTACTTCATCACCTGCACGTAACTGTTGTTTCGGCGCAGTGTTTTTCACGTTTACTTTTTGTTTCTTCACAAGCTCTGGCGCTGCGCCTTCTAGACGGCTCTTCGCTTCAATTAGCTCATGATCTTTCACGTTTGCAAGCTGTGCTTTACGCAATTGACGAAGTTCTTGAATAATGCCTTCTGCTTCTTTCTTTGCAGCTTCGACTTTTTCTTCACCTTCTTTTTGCGCTTTTAATAATCGTTCATCACGATCTTCGTTAAATTCAATGATTTGACGTTGTAAATCGCGATGAAGTTTTTCAGATTGCTTGCGAAGTGCTTCTGCTTCGTTCCAGTCACGCTCTGCGTTCTTTTGACTTTCTTCTAACTTCGCAATCATATTTTCAATTTTGTTTGTATCTGTACTAATGTGATTACGAGCTTGATCAATCACGCGATCAGATAGCCCAAGGCGTTTTGAAATTTCGAAGGCATTACTACGTCCTGGTACACCAATTAATAATTTATACGTTGGGCTTAACGTGTTCACGTCGAACTCAACGCTCGCATTAATAACTTGTTCGCGGTTATATCCGTATGCTTTTAATTCTGGGTAATGCGTCGTAGCAACAACGCGAGCACCGCGATTACATACTTCATCTAAAATTGAAATTGCTAGTGCAGCCCCTTCTTGTGGGTCTGTTCCAGCACCTAATTCATCGAATAAAACTAAGCTTTCGAAATCAGCTTTTTCTAAAATATCAACAATGTTCACCATATGTGAGGAGAACGTACTTAAACTTTGTTCAATCGATTGCTCATCACCGATATCAGCAAAGATATTTTTAAATACACAAATCTCTGACTCGTCCATTACTGGAATGTGAAGACCAGATTGCGCCATTAATACACAAATACCAACTGTTTTCAGCGTAACTGTTTTACCACCTGTATTCGGTCCTGTAATAACAATTGTCGTGAAATCTTTCCCCAACATAATATTATTTGGCACGATAATTTCTGGATCAATAAGCGGATGACGCGCTTGTCTTAAGTCCATATAACGCTCGTTATTTACGATTGGCTTCGTCGCTTTAATACGCTTCGCATAGAAAGCTTTCGCAAAGATGAAGTCAAGATTCGCAACTACTTCTACGTTAGATAAAACGATATCCGCTTCTACTGCCACTTCTTCTGTTAACATCAATAAGATACGTTCAATTTCTTGTTTTTCTTTCACTCGTGCTTCTTGAAGCGCGTTATTTAACTCTACAATGACTTGCGGTTCAATAAATAGCGTTTGCCCAGAAGCTGATTGATCGTGAACAATACCGCCATATACGCCGCGGTATTCTTGTTTTACTGGGATTACGTAACGTTCGTTACGAATCGTTACAATCGAGTCAGATAGCATCTTTTGTGCGTTTGAAGAACGCGTCATGTTTTCTAACTTCTCACGAATGCGACTTTCCGCAGTACGAATTTGAGTACGAATACCACGCAGTTTATCACTTGCGCTATCGACTACTTCACCGCCATCACCGATGCAATTTGTAATTTTCTTTTCTAAATCATATAAAGATACAATTTGAGCGACATGCTTTTCTAAAATTGGAAGCTCGACACCATTATCAACCATATCTTCAATGAAACGTTTCATATTACGACTACCATACATCGTATTCGCGATATCAAGCAGTTCATTTGGGCTTAACATACTTCCAATCTTTGCACGCTTCACATTTGAGCGAATATCCGTAATACCACCTAATGGTGCACTACCTTTTAAACGAATGACTTTCGCTGCTTCATCCGTTGTATCTTGCATTTCTACAATTTCTTCAAAATCAGTGCTCGGCACTAAATGCTTCACTTTGTCACGACCAAGTGAAGAAGCTGTATGTTCAAGTAATTGTTCTTTTACTTTATTGTATTCTAATACACGCAACGTTCTTTCTAACATGTTGCAGGTCCCCCTTGTGTTACTTATTACGTTTAATATAGTCTAATAAACGTTCAATATCCCACGTGTTAATCACGTTATCTTTTTGAATCCAACCTTTACGTGCTGCCGCTACACCTGTTTCCATATCTTCTAGCATTTCAAGCGTATGAGCATCCGTATTAATCGCTACTTTTACCCCAGCATCTTGTGCTTGTTTTAATAATTTCGCACTTAAATCTAGACGATTTGGATTCGCATTTAATTCTAAAACTGTATTTGTTTCTTTTGCGAGTTCAATTAATAAATCCGTATCTACATCATATCCCTCACGGCGTCCAAGAAGACGTCCTGTCGGATGAGCAATCATTGTGACATGCTTATTCTCTAACGCAGCGCGAAGACGTTTCATAATCGTCTCACGGTCTTGCGAGAAGCTAGAGTGAATCGCTCCAATGACATAATCTAATTCTGCTAATACTTCATCATCAAAATCAAGCGAGGCATCTGGTAAAATGTCCATTTCAATTCCGCGTAAAATTGTAATGTCTGGATACTTTTCATTCATGCGTTCAATTTCTTTCGCTTGTTCACGAAGACGCTCTTTCGTTAAACCATTCGCCACTTTCAAGTATTGTGAGTGATCAGTAATTGCCATAAACTTATATCCACGAGCACGGCACGCCTGTACCATCTCTTCAATTGAAAAGGCACCGTCACTCCATGTGGTATGCATATGTAAATCACCTTGTATATCAGAGAACTGAATTAAGTTTGGATACTCTTTAATTAACTCAATTTCTTTTCCATCTTCACGCACTTCTGGCGGGATAAATGGAAGACCGAAATGAGCAAAGAATTCCTCTTCTGTTTCAAATGTCTTCACTTCGCCTGTTTCTAAGTTTTCTACACCGTACTCACTAATTTTCTCGCCTCTATCTTTCGCGATTTGACGCATTTTTACGTTATGGTCTTTTGATCCTGTGAAATGGTGAAGGGTTGTAATAAATTCTTCTGGTTTTACTAAACGGAAATCGATTGAAATATCATATTCATACTGAAGACGAACAGAAACTTTCGTATCTCCACTTGCGATTACTTCGATCATATTATCAAATTGCAGTAAATGCTCACGTACTGTAGCTGGTTCTGTCGTCACAATAATGAAATCTAAATCTTTCACTGTCTCGCGAACACGGCGCAAACTACCAGCGCGAGAGAAACGAATTACTTCCGCAATATTCGACAATTTCTCCTCTATTTCCCCGGCAATAGGCAATACCATCGCGATTGGTAAACGCTCTGGACGAGTTCCTACTTGATCGATTGCTTCTAATATTTTCTCTTCTGTCTTCTTACCAAAACCTGCTAAAGCTTGTACTTTATTTTCCTCACAAACCGCTTTTAGCGATTCCATATCAACAACACCAAGTTCTTTATATAACTTAGCTACCTTTTTACCACCAAGGCCTGGCAATTTTAATAATGGTAATAAGCTACTTGGCACTTCTTGTTCAAGCTCTTGTAACACTTCAGATGTTCCCGATTCTATATATTCTTGAATAACTGCTGCTGTTCCTTTTCCAATGCCGGGAATCTTCGTGAAATCTTCAATCTCAGAAAGACTGCGATCATCACTTTCTAATGCTGCTGCCGCTTTACGAAATGCAGATATTTTAAATGGATTCGCGCCCTTTAATTCCATAAACAGGCCGATTGTCTCTAATAATTTAATAACTTGTTTTTTATTTACTTTCATCATTGCCCCGCCTTTCTTTCATAGAAAAAAACTCCTCTTTCCGAAAAAAGAGAAGTTATACTCTGCTACCTGTCTGCCATAGTTCCTTCACCTTTTCAGAAAGAATCGGTGTATCGTCTACAATTATTTTGCTGATTGATGATTTTTGTAATGGTGTTTGTAGTTGTTCAATCGGAAGAATGTTTCCAACGATAATTAAAACAAACAAAATAATATACACTTCTAAAAATCCGAGGATTGCCCCCGCAAACGCATTGACTTGCTTTAAAACCGGTATTTCTGCAAACATATTTAACAAATTACCAAGTAATGAAAGGGCGATTTTTGTAATAATAAATAATACGATAAACGCAAGTGCTTGATAAAATACTGTTTCAATATTATTTGCATCAATCCATTCTGGAACAGATACATTTTTATCAAATGGATACGGAATAAATTTCGCAAGTGCTGGCGCTAAATCTTTACAGTACCAGTATGCAACAAGGTATGCGATAATAAAGCTTGTTAACTTTACAAGTTGCAAGATAAACCCTCTGCGTAAGCCGAGGAAAAATCCCATAACAAGCAGTAAAATGATAATAATATCAATCATGTTATTCCATTCCTTTTTTTGTCATACTTTCTTTCAATTTCTCATGTTCTTCTTTTAATTTTATGTAATCGTGTATGACGTTTACCGCCGTCAATACCGCTAATCTACTCGTGTCAAGCGAAGGATTCTTGGCATTGAGTTCGCGCATTTTATCATCCACAATCGCTGCTACCATGCGGATATGACTTGTACTTTCATCGCCAACAACTGAATATTGTTGACCATAGATTTCTACATTAATTCGACTTTTCTTTCCCTTTTGTTGTGACAACTCACCGGCCTCCAATCACGTACAGAATCCTAAAGTTTATCATACCATGAACCATCATATTATGGAAACAGAAAGAACAATCCGATATGATAAAAATAACAATATAAAAAAAGGAGCGACCATCTTGTCAAATTCTATCGTAATACAAACAAGTTCTACAGTAATTGAAGACATGAAACAACAATATAAACAAGCGCTTAGCCCAAAAACCCCACAAGGCGGAATCTTCATGGCAAAGGTGCCATCTTGCACAATTACAGCTTATAAATCAGGAAAAGTAATGTTCCAAGGAGGTCGAGCTGAAGCGGAAGCTTCTCGTTGGCAATCTGTCTCTCAAACACCGAAAACAGCTGTAAAAAAATCTGTCGATTCACACCGTTATGCACCGCCCGCTTCCATCGGTACAATGTCTATCGTAGGGTCAGATGAAGTTGGTACTGGTGATTTCTTCGGACCGATGACAGTCGTTGCTGTATATGTGGACGCTAAGCAAATTCCACTTTTAAAAGAACTTGGTGTAAAAGACTCTAAAAACTTAAATGACGATCAAATTTCTGCCATTGCGAAAGAACTTTTACACGTTGTTCCTTACAGCTCTCTTGTCCTTCATAATGAAAAATATAACGAGCTATTTGATAAAGGAAACAACCAAGGTAAGTTAAAAGCTCTACTACATAATAAAGCTATTACAAACTTATTAGCAAAAATTGCACCTACAAAACCTGAAGGCGTCTTAATCGATCAATTCACACAACCTGATACATACTACAAATATTTAGCTAAACAAAAACAGGTACAGCGTGAAAATGTTTATTTCGCGACGAAAGGCGAAAGCGTCCATTTAGCAGTAGCTGCTGCCTCTATTTTAGCTCGTTACTCATTCGTAAAACAATTTGACGAACTAAGCAAAAAAGCTGGTATGCCACTTCCGAAAGGTGCTGGTAAACAAGTTGATATTGCAGCCGCTAAATTAATTCAAAAGCTTGGTAAAGAACGATTACCTGAGTTTGTGAAACTGCATTTCGCTAATACGGAGAAGGCGCTTCGCTTACTAAAATAGTATCGACAAAAACAGGAGCCTACAAACTCCTGTTTTTTGTTTCACCCTACTATTGTCCTTATAGTTTTGTTATAATTATAATATGCAGATTATTCTAACATAGGAGGAGATTCCTATTGCTACTTCTACAAATGATTCTAAATATTTTACTAGGCGATCCACACGAAAGACAGTTTGAAATTAGAGAAATATTCAGCTACTCAGTGAGCAACGAGAGTTCAACGATTTAATAGAGCGTTATGGCCGTTCTTTCTTATTAAACTTTCGAATTCGAAGATTTATCCCGCTTTAATGGGCAGTAAGCCCCCCACCTCAAAATGCAGCGAATGCAAAGAAGTTAGGTGGGGGTCGGGCTGCCCATAAAAGTCCGATTGGTGAGGGCTAATAATCAGTGGGGGGATGAACCACCCCCCACTGATTAAAGTTTCACTTTATCGGAAAACACGATGCCCGCTTGTTAATACATAATCCAGCAAAACTACAGCACTTCTGTGAGGAACTTGAATGTATGATTAGAAAAAGGAGGTTTTTCATATGAATGCTGTAAAAGTTAAAAAGTTATTATATGTTCTCGTACACCTCGTAGGCCCACTTTCTTACCTCACTATTTCTATCATTTGGGGAGCTTTTTTCACTACTAAATCCACATTCGAAAATATATCTGATAGTCTTGGTGTGATGGCCATCTATTACGTGTTCATGAGCTTCATGTGGTTTTTCTATTTAGATCGATTAGACAAAGATGTAGATAACATTACAAAAGAGATTAATGATAACAAGATGTAATACATAAAAAAGGAGAGTCGCCAAGACGCTCCTTTTTTTAAGTTAGCTTTGTTTCTGCTTCTTATTTGATGAAGATACTTTATACGAACCGGTTTCATGTGTCGTCGTTCCTTGTCCTTCTACTTCTGGAGAGCCAAGGCTTGATCTTGAATGATCTTTTTTCACTTTTTTACTCATTTATATTCACCCCTTCGCGTTACTTTTTGCTATGGGAGAATAAACTATACAAAATAAAAAGCGAGAGGAAATCCTCTCGCTTTTTTATATTTTAGAATTCAGAAGAACCTGGAGTTCTTGGGAATGGAATTACGTCACGGATGTTAGCCATACCAGTGATGTACATTAGGAAGCGCTCGAAACCTAGACCGAATCCAGCGTGTTTTGTACCGCCGTATTTTCTAAGTTCTAAGTACCACCAGTAGTCCTCTTCGTTCATACCTAATTCTTTAATTCTGTCTACTAAAACGTCCATTCTTTCTTCACGTTGACTTCCGCCGATTAATTCGCCGATGCCAGGAACTAGAAGGTCAGTAGCAGCTACTGTTTTACCGTCTTCATTTAAGCGCATGTAGAATGCTTTAATGTCTTTTGGATAGTCAGTTACGAATACAGGGCGTTTGAAGATCTCTTCTGATAAGTATCTTTCGTGCTCTGTTTGTAAGTCAATACCCCATTCTACTGGATATTTGAAGTCAGCACCTGACTCTTGAAGCACTTTAATTGCTTCTGTATATGTGATACGACCGAAGTCAGAGTTAATTACGTTGTTCATGCGCTCTAGAACTGTTTTATCAACGAAGCTGTTGAAGAATTCCATTTCTTCTGGTGCATGCTCTAATACGTATTTCATTGCGTATTTCAGCATATCTTCTGTAAGGTTCATTACGTCACCTAGTTCAGCGAATGCAATCTCAGGCTCAACCATCCAGAACTCAGCAGCGTGGCGAGTTGTGTTAGAGTTTTCTGCACGGAATGTAGGTCCGAATGTGTATACATCACGGAATGCTAATGCATAAGCTTCAGCGTTCAGCTGTCCACTTACTGTTAAGTTTGTTTCTTTGCCGAAGAAGTCTTTCGATTCATCAACTTGTCCGTCTTCGCCTTTTGGTACATTGTTTAAATCTTGCGTTGTTACGCGGAACATTTCGCCTGCACCTTCTGTATCACTACCAGTGATGATTGGTGTGTGAACATGTACGAATCCACGCTCTTGGAAGAATTGGTGAATCGCAAATGCTGCGATAGAACGTACGCGGAACGTTGCAGAGAATGCGTTTGTTCTTGGACGTAAGTGAGCAATTGTACGTAAGTATTCAAACGTGTGACGTTTCTTTTGAAGTGGGTAATCAGAATCTGATAAGCCCTCGATATCAATTTTTTCTGCTTTAATTTCAAATGGTTGCTTCGCTCCAGGCGTTGCAATTACTTTACCTTCTACTTTAACTGAAGAGCTAAGTGGAAGTTTTGCAATTTCTTTGAAGTTTTCTAACTCTGTATCGAAAACGATTTGAACGCTTTTGAAGAAGCTACCGTCGTTTAATTCGATGAAACCAAATGCTTTTGAATCACGTAAGTTACGAATCCACCCTGATACTTGTACTGTTTGACCTGCGTATTTATCTGTATCTCTATACAGACTTTTTACTAATGTGTTTTCCATAGTGAAATTCTCCTTTGCTCATATATTTAAATACAAAAAAACCTTTCATCCATAAAGGGACGAAAGGTTAAACTTCGCGGTACCACCCAATTTGTCATAAAGACCAACTTTAACTCGTATGTAATACATACTTCCCGGTTTGTAACAGGCCGGATTCCCGTCTAAGTCTACTCTTGAATACAAGATTCAATTTCGGTTAGCAACTCCAAGGTGTTCTTCACATATACCGCCTCATCAGGCTCTCACCGTCCCTGATTCGCTTTGGATTATA
This sequence comes from Bacillus sp. EB106-04-02-XG92, assembly GCF_058791995.1. Classification (NCBI taxonomy): domain Bacteria; kingdom Bacillati; phylum Bacillota; class Bacilli; order Caryophanales; family Bacillaceae; genus Bacillus; species Bacillus sp. EB106-04-02-XG92. Next base: position 805,004 of record NZ_JBYTEA010000001.1, read on the forward strand.
GTATATACTACTTTTCCTTATCATCGTCTTTCATTTTGTTAAACTAAAATTAATGTACTACATTCGAGAGAAAGATGCAAGATGCCAAAAAATATATCAGCGATTTTTGTAATATATCGACTTACCAACATTTTTCGACAATCGTGCCACAAAAAAATTGCCGGACTTAATCCGGCAATTTTTTATTACTTACGTAACTCCGCACCAAATTTCTCTTCTACCGTTGTTAATACACGGTTATGTGCTTCTGTTACTTCTTCGTCTGTTAACGTACGTTCTGCATCGAAGTAAGTCATAGAGAATGCAAGTGATTTCTTGCCTTCTTCCATTTTTTCACCTTCGTATAAGTCGAATAGCGTTACGTCTTTCAGAAGTTCTCCACCAGCTTCAGTAATAACTTGCTTCATTTCGCCAGCTTTTGTTTCTTTCGTTACGACAACAGCCATATCACGCGTCATAGATGGGAAACGTGGAATTGCTGCGTAGTAAGTTTCTTCTGCGTCTGCACCGAATACTTTTACAAGAGATAGTTCGAATACGAATGTATTTTTCACATCTAATTGTTTTTCTGCTTCTGGGTGCAATTGACCGATGAAACCAATTACTTCGCCATCTAATACGATGTCAGCTGTACGACCTGGGTGCATACCTTCACGTTTTGCTGGTGCATAAGTGATTTGTTTCGAAACGCCAAGTACGTCAAATAATCCTTCTAGTACACCTTTCACTACGAAGAAGTCTACTATTTTTTTCTCACCTTGCCATGCATGGTGAAGAGCAAGACCTGTCATAACACCTGCAAGATGTTGTTCTTCTTTCGGAAGTTCTCCTGCTTCTGTCGGTAAGAAGATAGAGCCTACTTCGTATAAAGCAACGCTATCGTTTTTACGTGCAACGTTGTATGAAACTGCTTCTAACAATTGTGGCACTAAGCTTAAACGAAGTTGGCTGCGCTCTTCACTCATTGGAAGTGCAAGATTTACAGGCGCCTTTTCGTTTGGCTCAACCATATATTGTTTTGCTTTGTCAGCGCTTGTTAATGAATACGTGATTGCTTCATATAAACCAGCACCTTCTAAGAAGCGACGTACTTTACGACGTTTCGTTTGTGCCGATGTTAATTTACCACGAGTCATCGTTCCAGAAGGTAATGTAACTGGAATGTGGTCATAACCGTATAGGCGACCCACTTCTTCTACTAAGTCTTCTGAAATTGTAATATCAGGGCGACGTGCTGGTACATTCACATGGAATGTTCCTTCTACTTCTGTGAATGGGAATTTTAAGTTTGTGAACATTGTACCCATTTCACTTGCAGAAATATTTGTACCTAATACACGGTTTACTTTTTCAGCAGTAACAGATACTGTACGCTCTTGTACTTGTAAGTTATCAGCTTCTACTACACCTTCAAGTGCTTCTCCGCCAGCGTATTTCGCCATTAAAGCAGCTGCGTGTTGAATTGCTTCAAACGTACGTGTTGGATCGATTCCTTTTTCGAAACGTGCACTTGATTCACTGCGAAGACCTAAGTCTTTTGATGTACGGCGCACTGTTTGACCTGCAAAATATGCAGACTCGATTAAAACGTTCACCGTCTCATTTGTAACTTCAGAATCCGCTCCGCCCATTACACCAGCAACAGCTAAAGCTTTTGTTCCGTTTGTAATTACAAGATGATGGTCTTGTAAGGTACGCTCTTGATCATCTAACGTTTCAATTTTTTCGCCTTCTTTTGCAAGACGAACAACGATTTCTTTTGAACCTAATTTATCGTAATCAAATGCATGTAACGGTTGACCGTATTCCATTAGAATGTAGTTTGTAATATCAACTACGTTGCTAATTGGACGAATGCCAGCTGCCATAAGGCGAGTTTGCATCCACATTGGTGATGGACCAATCTTTACGTTTTTTACCATTTTTGCAATGTATAATGGATTTTCTTCTTTCGCTTCTACACTTACAGAAATGTAATCAGCAGTTTTTTCTGCTGTTTCTTGTAAGTCGATAGCTGGAAGTTTTACTTCACGGCCGTAAATAGCAGCTACTTCATATGCAACACCTAACATGTTTAAGCAATCTGCACGGTTTGGTGTTAAACCAAGCTCAAGTACTTCATCATGTAAGTTTAAAATTTCAAGTGCATCTGCACCAACTTCAGCGTCACTTGGGAAGATGAAGATACCGTCTGCGTATTCTTTCGCAACTAGTTTCCCATCAATACCAAGCTCTTGAAGAGCACAAACCATACCGTGAGAAGCTTCACCACGTAGTTTTGCTTTTTTAATTTTGAAGTTGCCAGGAAGTACAGCTCCAACTTTTGCAACTGGTACTTTTAAACCTTTTGCAATGTTAGCAGCTCCACAAATAATTTGAACTGGCTCTTCTTCACCGATATCGATTAAGCATTTGCTTAATTTATCAGCTTCTGGGTGTTTTTCACATTCTAATACGTGACCAACTACAACACCTTTTACACCTTTATTTAATACTTCAACACCTTCTACTTCAATACCACTTTTCGTGATTTTGTCTGCTAGTTCTTGTGCTGTTACATCTTTAATATCTACATACTCTTGTAACCAACGATATGATACGAACATACTTATCCTCTCCTTCCCTTAAGCTCGTTTGAATTGTTGTAAGAAACGTACATCATTTGTATAGAAATGACGAATGTCATCTACGCCGTATTTCAACATTGCGATACGCTCTGCGCCCATACCGAATGCGAAACCTTGATATTCTTTTGAATCATAACCAGCCATTTCAAGTACGTTCGGGTGAACCATACCTGCGCCTAAAATTTCGATCCAACCAGTTCCTTTACAAGTGCCGCAACCTTTGCCGTGACACATCATACAAGAAATATCCATCTCTACAGACGGCTCAGTGAATGGGAAGAAACTTGGACGAAGACGGATTTCACGATCTTCACCGAACATCTTTTTCACGAATACTTGCAGTGTACCTTTTAAGTCACTCATGCGAATATTTTTATCAATTACAAGACCTTCAATTTGCATGAACTGGTGTGAATGAGTCGCATCATCGTCATCGCGGCGATACACTTTACCAGGACAAATAATTTTGATCGGGCCTTTTTCTTTATTGTTTTCCATTGTACGTGCTTGCACAGAAGATGTATGTGTACGTAGTAATGTTTCTTCTGTAATGTAGAATGTATCTTGCATATCACGCGCTGGGTGATCTTTCGGTAAGTTTAATGCTTCGAAGTTGTAATAATCTTTTTCTACTTCTGTTCCTTCAGCTACTTCATAACCCATACCGATGAATACATCTTCAATTTGTTCAACAACAGCTGTTAACGGATGGTGACAACCTGTTTCAACAGGGCGACCTGGTAATGTAACATCAATTGTTTCAGTAGCTAATTTCGCTTCAATTACTGCTTTTTCTAAGTTACTGATTTTGTCGTCTAAACGCGTTTGGATCGCTTCACGTACTTCATTTACTAATGCTCCCATACGTGGACGCTCTTCTGCTGATAATTTCCCCATGCCGCGTAATACTTCTGTAATTGGGCCTTTTTTTCCTAAATACGCTACGCGTACGTCGTTTAAGCCTTTTAGCTCTTTCGCTTCTTCAATAAGCTCTAACGCTTTTTGTTTTAGCTCTTTTAAACGTGCTTCCATTTGGAACCCTCCTAATTTTAAAAATAAAAAAACCTCGCTCCCAAAAAGGGACGAGGTAAATTCGCGGTACCACCCTAAATTGACAGAACAAGTCTGCCCACTCATTAGTTATAACGATCAATTCTGACCGGAACGCCTTTACATATATATGGTCCTGGCGTCAACTCCAGAGGTGAATTCACTTCCGTCTACCATAAGAATGCTTTCAGTCTAAGGCATTCTCTCCCTATATGGCGATTTTGTAAGTTACTCTTCTCTATCAACGTTTTTCGTTATTTAACTTTTAATATAATATACTTCAACTTATTATAAGAAGTTTTTTATTTGTTCGCAACTGGGCTTTGCAAATAATACGTTAAAATCCCTGCTGCAACCGCAACATTTAATGATTCTGCCCCGCCGTAAATCGGAATATACAAGTTTTGATCCGTTTTCGCAAGAATTTCTTGGCTTACGCCATTTCCTTCATTTCCTACAATTAATGCAAAACTACCGGCTGGTGTTACTTCACCATACGGAACTCCATTTTCAAGTGCTGTTCCATATACAGGAACGTTATGTTCTTTTAACTTGTCTACCCATTCTTCTAAGTTACCTTTTACAACTGGCAAATGGAAAATAGAACCTTGTGTAGAGCGAAGTACTTTACTATTATATGCATCAACGCATCCTTCTCCAAGCACAACGGCATGAATACCAGCTGCATCAGCTGTACGAATAATTGTCCCTAAGTTACCTGGGTCTTGCAGGCCGTCTAATAAAAGAAACTTCCCATCAGCAAGAGCTACTTCCTTCTCATGCTTTTCACAAACAGCAAATACACCTTGCGTCGTTTCTGTTTCACGAAGTACTTTTACGATAGCTTCAGGTACGATATACATTTCTACATCATTAACTGTCCAATCTTTCGGAAGGTCTGTCTGATCTGAAACGATAAGTTCCGTTACAATTCCTGCCTTTAAAGCTTCCTCCACTAAGTGGAATCCTTCTACAAAAAATAAACCTTTTTTATCACGCTCTTTTTTCGTTTGCAGCTTTTTCCACTGCTTCACACGCGGATTTTGTACTGAATCAATGTTTTTCATAATATGTATTTCCCTCTCTTCTTGTCTTATCATTATAGCCTATTTTTCATACATATTTACATAAAAAAGAACAAAAACTAACGTCAGTTTCAATTCTGAAGAAGAGGTGAAAAGAATGAGTTTTAATTTACGCGGTGCTGTATTAGCGAATGTATCTGGAAATTCACAAGATCAATTACAAGAAACAATTGTCGATGCCATTCAAAGCGGTGAAGAAAAAATGCTGCCAGGTCTTGGTGTTTTATTTGAAGTCATTTGGAAAAACGCTGATGAAAATGAAAAGCACGAAATGTTAGAAACACTAGAGCAAGGATTAAAAAAATAAGCAATTTGAAAATCACCTTTGCATAGGCCAAGGTGATTTTTTTACGGAAAAAATTTTTTCTTCTCCTAAACATTTCTACTTTACTAACGCTACCCGTATGGAGTACAATGTTCAAAATACATTTAAACCGATCGATTTTCTTCACAGACACCATTAGATAAAAGGAGTGAATGTTTTATGCACCGTATTACGCTTGAACAAATTTTTAAACACCATATTACACAAAAATACGTAAATCGTTCTGGGATGGTCCACGCGATTGCTGTCGCTTACCATGCGTTTCACTTAGCTAAAAAGCATCACGCCTCAGTCGATGCTGCTACAAAAGCTGGTTTCCTTCATGATATCGGACATCATACGTGGTACACAGGCGGCGAATGGGACTATGATTTATACAAAAAGAATGATATACACGCAATTAAAGGAGCAGAACGAGCTCATAAATTGCTTATTAGATTAGGAGAACATCCGAAACTAGCAAAAGAAATTTCTATCGCAATTCTTCTTCATACAGATTCTTTCTTAGTACAACAAGAAATTGAAAGAACATCTCTTCAAAACATTATTAAATGGGCAGACGAAGCAGATGAAGAACCGGGCGGAGCGCACCATTATAGAACAATTTCTTATGAAAAAGCATTAAAAGCTATTCAGCAGTTAGATCGATTAGTAGAGCGTGAATTGCAAATAGAGCAATCAAAATCAAATAACAAGGCAGAACATAGTTATCAATGAGAAAGAGGCATCACTATAGGGTGATACCTCTTTTATTATTTTATGGAAAATACACCTTTATATGTAATATTTTAATATTACACTCGAAAATAAAATGCTTTATAATCAAATATACAAATATAAAGAGGTGATTTTACATATGCAACCCGCTACACAACTTCCTTATGAAAAAAAATACTCTATGTCATGGTTACAATTTCTTGGAGTTTTATTCATTCTCTTTCCATGTCTCTCATTAATAAATATAATTCTTACATTTTTACCTATTGAGTTATATGGATACATTAACCCAAATACAAATAAATTTTTGCTTAATTCCATAGAAAATGTAAGTTATGAATTAGTTGCCTTACTTTTACTAATTGCATTTATCACGAAATATAAACCACTGAAAGAACTAGTATTACCTATATTCGATTTTCGAGTTTTAAAATCTTTTCGGATGTACATCTATGTTCTCATTTATTATGTAATCACCTTGTTTGTAGATATGTTTGTGCTAGATAAATTATTCCCTTCATCCATACAAGAACAGTCTAATGCATTACAACTTTCAACACTAGAGCACTATCCACTTCTCTTACTTCTAGCTGGTGGAATTTTTGCGCCTATTTTTGAAGAACTTATATGCAGAGGTATTTTTCTTCGTTTTTTTGAAGAAAAGTTTACTTTTTGGCCAGCTGCAATTCTCTCCAGTTTACTTTTCGGTATTGCCCATACGTATTCTGTAGGAATTATGGTTAGTGCATTTGTGACTGGAATTTTCGCTTGTTTATTGTACAAACAAACTAAATCTATTATTCCAGCTATAATATTACATATTTTGACCAACATAATTGCTTTTTTACCTTAAGAGAGGTATCACAATACCTCTCTTTACTCTTTTATCACAATTATAAACTCTTCCGTTAACACTTTTAGACAAACCATTTGTACAGAACATCAATATAAAATTATTACTGTCTGTAAATAGTAGCTTCACCATATCTTTTTTACTACAATGATGACTTTTCTGTATGAATATTCTATAATCTTTATATATGACTATTAAAAAGAAAGGATAGGTGATTCACTATTATACAAGCCACGCAACTAACTTACCCACAAAAACATCCTATGTCACTCTCACAATTTCTATTTTCACTCGTTTTTGCGATTTGGGGAACAGGATTCCTAGCCGACCTCTTTATAGGTCTTCCTACCGTTATTTATACAGAAGGTTTAACCGATCCAAAACAAATTGCTTTAACAAAATCACTTACTACTTTTGGGAGGCATTTATTTGTATTGTGCATTTTATTAATTTTAATTTATGCATATAAGCCATTAAGAAATTTAATTGTCCCAACACTAAACTTTACAGCATTAAAAAAAGTAAGCACATACATCTATATCATTCTTTTTTATGGATTACATATCGTTAATGACATATTTATAATTAATAATATTTTTCCTGATGCGGTAAAAGAGCAGTCATCCGCTTTAGACCTAGAAATGTTAAAACAATACAAGCTATTATTACTAATAGGTGGCGCTATACTTGTACCTATTTTTGAAGAACTTATAGTCCGCGGTATTATTCTTCATTTCCTACAACAGCGCTTCCCATTTTGGATTGCAGCACTTGGGTCTAGCTTCCTCTTCGGAATAGGTCATATATACTCAACTGGTGTGATGTTTAGTATGTTCATCATGGGTCTATTTATGGCCATTTTATGTAAAAAAACAAAATCCATTATTCCAGCTATATTACTTCATATTATAAATAATATGTTAGCCTTTTTAGGATAAAGAGAGGTATCATCACGATACCTCTCTTTACTCTTTTATAACAACTTCAAACTCTTCTTCCGTTAACACTTTTCGATAATCCGTTTTCTTGTCTCCTTCTTCACCAGAAGTTAGAACAGGCGTCAGTACAATTTTCGTTACACTGTCCTCTAGTTTTTCAAATCGCCAATAGCACATCATCCATACATTCCTCTTGGACATCTTGAAACGAAGCTAAATGCTTCTGAATAATACTTTTTATAAGTCCGCCGTACTGGTCGATAATAAAGTATAATGCTTTTTCATTCTTTTTCCTTAGCTGCATTGCAACGTTCTCTTCTGTAATTTTCATATGTGCCCTCCTCTCTAACGTTCTCTATGTCTATTAATTCGTATCATCACTTCTCATTTCTATCAAATTATACATATTTATTAATAATATCCAAAATAAACCTCATGTAGTAAAATATAACTGATTACATAGAAGGAGATTACATATGTTGAGCTTACTTTGGGTTGTTTATATGCCACTTCTTGTTTTATGTGGATTTTTCGGTGGTATTATTTTAATTGTTACTAGCATGAAACATCGTAAATTATTAGTTGGTTTAATGGGGCTACTTAGCCTATCTTTTGTCACGCTACCTTTTGTTTTTTGGGGTATGGGAGTGAAGGGCGATACAATCCTCCCTATTTCAACTACTTTATATTGGATACTGTTTTCTTTAACTGGATTATCGGCAGGTTTAATTGGATTACAAGCAAAAATTAAAAGTATACGTAATATGGGATTCATTATTTTTATCGCCGGCATATTAGGGGTTATCTTCTGGTTACTTATGTCTGTAGGGAATTCATTCTATATATAATATTGTATCGGAGGTAATACAGAGGTGTTCGGAATATTAACTTGGATGATTTTAGCTCTTACTTTGATGTTATGCGACTTCATCGTTGGCATTTTTTTAATTATTGCTGGTATTAAATGTCGTAAATCACTTACCATTATAGCTGGTTTCATTAGCATATCGCTTATCGTTGTTCCTATCATTTGTATAGGTTCTGGAATAGATTTAGAGGGGATGGTTCCAATTTCGGGAACTTTATATTGGAGCTTCTTCTCTTTAGCTGGACTATTAGCTATTATAAGCGGAAGAAAAACATCAAGTATTCGTTCTATGGGGACGATTTTGTTTATAACAGGGCTGTGCGCCGTAACTGGTTATCATCTTTTATATCTAACTGCATAAAAAACAAAAAAAGCAGGGAAATTAATTCCCTGCTTTTTTATTTGGTTTATTACCTGATGGTAAGAAGAACGATAACACCCAAGCAATCCCTGCGAGTATCGTTGCAATTAAGAAGGCATCGTTAATACCGTTAATTGCAGATAGCTTTGAAATTTGTCCATATAATAGTTGCGTGCTCATCGCATCTCCTGCTTGGGCCGATCCAGCTAAGGCTGCTAAGCTTTGCCCCATGCCGTGTACTTTATCAACTAAAATTGGATTTGAAGTTGTTAACATATTGCCGTAATCTGCTACGTGAGCAGTCGTTTGTTGCGTCATAAGTGTAATTAATATCGCCGTTCCGATTGAACCAGCTACTTGTCTTGACGTATTTTGTGTTGCTGTACCGTGAGAAATTAATTTCATCGGCAGTGCGTTCATACCAGCTGTCATAATTGGCATCATAATGAATGACATACCAATCGAACGTATAATATAATCCATCATAATAACGCTATATGGTGTATCCATAGATAACGTTGTGAACTCATATGTCGCAAATGTTGTAATGGCTAATCCAACAATTGCTAACGGACGAATACCATACTTATCAAATAGTTTACCTGCAATAGGTCCCATGATCCCCATAATTAATGATCCTGGAAGTAATAATAAACCTGATTCTATCGGTGTGAAACCGCGAATGTTTTGCAGATATACTGGAAGTAATAACATCCCCCCGAATAATGCCATCGTAACGATTGCGTTAATTACTAAAGTAAAAGTAAATACTGGGTATTTAAACACTTGTAAATCAAGCATTTTATTATCTGTTGTTAACTCTCTCCAAATAAATAATGCTAAACCAATTACACCGATAACAAGTGAAATAACAACTTCGGCGCTAGTCCAACTATTATTTCCAGCTTCACTAAATCCATACAACAAGCTTCCTAGTCCAATACTTGAACTAACAACACCAAATATATCTAATTTCGTTTTAGACACTGGCTGAGCTAGCGTAAAGAATTTTAAAGATAAGAAGGTAATAATTAAACCGATAATAAACATCGCATAGAACATTAAGTTCCAGCTATAGTTTTCAATCACCCAACCTGTTACAGTTGGCCCGATAGCTGGTGCTAAAATCATCGCTACACCTAGTAATCCCATCGCTGCTCCGCGCTTATGAGGCGGGAATAATGTCATGAAGATATTCATACCAACCGGCATTAAAATACCCGCACCAACCGCTTGAATAACGCGGCCCGTCATCATCATCGTAAAGTTTCCGGAAGTAGCACAAATGATAGATCCTACCGTGAAGAATAACATTGCTGCTACGAATAATTTACGATACGTAAATCGTGAAACTAAAAAGGCACTAATCGGTACTAAAATACCATTTACAAGCATGAAACCTGTAATTAACCATTGTGCTGTTGAAGTTGATACGTTAAATTCATTCATTAACGGAGGCAATGCAACGTTAATGATTGTTTGGTTTAAAATAGAAACGAACATGCCGAGAATTAATACAGCTACAACTGCTTTTACGTTCACATTCTCTACAGGCGTAGACATTTGTTTTTTCGGCACTTCTTTTTCTTCTTTTACTTCTTCTTGCTTTCCTGTTTCTAACTCAACTACATTAGAAATTTCCGATTCTTGCTCTCGTTCAATTTCTTTTTCTTCTGTTTCTACCTTACTTACTTGTATTTTATTTACGGCTGGGACTTGTTCTTCTCCCACGTTCGTTTTTTTCTTTCGTAAAAGACGATTTACAAGGAAGAAGACGATTATACAAAATAGTGCATATCCTGCAATTGCAATTGAGGACATCTCATCTCCCCCTTACTTATGAATACGAACTGACACATTCATTCCAGGAACAATATTTACTGATTTACTATGATCTAAAGAAATTTTAACTGGTACTACTTGTGTTACTTTTGTATAGTTCGCTGTTGCGTTGCTTGATGGTAACATAGAGAATGTGTTCGCTGTTGTTAATCCAACTTGCTCTACTTTTCCTGATAACGTTGTATCTGGGTATGCATCTACATACACATCTACGTCTTGACCTTTTTGTACATCGTCAACATCTGTTTCTTCAATGTTTGCCGTTACCCATAAATTGTTCATATCAAATGCGTAAGCAATTGGGCTACCTGCTCCAACGAAAGCATTTGTCGTCGCGTTTGATTGTACAACTGTTGCATTTTGCGGAATTGTTACATCTACTGTTTGTTCTCCATTTGCTGCCGCTACAGTAACAGCACCTAATTTATCGTTCTCATTGTAGTTCTTACCTACTTCAGCTTTCCAGTCAGTTAATTTACCTGCTACTGGTGATGCAATCGGAATTACCTTTCCATCAATTTTTGCATTGTCTGTTTTTAAGTAATTTTCCGCTTGATTGTAATAGTAATAACCGCCAATACCGCCGCCAACTAGTACAATTAATGTGATAATGTTAATAATCACCATTCTTCGAAACTGATTCATTGCATTCCTCTCCTTATATCGCATATAATTTTTTTCTAAACTATTTATGTCCTTATTGTTTAGACTGTTTAATTGTTAATTATATTAACTTTTAAACAAAAAAATCACACCATCTGCGGTGTAAATCGAAATTTATCTACCTGCGAGCGGTGCTGATTTCTGAAGGACTATCGTTTATAATTATAAATAATTATTTTAAATCTACAACCGACAATTTACGTATGAAATGTCGCTTAAACAACAATATAATACCAATATGTTGTTTAAGTATAGAAAATTAAACGAGAGGAAGTAAAAATGTCTATTAAAAATACAAATGATCCACGTGTAAAGCGGACGAGACAACTCATACAGGATGCTTTTGTCGCTTTAGTAGGCGAAAAAGGATTTGACGATGTAACTGTTCAACATATTGCAGAACGTGCTCCAGTAAATCGTGCTACGTTTTATAGTCATTACCATGATAAATATGACTTATTAGACAAAAGCATCGAAGAAATGTTAGAGAAGTTAGCCGAAGTTATTAAACCAAAAAATAGAAATAAAGAAGAATTTCAACTTACTTTTGATTCACCACATCCGACATTTTTAGCTTTGTTCGAGCATATAGCAGAAAATGCGAACTTCTATAACGTTATGCTTGGCGATAAGGCTGCTGGAAACTACTCTTATAAAATGATGAAAACGATACAAACACATTTAACATTAAGCTTATCTATTTCACAGCCCGATGATAAAGATCTTATGGTTCCTCGTGATATTTTAATTAGTTATGTGACAGGAGCTCATATCGGGATGATTATGTCATGGTTAAAAAGAGGGATGATATATACACCGCATTTTATGGCTATGCAATTAACTCGTTTAATTATTTTAGGAGCTCATACTGCGGCAGGATTAGAGAGACCTTTTTAAAACATAAAAAAGCGAAGGAGAAACTCCTTCGCTTTTTCTATTAATTAAATGTAATGTTATGTACAGCCTCTTTATCAAGACGTTTAATAACTTCTACAATTAACTTCACTGCATTTTCATAGTCATCACGATGTAACATTGCCGCATGAGAATGGATGTAGCGCGTTGCAATCGTAATGGCCATAGACGGAATACCATTTACAGCAATATGGATTGCACCTGCATCCGTTCCGCCGCCCGCTACTGAATCATATTGGTATGGAATTTCCAATTCGTCAGCAACATCAACTACAAAGTCACGTAAACCTGTATGACCAATAACAGAGGCATCATATAAAATAATCTGTGGTCCATCACCCATTTTACTTTGCGCTTCTTTTGACGTTACACCAGGTGTGTCACCAGCGATACCAACATCTACTGCGAACGCGATATCTGGTTTAATATAGTTTGCAGATGTTTTCGCACCACGAAGACCAACTTCTTCTTGTACAGTCCCTACGCCGTATACAACGTTTGGATGCTTTTCATCTTTTAATTGTTTTAATACGTCAATTGCAATTGCACAACCAATTCGGTTATCCCATGCTTTTGCAAGTAACATTTTTTCATTCTTCATCACTTGGAATTCAAAGTAAGGTACAACTTGATCTCCTGGTCGTACGCCCCACTCCATTGCTTCTTCTTGGCTAGAAGCACCAATATCAATGAACATATCTTTAATTTCAACTGGCTTTTTACGCGCTTCTGGAGGTAAGATGTGCGGTGGTTTTGAACCAATTACACCTGTTACATCTCCTTTACGCGTTACAATTGTCACGCGCTGTGCAAGCATAACTTGTGACCACCAGCCACCAACTGTTTGGAAACGAAGGAAACCTTTGTCATCAATTTGCGTGATCATAAAGCCAACTTCATCTAAATGACCTGCAACCATAATTTTCGGGCCGTTTTCTTCCCCTACTTTTTTCGCAACTAAACTTCCTAAATTATCAGTAGAAAGCTCGTCTGCAAACGGCTCAATATATTTCTTCATTACTTCGCGTGGTTCACGTTCGTTACCCGCAATACCACGTGCATCTGTTAATTCTTTTAGCATTGTCAATGTCTCGTCTAATTTTGTCATTGCCAACACCCTCCTTTTTCTTCAGTCACTTCATTATACAAAAGGAAATTGAAATATTCAAAAATTAACTTAGTATCCTTGTGTTTGACGCTGATGATTTACTTCGTTTTTATCTAAGTATGCCTTTTCGATCTCTTCTTGTTCAAACTCAAGCGCTTGTCCAAGTCGAAGGTAGCTTGTAAATAATTCAATATAGTTCGTAATAGATGGTTGATCTGTAAAACGAATTACCTTCGCATATGTGTCTAAGAAAATTTCTACTTGTGTTTTATTCGTCTGTGCACACTTATAGAATAGGAAGTTTTTATCAATACCTAAATCAATTCCGATTGATAAAATAAAATGTAAACCATCTACGTATTCTTCTAGTATTACTTCACGTTCTGATGCTGGTTTGTTGCTCCAATATTTAAAACAACGTGTTTCATTTGCAAGTTCTCCAATTTCTACAAGAAGAGCTAACATTTTTTCTTTTAACAACTTTTTCGGTTGTAAGTCATGCTCCTTCGCAATACGGTCATCTAATTCTTTTTGTAATTTAAATAGTTGTAGTAAGTCCATTCTATTGTCCTCCTCCAACATCGCATTTTACGCAACAATGTTGTTTCATCTCAAAGTTCATTATTATTTTTCGTTTCTTATTAATAAGTCAGCTATCTACCTCTTTACAAAATAGCTTGTCCTTAATTTACAAATACGTTTCAATCATCACGATTAGATTGTTCACTCCGATTGGTGATAGTTAATAATTATCCAGGAATTGCCCAATAATAAAAATGTTATTTTATCTGATGAAAGTTCCATATCATCTTTCCATTATAGCAGTGTCGTTTCAGGTAGGAAAGATACTCTTCTTTCCAGAGGGTGATAATTAAAAAGAAGCCAGGAGGATTCTCCTGGCTTCATATATATATTCTTCTATATTACTATAGCTTTTATATTGGTTTTGTCATATCTATAACGACATATTTCTCTTTGTATACAAACAAAAAACCTTAGAAGAAAAATCTTCTAAGGTTTTAACTAATTAATTAGTTAATGTTGTTTTTTGCAACTGTTGCTAATTCAGCGAAAGCTTTTTCGTCATGAACAGCTAAGTCAGCAAGCATCTTGCGGTTAACTTCGATGCCAGCATTTTTAAGACCGTGCATTAAGCGGCTGTAAGAAAGACCATTCATACGAGCTGCTGCGTTGATACGTGTAATCCATAATTTACGGAAGTCACGTTTCTTTTGACGGCGGTCACGGAATGCATACATTAGAGATTTCATAACCTGTTGGTTAGCAACCTTGAATAATGTATTTTTTGAACCGTAGTAACCTTTTGCTAATTTAATTACTTTTTTACGACGTTGACGAGTAACTGTACCACCTTTTACTCTTGGCATAATATTACCTCCTAATTGTTCTATATATCAGCCGAACTTATTTTAAGTTGTCAAGCATTTGACGAATGCGTTTGAAGTCACCAGCGCTTACTACACCAGCTTTACGTAGTTTACGTTTAGCTTTTGTAGATTTGTTAGCGAATAAATGGCTTGTGTAAGCGTGAGAACGTTTCAGTTTACCTGATCCAGTCTTTTTGAAACGCTTTGCAGCGCCGCGATGAGTTTTTTGTTTAGGCATAGGTATTTCCTCCTCTATCTATTACTTATCGTTTTTCGGTGCTAAAACTAAGAACATACTGCGTCCTTCCATTTTAGGCTTAGATTCGATTGTACTAACTTCAGCACAAGCTTCTGAGAAGCGATCTAAAACACGTTGACCGATTTCTTTATGAGTAATGGCACGTCCTTTAAAGCGAATTGACGCTTTAACCTTGTCGCCTTTCTCTAAAAACTTGATAGCATTACGAAGTTTTGTGTTAAAGTCGTGTTCATCAATTGTTGGACTTAAACGAACTTCTTTCATGCTAATTACTTTTTGATTTTTGCGCTGTTCTTTTTCTTTCTTCTGTTGCTCAAAGCGGAATTTACCGTAGTCCATAATGCGGCATACTGGCGGTTTCGCATTTGGAGCAACTAATACTAAATCAAGATTAAGATTTGCAGCTAAGTCTAAAGCGTCATTACGAGACTTGATTCCAAGTTGATCGCCATTTGCACCAACTAAACGTACTTCACGTGCACGAATTTGCTCGTTAATCATCATATCCTTGCTAATAGTAAGCCACCTCCAAGGTTTTCTCAGAACATAGTTTGTAGTCATAGAACCCGACAAAAAAAGTGCGGGCATACGACACCCACACTTGTAAAATCTTAAGTAAGAAATACATTTACCTGTAAACTGCGAATGCGTCCATCAGGTGAGAAGCGGGTGCTTCTACTTGTTCCACAAAACAATATTCTATTATCCTTGATGAGTTTATCATAGGACATGACGTCTGTCAAGAAGACGCGATGTGTTTTACTAACAACAAGAAATATTGTAACAAACAACTAACATACTTGCAATACTTTTTTACGATAAGTATTGTTTGGTTATTTTTTCTAATTTTTTTCTATAATACATAAGAAAGCCGCGGTATACCGCGGCTTTTTCTTATCGTTTTCCTTCTACTTTAATCATATCAACAAAAGCATCTAATGCTATTGTTTCTGATTTTTGTTCACCATATTTACGTACGTTTACGCCGTTTTCAGTTACTTCATTGTCACCTACTACAAGCATGTACGGAATTTTTTGCATTTGCGCTTCACGGATTTTGTAACCAATTTTCTCTTCACGAGTGTCTAATTCAACACGGATACCAGCACGGCGTAACTCATCTTGTACTTTCTTCGCATAATCTAAATGTACTTGCGGAGAAACTGGAATTACTTGTGCTTGAACTGGAGCTAACCAAGTTGGGAATGCACCTTTGTATTCTTCAATTAAGAAGGCTACGAAACGTTCCATAGTTGATACAACACCACGGTGAATTACAACTGGACGATGTTGTTTACCGTCTTCACCAACGTAAGCTAATTCAAAGCGTTCTGGAAGTAAGAAGTCTAATTGTACAGTTGAAAGTGTTTCGTCTTTTCCAAGAGCAGTACGAACTTGAACGTCAAGTTTTGGACCGTAGAATGCTGCTTCACCTTCAGCTTCATAGTAATCAAGACCCATTTCATCCATAGCTTCTTTTAACATACCTTGTGCTTTTTCCCACATCTCATCATCAGCATAGTACTTTTTAGTATCAGCTGGGTCACGATAAGATAGACGGAATGAATAGTTCTCTAAACCGAAATCTTTGTACACTTCTAGAGTTAAGTTTACAACACGTTTTAACTCTTCTTTAATTTGATCTGGGCGAACGAAAATGTGCGCATCGTTTAAAGTCATTCCGCGTACACGTTGTAATCCAGATAATGCACCTGACATTTCATAGCGATGCATTGTTCCAAGTTCCGCAATACGAATTGGTAATTCACGATAGCTGTGAATATCGTTTTTATAAACCATCATGTGGTGAGGGCAGTTCATTGGACGAAGAACTAACTCTTCATTATCCATTTCCATTGATGGGAACATACCATCACGGTAGTGGTTCCAGTGACCAGAAGTTTCATAAAGCTCTCTGCTTCCTAGTACTGGAGTGTATACGTGATCATAGCCTAAGCTTGCTTCTTTATCAACGATGTAACGCTCGATAATGCGGCGGATAGTTGCACCCTTTGGTAACCAAAGTGGTAAACCTTGTCCTACTTTTTGGCTATTAGTAAATAGTTTTAATTCTTTACCTAATTTACGGTGATCGCGCTCTTTCGCTTCTTCAAGCATACGTAAGTGCTCATCTAATTCTGCTTTCTTAACGAATGCAGTACCGTAAATACGTTGTAGCATTTTATTATTGCTATCGCCGCGCCAGTAAGCACCAGCAACGCTTAATAATTTAAATACTTTAATTTTCCCTGTAGATGGAAGGTGAACACCACGGCAAAGGTCGAAGAATTCGCCTTGCTCATAGATTGAAATAACAGCATCTTCTGGAAGATCGTTAATTAAATCTAATTTTAACTCATCGCCAATTTCTTCAAAACGACGAATTGCTTCTGCACGTGGTACTTCATGACGAACGATTTCTAAGTTCTCGTTCACAATTTTTTGCATTTCTTTTTCAATTTTCTTGAAGTCTTCAACTGTAATTGCTTCTTCCATATCAATATCGTAGTAGAAGCCATTTTCAATTACTGGACCAATGCCAAGCTCAACCTTAACATCTTTATATAAACGTTTTAACGCTTGTGCTAAAAGGTGGGCTGTTGAGTGGCGTAAAATGTATAAGCCATCTTCAGAATCTAATGTAATAATAGAAACTGCACCATCTTCTTCGATTGGTGTAACAAGATCGATCATCTCATCGTTTAATTTTCCAGCCACAGCTTTTTTCTTTAAGCCTGGGCTAATAGAAGCTGCGATTTCTTCAGTTGTTACGCCTTTTGGAAACTCCTTCACAGCTCCATCAGGGAAAGTAATTTTAACTACATCTGCCATCACTGGTCACTCCTCTTTTTTTCAAAATAAAAAACACTCATCCCGTAAAAAGGGACGAGTGTTGAATTCGTGGTTCCACCCTTGTTCCAATTAACCTTATTGTTAATTGCTCAAGTTCAACATAACGGTGTTGTCCGTTAGCAATTACTAGAAAAACGTTCACTGCTAAAGTTTAGAGGTGGTAAGTAATAATCCCGTACTAGGAAGCTCACACCCTAAGGCTTCCCTCTCTGAAAATCGTAGAAAACTACTCATGTCCTCATCATGACATTTCAATATATTTCATTTATGTAGGTAATTATATGCTCAAAAACTTAGAAAATCAAGGGCGTTACCTTTATTTTTTAAATTTTTCACATTGCGCTCAAACTCATGTAATCCATGTAATTGTACCCGTTCTTGAAATACATTTCGCAAAGTAATAATCATATTATGGTCTTGTTCTTTCGTGTATAAATAAATTTTTTTCGGCGAGATAGAGAGCAGTGGTGCAATTACTTTCGTATCAATATATACATCCTTTTGCTTCAATAATTCCTCATCTATATATTGGACCAATTTCTCCTGTTTTAAACGTCTACCTTTATCATCATAGAAAATAAAGCTTTCATCAAAAATAAGATGCACGCAGGACAAACGTGATTTCCGGCTACGCACTTGTTGCCTTAGTGTCTCAATAAACATTTGATATTCTTGTTCCAACTTATACTCATCAATTGACACTTCAGCAAGCTTAGCTACCATTTCCCTATATGTACGAAGGCGAAAACGAACATATGATGAAAACGAGAACGAAAGCGGATCACAAAGCCAGTTATTTAAAGAGGTTTTAATATATGATTCAAACGTGTGACGCGTTAATTCACGAGCAATCCCTTTTCTTCTTCCCTTTAAAATCTCATGTGCCATATGCAATATTTGATGACACTCTTCCTCTTCTTCATAAAAAAACTTCTCTTTTAAGATTGTATATATCCACTCATTTTGTTTCACATTCACAATGAAATATACCATTACTGGCAATAAAATCTTTTCAATATAATTCGATTCACATACTGGTATATGAATCACCACTTTTTGTTCCTGTAAATACACACTCGTTTCCTTATATAATAGTTCCGCTCTTTTCAGTAGTTGTCTATATACATGCATAGCATCATTTTTTTCTTCGAAGCAAATTTCAATCACTTTTGTCCCCCCTTTTATCCCTGCTCTAAAGGACTGTATCTATACGTTACAAATCCTATAAGAGTCCGTTCCACGTGAAGTTCACTCTTAGTAGAATTACATTTCTTATCGTTAAAAAATCCAATCGATATGGCTTGCTAATTTTATATATATTAAGGGAGGGAGAAAAAAATGATACAAGCTACTAGGAATTTTCAATAACATTTTACAATTCAACTACTTCGAAAAGCGTTTAATACAAAAAAAGAGCAAGCTTCTCAGCTTGCTCTTTACTTATGACGTCGGTTTTTCCCGCCAATTGGAATTGGCTTTGCTAAATATTTAATTCGTTCCATAATACGCGCTGCTTTCATTTGTTCTGCTTCACCGCGTTGTGTATACGTTAAATGATGTTCCAATTCCTTGAAATCAAAGTTAGACGTAAAGAACGTCGGTAAGTTCTCTAACATGCGGAATTGCAAAATCGCACCAAGCACATCATCACGCACAAAGCTTGACATTGCTTCCGCTCCAATGTCATCTAACATTAAAACTTGTACACGTTTCACCGCATCAATCTTTTCCCCAATTGAATTATCTTGAATCGAACTTTTAATTTCACGTAAAAATTCAGGGAAGTATACGAGCATCGAACTTATTTTCTTTCGAGCAAGCTCATTCGCAATTGCTCCTAACAAATACGTTTTTCCTACACCAAATTTACCGTACAAATATAAACCTTGTACTTTTTTACCAGGTTCATATGTACTTAAAAATTCATTAGCTGCACCAATTGCATCAATACGCGCATCTAAATCTGATGGATCCAAGTTTTCCATCGTTGCCTGTAAAATGTCAGTTGGCATATATACACTTTGAACGAGCTTTTCATATTTCTTTCTCTCATCATATGCTACTTTTCTAACGCAACGATCGTATTGAATATCGATCATCTTTCCTTGGATAACGAGCTTTGGCTCATATCCTTGCAACATGTTTTTACACGAACCTAAATCCGGACAATCCGCGCAACCTACACTTTGTCCAATATATTCGTATAATTTCACAAGACTGCGCTCAATCATAGAAGTTGTTACTTCACCTTTATGTTCGTCTATAAATTCTTTCACACGCGGATGTGCCATTACTTCCGCCTTTAATACTTCATATCTATTTTTAAAATTTTCATTTTCCATTAACTTTGCAAATGAATTTTGAATATGCTCCATTTTCTCACCTCAAAGAGCGTTCATTCTCTTCTATTAATCACGCTTATATTTTTTTAACACTTCTTCTAGTCGTTTTCGTTCATCATCTAACGTACTTGCATCTTTTTTCTTACTTACATCTTTCTTCACTGTTTCTTTCGGTTGTTCTTTCGGCTCTTCTTTCAACCAATCTGGTACCATTTCTTGTCGTACCGTTTTCTTCGACGTACGACCTTTTTTCTTCGTCTCAGCCCAGTCTTGATATTGACGATTCTCTTCTTTCGCTAATGCCATTGCTTCAGCTACTGTACCGACCTTTTTACGTGCCCAATGTCCCGCAATCTTCTCCACATACGTTTTCGCAAGTTTCATATCCGAGCGTAGCATAACATAATAAATAAGTACATTCACAACACCTGGCGTTAATTTTTGATTGATCATTACATCTTCAACGATTTGCAAGTCAGCTTTCGTTGCCTCTGCACCGCCAGAGATTTCTTTCAATAGTTGCTTTGGTGAGATTTCCTCTAACTGTTTGATTAACATCTCTTCTTGCGTAGAAGGCTCTTTCTCTTTCATCATACGTGCAGCGTGAGGCTGTACTCTTTCACTTAATACAGGTAACGCTTGACCGTTTTCGAACTGATACCAATCACGTGCTCCTTTTCTAAGCCTTTCGATATCAATTGTCTGTATCTCTGTCACCGCACCAAGAACGATATTTTGCATTGATAACACATCTACATCATACACGTAAGCAAGTGTAATGACACATTCTCGCACTTGATCTGTAATCGCCTTTTTAGGAACAAGAGCAGACAATCCATCTACAAATAAGGAGAAATCAAAGAAATCATTCCAAACTTTCGGAGCGTCTCCCTTTTCATTACTTGGCATTGCTGTCGTTTTTGGAATACGAAGGTCTTCCTGCGCATGCTCAAGCTGTCCTGGATTAAACGAACCAAACACATCATTAAAAGAACGCGTCACATTTTCATAAGATACAAAATCAAATTCTTCTTCTAAGAAATATTGCTTTACTTGATTATATTTTGTCCGACTCAATCGATTGTATAAAAAGATACTTAAAACAATATCATCAAAAAACTGCTTCGGAGATAAAGGTGGTTGTAGCTCATATATAAACATTCGAATATCTTTTTCTTTCTTAATATATACTTTCAAAAGCCCAATTGCCTCTAACTTTACTCGTTCCTCATATATTTCAGGAAGTTGCATTTGCATGGTCACCATAAGGGAATGATGCGTATTCTCTTTTCCAAACACACGGTCTTGCTCTAACTCTCCCCATAGCGTCATGTACAAGCTAAAAGCTCTACTACCTATTAACGGCTGATACAACATCGTTAACACTTTTCGGTCGTAATTATGCAATAATCCTTTCGCACTTACTTTATAACGATCAATCGGCAATAGCTCCATCCATGACTGTTTTTCCATTCTTGCTTTTCCTTTCTCTCATCCAATCTATCCTCTACTTCATTCACTCTTCATTATATAATTTCTTAGCGAAAAAGAGCTATTAGCTTTCGCTTCTAGCTCTCTTATCTCATTACTTACGGTATGTAAAGAGAATACAATACAAATTCTACTCTCTTTCTTTTTGCAGTATATCTTTTAATTCTTCAATAAATACATTTAAATCTTTAAATTGGCGATATACAGAAGCAAAACGCACGTAAGCAACATCGTCGATATCACGGAGTTCTTCCATAACAATTTCACCAATCATATCACTTTTCACTTCTGATATACCTAAATTACGAAGTTCACGTTCCACACTTTGAGTTACTTCCTCTAATTGTCTTAAAGATACTGGTCTTTTTTCACACGCTTTAATTAACCCACGTAAAATCTTTTCTTTATTAAACTCTTCTCGTGTACCTTCTTTTTTTACAACGATAAGAGGTGACTCTTCTACTCTTTCAAATGTCGTAAAGCGGCTTAAACAGCTTTCACACTCTCTCCTTCTTCGAATAGAGCGCCCCTCGTCTACCGGACGCGAATCTAACACTCTTGTACCATTATGAGAACAGGATGGACAACGCAATATATTCACTCCTTTACACTATACTCTTTATTTTTCTCTACTTACTTCATCTGACAATATATATACATTATTATATAACTCATTCTAACTCTCTTACCACTTTAAGTTGAAGCGCATTATTTTATCATCTCATTTTCGAAAATAAGATGGTAGATGGAATGCTACCTTATTCGTAAGAGCTCCATTTATTCAACTAACGAGTACGTTATATTTTTCCTTTTCTATAAACTAAAAAAGAGGTGCATTATACACCTCTTTACATTTTAAATCAATTATGTTCTTTTTTAAAGAGCTTTTGTTTCTCTCTGCTTAATTTCGAAGCTACCAGTGCCTCGAGGAAGCTCGATGCTCTCACGCGTTTTCGCGTTTAAACCTTCTGCAATATATTCTGCAGCAACATTTGGATCAATACGATCCCCACAAGTATAAACATCAATACTTGCGTAACCGTGCTCCGGAAAGCTATGAATTGTTAAATGTGATTCCGAGATAATTACTACTCCACTTACACCTTGTGGTGCAAATTTATGGAAAGCTACCTCACGCACTTCAGCACCAGCTCTTAGTGCTGCATCCACAAATAATTGTTCAATATACGGCATGTCATTAAGCTTGTCGAAATCGCAATCCCAAAGTTCAGCGATCACGTGACGACCCATCGTATCCATAGTATCCATTCTACAGTTCCCCCTTGTAAATTTATTCTAACTGTTCGAATTGAAAACTAATTTGCAATTTGGCTTGCTCCACTACCACGGGGGAAAGTTAGTCCAGAGAGGTCCTAACCCTTTAAGTAGTGACTACGTACCTCAGCTCTTAAGTTTACGAGTGTTAGTATACTTTGTTTATTTTCATTTTGCAACAACAGTTTTTTCGATTTTCTGTCATATTTTCCTCTTTACTTTTCCCTAAAAAAAAGAAATGATTCACAAATACAGTAATCCCAACGTTTTGTGGTATGTCCACTTCCGAAAATATACTCCTATAATTTCTTTCCTTTTCAGAAAAAATTAAAAAAAAGAGGGCAAATATTCACTTGCCCTCTCCCTTATTCACTTAAATATGTTGCACATTTTCTTGTTTCGCTAATTCTTCAACAACTAACGTTACAAGATCTACAACACGACGAGAGTAACCCCACTCGTTATCATACCAAGCAAGTACTTTCACTTTACGGTCACCCATTACCATTGTAGATAAACCATCAATGATAGCTGAGTGTGTATTTGTATTAAAGTCAATAGATACTAAAGGCTCTTCACTGAATTCTACAATGCCTTTAAGCGCACCATTTGCAACAGTTTTGAACGCCTCGTTAATAGCTTCAACTGTCACATCACGTTTTACATCTACTACTAAGTCAACAAGAGACACGTTTGGTGTTGGTACACGAAGTGCCATACCATGAAGTTTTCCATTTAAATGTGGAAGAACTTTTGCTAGCGCTTTCGCAGCACCTGTCGTTGTCGGAATAATTGATTGTCCGCAAGCACGTGCTCTTCTTAAATCTTTATGTGGGTTATCAATATTTTTTTGGTCATTTGTATAAGCGTGAACTGTCGTCATTAAACCGTTTTCAATTCCAAACTGCTCATCTAACACCTTCACAACAGGCGCTAAACAGTTTGTTGTACAAGATGCATTTGAAATAACAGTATGTTTTGTAATATCTAATTGGTCTTCGTTCACACCAACTACAATTGTTACATCTTCGTTTTTACCAGGCGCTGTTAAAATAACTTTTTTCGCTCCAGCTTCAACATGAAGAATTGCTTTTTCTTTTGAATTAAATTTACCAGTTGCTTCAATTACAACTTCAACACCTAGATCTGTCCAAGGCAATTCCTTTGGATCGCGGTTGTTTAAAAGGCGAATCATTTTCCCATCAACTAATAAGTGATCTTCAAATGCTTCTACTGTTCCGTCAAACTTGCCGTGAACTGTATCATATTTAATTAAATGTGCTAACGTTTCAGATGGATAGCTTGCATTGATTGCTACAATTTCGAATGCGCTTTCTTTTATTGCCTGACGAAATACCATTCTCCCAATACGTCCAAATCCATTAATTGCCACACGAGTCATAATATGTTATCCCCCTTGAATGCGTTATACTATTTATCTCCAATCCCAATAATAGTATAACACAAAAAGGGGATATGTCACTAAGCATTTTCATTAATTTCACAATTTTTTAGTCAATAATGTTCCAATTCTTTAAAATCACCTGTAATTGTGTTTTCGTTCCCATAATTGTGCCATCATTATTTATCACTTCATCTGCATGTTTCACTTTTTCTTCTAACGGCATTTGAGATTGAATACGAGCTGTTGCTTCTTCTTCTGAAAAATTATTTCGTTTCATTAAACGTTCTAATTGCGTATGCGGCTTAACTGCTACGACTAATACGCGGTCGACAAGACTTGTTAATTTACTTTCAAATAAGAGAGGAATATCTAACACAACCGCTTGCGCATTTTCTTTTATGTACATTTCCTTTTGCCTATTCATTTCCTCACGCACTGCAGGGTGAACAATTTTATTTAACTGCAATCGTTTTTCTTCATTATAGAAAACAACACTTCCTAATTTTGGACGATTCAGCTCTCCATCTTCTTGTAATACTTCCGTTCCAAACACTTCTACAATTTTGTTATACGCTGGTTTTCCTCGTTCTACAACTTCTCGCGCAATAATATCTGCATCAATAACTGGTATACTTAGTTCACGAAACATTTGAGACACTGTACTTTTTCCACTTGCAATGCCTCCTGTTAATCCAATTACTACTGTCATCATAATCCTCCTCACAATATAAAAGGCGCGAAACTAATGTTCCACGCCCATACTTACATTTTCCAAATTCCAATAATAATGAGTAATACCCCAGGCAGGAATGTAAATTTTTGTAACCATTTCATATTTGATAAAACCGTTCCAAGTTTCATTCCGATAAATAAAAACAAAGAACTCATAACCGCAACTAATATTGCCATCATTGCAGGTGCATACCCTAATAAAGATGCACCAATTCCAGCACCAAACGAATCTACAGAAAGAGCGATACCAAGAAGCAATGCTTCTCCTGCAGAAATGGTGCCTGATTTATCGAAATCTGCGACAGTCGGTTTCCGTAAAATTTGGATCACTAGCCCGAGTGAAGCGATTTCTAATTTCCAAACCTTCTCCTCTTGCTTCGGTTCTTCTTTTTTCTCACTTCGAAAAAATTGGTATAATACCCAAATTCCTATTCCAATAAGAACAAGCCCACCGATACGCGTTGCGATAACAGGTGAAAATATTTTTGCGATCATATGTCCAATTCCCATTGAAACAAGCATAACAGCCGCTGAACACATTCCGATAATTATAATTGATCTTAGTGGAATTCTTACACTTCTTAAACCATATGTTAGCCCTACACTACAGCTATCTAAGCTTAATGTAAAAGCTAATAAAATAAGAGATAAATAAAGGTACATCGGTAAGCTCCTCCCTTATACATAGCTCTGCTGTATGTATATGACAAATGCCTATCCGATGTTATCTCTTTTCTATATTCTTGGCTGACAAATCGGGCAATAATGCGTTCCTCTTCCGCCAACAACTGTTTTTTCTAATATCGTACCGCAAGTTACACACGGTTCTCCTTTTTTTCCGTATACATTTAGAAGTTCCTGGAACGAACCAATTTGCCCTTGCGAGTTGATATACGTTCGAATTGTACTACCGCCACGCTTCACTGCTTCGCCTAGCGTTGTAATAGTCGCCTCATAAACTCGCTCGATTTCTTCTGCTGTTAAAGACGATGCTTCTCGCTCTGGGTGAATTTGAGAACGGAATAAAACTTCATCTACATATATATTTCCAAGCCCCACTAAAAGACGTTGGTCTAATAATACAACTTTTATTTTACGATTCGTCTTTTGCAATCTTTCTTGTAAATACTGTGGTGTCAATTCAGCATCAAATGGCTCCGGACCTAAGTCAGCAAGAGGCATTTGATTCAACTCTTCACCTTTTTTAAAGAGGTGCATCGTCCCAAACTTTCTCACATCTTTATAATGTAATTCCGTTCCATCTGTAAATAAGAAACGGACGTGCGTATGCTTATCAATTGGCTCATCCTCTTGATGCAGTAAAAACTTACCTTCCATACGCAAATGTGAAACAATAACATAATTCGTTACATATAAAAGCAAAAACTTTCCTCTTCGCTTTATATTTTCAATCTTCTCGCCTCTAAGCATTTCTTTAAAGATTTCTACATCATCCGGTCGTTTTACTATTTTGGGATAGGTAACAATGACATCTTCAATTGTTTTTCCTGTTACAAGATTTTCAAGTGTCCGTCTGACGTTTTCAACCTCTGGTAATTCAGGCATTTCATCACTTCCTTATTTTGCGTCGTACCAAGTTGGACCGTAAGAATAATCAACTTTTAGCGGAACTGCGAGTTCAATTGCATGCTCCATTACTTCTGGTACAAGCTTCTCTAATTTTTCAATTTCTTCTTTTGGTGCTTCAAATATCAATTCATCGTGTACTTGCAGAAGAAGACGAGCTTGTAATCCTTCTTCTTCTAAACGATCTGCCATAATAATCATCGCTTTTTTAATAATATCTGCTGCAGTACCTTGAATTGGCGTATTCATAGCTGTACGCTCAGCAAAGCTACGTAAATTGAAATTACGACTCGTGATTTCCGGAATGTAACGGCGGCGATTTAATAATGTAGCCACATATCCTTTTTGCTTCGCATCTTTTACGATGTCATCCATGTATTCTTGTACACCAGGGAAACTTTCTAAATACTTTTCAATAAATTCCGCTGCTGCTTTTCTTGTAATTCCTAAGTTTTGTGAAAGACCATAATCACTAATACCATACACAATTCCGAAGTTAACAGCTTTCGCTTGTCTTCTCATATTTGAAGTCACTTCATCTTTTTCAACGCCAAATACATCCATAGCTGTTTTCGTATGAATATCCATGTCATGTTGGAATGCGTCAACTAGCCCTTTATCATTTGCAATATGAGCTAATACACGAAGTTCAATTTGTGAATAATCCGCTGCGTACATAATCCATCCTTCTTCTGATGGAACGAATGCCTGACGAATCTTTCTTCCTTCTTCTAATCGAATCGGGATATTTTGCAAGTTTGGATCCGTTGAACTTAATCGGCCCGTTTGCGTTAATACTTGATTGAAACGAGTATGGATTTTAGATGTGTCTTCATGTACAACTTTTAATAAACCTTCAATATACGTTGAGTTTAGTTTCCCTAATTGACGGTAATGTAAAATGTTTGGAATAATTTCATGGTGATCCATCAGCTTATCTAGTACATCAGCTGACGTAGAATAACCTGTTTTCGTCTTTTTAATAACTGGTAAGTTTAAGTTCTCAAACAGAATAACACCAAGCTGCTTCGGTGAATTAATATTAAATTCTGTTCCCGCAAGCTTATAAATTTCCTGTTCCATTTCCTTTAATCTACCTGCAAGCTCTTCTCCCATATTACGAAGACGCTCTGTATCAACTTTTACACCTTTCACTTCCATATCAGCTAATACACGTGCAAGTGGTAATTCTAACTCGGTAAACAGTTCATATTGCTCATTCTTTTCTAACTCTTCAACGAATGTTTGTTTTACATCGTATAATACATGCACTTTACGAGCTACATGCTCCGCTACTACGTCTAGCTCTGGAACAGCGCGCTTCGCACCTTTTCCGTAAACTTCTTCATCAGATTTCACAGCATGCGTTTCTTTCATTTTCGCTACAGTACGAAAATCTTTATCCGTATCAGCCGGATCAAGTAAATAAGCAGCGATTAATAGATCAAAATCAATCCCTTGCATATCTATACCGTTCCATTTCAGTGCAACGATCGCACGCTTCGCATCAAATGTATGCTTCCTCATTTCTCCATCTGCAAGCCACTCTTTAAAAGCGTCTGACTTAAGAGCCATGTCTGTTTGAATAAAATAACAGCCATTTTCATTTTGAATACCGAAACCTTGAATGTCTGCTTTATGATAGTTATCTTCTTGCACTTCAACAATAAGCGCACTATCTTGCTGAAGCATCTCATCTGTAACTTCTTCCACAATATCAAATGTAATATCATCTAATTCAGCTGGAGCCGTTTCTTCTGGCGTAACACCTAATTTATTTAAAAGAGATGTAAACCCTAAATTCTCAAACATCGGAATGACATCACTTGCTTCATACCCTTTATACTCCATATCATCCACATGCACTGTAATCGGCGCATCTGTAATAATAGTTGCCAGATCTTTACTCATAAGAGCTTGGTCTTTATTTGCTTCCAGTTTTTCTTTTAATTTCTTCCCGCTTACTTGATCTATATTTTCATACACTTCTTCAACCGTTCCAAACTGTGTTAACAATTTAATCGCAGTTTTTTCACCAACTCCTGGTACACCTGGAATATTATCTGATTGGTCTCCCATTAAACCTTTCATATCGATAATTTGCTTTGGTGATAAGCTGTATTTCTCAAATAAAGCTTCTTTCGTATATTCATCTACTTCCGTAATCCCTTTTCGAGGAATACATACAAGCGTGTTATCAGAAACAAGTTGAAGTAAATCTTTATCTCCTGAAATAACTTTTACATTCGCTCCTTGTTCACTCGCTTCTTTCGCTAACGTTCCCATAATGTCATCCGCTTCATAATTTTCAAGCTCATAACGCGGTACATTGAATGCATCCAGCATCTCACGAATAAACGGGAATTGCTCTGATAATTCAGGTGGAGTCTTTTGACGTCCTCCTTTATAATCACTATACGTTTTATGACGGAATGTCGTTTTCCCCGCATCAAACGCTACTAACATATGCGTCGGTTTTTCTTCCTCTAATATTCTCATTAACATCATTGTAAAACCGTAAATTGCGTTCGTATGTATACCTTTGTCGTTATTTAAAAGCGGTAGTGCAAAGAAAGCACGATACGCGATATTATTACCATCTACTAATACGACCTTTTTTTCCAAATCAGAAACCTCCCCATGCAAATTTGAAATGATTTTTTTCACAGAAAAAAACCGTTCCTTTCCTCTCTCTATATTAACATGACTAATAGAGAGAAGAAAAATAACGGCTATTTTCTATCATATATAAAAACGTTTACTAATATAAAAGGGAAGTGACGAGAACAGCATAACTATTCTCGTCCAAAATTACTCCTTGGATGAAGGGGTTTTCATGTATTATATTAACAGAGCTTTATTAATATTTAATTAAGCCATTGTTAATATATTGTAAACATCCTTCATCCTATTTTTCAGTTGCTGATTTTGGTAAAACAACTATAAATGTTGTCCCTTCCCCAACTTCACTATCCACTGTAATCGTACCGTGATGCGCCTCGACTAAATGCTTTACAATCGATAATCCAAGGCCTGTACCACCAGTATTTCTACTTCTCGCCTTATCCACTCGGTAAAAGCGTTCAAAAATACGCGGAATTTCATCTTTACTAATACCAATTCCAGTATCCGAAACTTTTATATAAGCATTATATTTATCTTCTGCTAATTCTACAGAAACAACGCCTCCAGCCGGCGTATATACGATTGCATTATTAATTAAATTAATAAAGATTTGCTTTAAACGACTTGGATCTCCAATGACAGAGACTCGTTTTAGCGCATTTACTTGTAAAGAGATTTCTTTTTCTCCCGCTTTGTTATCAAGCACCATATGAATGTCTTCAAGAAGTCCCTTCATATCGACGGTTCCCATACTCAATTTAAATCCTTGTTGCTCAATCTTTGATAAATCTAATAAATCTTCAATTAACCCTTGCATGCGTTCACTTTCTTTTAAAATAATGTGTAAGAAATGTTCGCAGAATTTTTTATTATCCATAGCACCGTCCAAGAGCGTTTCTGAAAAACCTTTAATAGAAGTAATCGGCGTCTTTAGTTCATGAGAAACATTCGCTAAAAAGTCTTTTCTCATTTGTTCTAACTTCTTTAACTCAGTAATGTCATGGAATACAAGGACAATCCCTTTCCATTCATGGTTCGTCCCGATAATCGGTGCTCCATATACTTCGAAATGCTTTCGCTCAATTCCAAGTGGTAATAACATTTGTTTACGCACTTTCACTTCTGTCATAAAGATTTCTTCCACAAGCTCTATAATTTCTGGATGATGAAACGATTCATAATATAAACGATCTAAATATTCTTCATCTGTTACGTGGAAAGTTTCTTTATACGAACGATTCACAAGGTTTATATAACCGCGGCTATCAATTAAAATCATTCCACTTCCCATATTTTCAATTAACGTATGCAGACGATCTTGTTGCATTTCTTGTTCAAGTGTCATCTCTTGTAAATTACGAGCTAAAATATTAATCGCCTTACTTAACATTCCCGTTTCATCTGAATGACTTTCATAAGCGCGTGCTTTATAATTGCCCTTCGCTAATTCGATAGCAACTTTCGTAACGGATTCAATCGGCCTAATATATTGCCCTGTAATTCTCATACCTAAAAATACGACTACAAGACACGCAATAACAAATCCGATAATTAATAATCCCCACGTTTTTTGATGAACAGCTTTCAAAGGCTCAATTGTACTTTTCACCAAAATGTAACCTTGTTTCCCTGCTACATCTTGCACGAACACTGCATGATAAAATTCATTATTTTGATCTGTTTCTTTCGTAATGACTTTATTTCTTTGTTTTGTCGTTTCAGAAGAAAGTTCTTTCATTATCCCTTGGCTAAACGCAGACTGTTCTCCTCCGCTATATTGAATGTTCTTTTTTTCATCCAAAAATATAATAGAAGCTGATATTTTTTCTTCTAACTTTTCAAATACGTACGGATTTTTTAAAACATCATCAAAACCTTGTTCTGCTGCTAATACAGCAACGTATTCTGTCTCTTTTACCATTCTCTCTTTTGCATGATCTATATAATAGTTTTCAAATACGGTTTCCAACAATAAACCTAGTCCTACTAAAATAAAAACAATAAGAGAAACAAATGTAAAAAGAAGCCTGGAACGAAATTTATTCATCCCCTTTTGGCTCCTCTAATTTATATCCTAAACCACGTATCGTTTTAATGTACGTCGGTTTTTTCGTATTTTGTTCAATTTTATCGCGCAAATGGCTAATATGAACGTCAACAATCCGTGTATCACCAGCAAAATCATAATTCCATACAGCACTTAATAATTGATCACGTGTCAACACACGACTCTTATTTTTCGCAAGATAAACAAGTAATTCAAATTCTTTTGGTGTTAATTCAAGCTTTCTTCCTTGGAAATAAGCCTCATAAAACTCTGGTAAAATTTTAAGCTCAGCAATTGTGATACTTTCTTCATCTGATGATTCTGTAACTTGCTCTTCTTGTTGCAATTTCGTACGGCGCAAAATCGCCTTCACACGTGCCACAACTTCCCTTGGACTAAACGGCTTCGTCATATAATCATCCGCCCCTAGTTCAAGACCTAGCACCTTATCAAATTCATCATCTTTTGCTGTTAACATTAAAATCGGCGTCATAACGCGCTGCAATCGTAATTCTTTACACACTTCCATACCATCCATTTTTGGAAGCATTAAATCTAATATAATTAAATCTGGGCGTTCTGTTGTCGCTTTTTGAAGCGCCATTTCTCCATCCATCGCTGTTATTACTTCAAACCCAGCTTGTTGTAGATTAAATTCAATTAAAGTTAAGATAAACTCCTCATCATCAACTACTAAAATACGATTGTTCATTCTTTTCCTCCAAGTTATAGACTTGAAACCTTCTTCATCCTAGTATTTTCCCCGTTATTCTCATCATACTAGAAAACAAGGTCCCTCTCAATATAATTGTCTATACATGGATTCAGATTGTTCTATCGTTATTACTCATTCACTCCAATTAACGTGTTGTTATCCATACTTTATATACTTCTATATTTTCATTCCATTCTACTTCCGTATGAATATTGAATTCTCGATTTTGCGCTAGTAAAAACGAAAGAGCATACGCTATTTTATAGTCCGGCGTTTCATATCCACCAAATACTCTTCCATACATTTCATTCGCGACCCCGTCCGCCCACACTTCAGCTTCTCTTATCGTTTCAAAAATAACATCTTCTCTTTTCCATTTCATCTAAAAAACCACTCCTTTCATTGACTTAAATTATTAAATCACGATATAGTAAAAATTGTTAATCTAAAAATCCATATATAAAAGATAAGGAGACTCTATTATGCGACTATTACTACCTATTCTATCTTTAATAGTAACGTGTATTCTTACATTCAACGCCCCAAGCTGGGATACGATTAAAACAGGTTGTTCAGATTTCGCTGAAGGATTCTCACAGGGATTCTTTAACTAAAATAGCGCTAGCTCCCTTATAGAAAGGTATGCTAGCGCTATTCACATTTTTACTTTTTAAAAATTATCTAATGCTTTTTCCATAATAGAAACTGATTTGAAAGGCGGCGTTACTGTTAATGAACCTTTTACAACCGTTTCTCCTTTTTCATCATGAGCAGATACAAGCAGATCAATTGTATGCTCCTCCTCAGAAACAGCCACAACTTCAAAGTGGATTTGTAACGTTTCATAATGGTGAACATGCTTCACGAACGTAAGGTCCTTTCTCGTAATATGACTACCTGGACCTGGTAAATATTTCGTAACTGCCGTTGTAATCATTCCAGTTAGCATAATGCTTGGTACAATCGGCTTTTCATACGGAGTTTGGGATGCGTAATCATGCTGAATATATAATGGATTGGCATCATTCGTTAAACCTAAGTACAATAACAAATCTTTATCCTCAATTTTTTCAGTGATAGATAATTTCTCTCCTACTGTAATTTCATCCATTTTACGACCAATTTGAACTTTTTTCTTTAACATGTTACAACCCCCTCCGATTTTTTCACCTTATTATCCTACTAAAAGCGATACTTGATCCGAAATTTACTATGATGAGGGCAATGTATAGTATAAATCTATAGTTTCATTATAGGATACACCAAATGATAGCGTTTTCATATTATTTCAAAAAAACATTTGCATATATAGTAGAAAAAGATTCGGGGCCCCGAATCTTTTTCTACTTATATTTAATTATTAAACAAGAACCTTCATAACATTACGTACAGATTCTACAGAGCGATCTAACGCTTCTTTTTCATCTGCAAGAAGTTCTAATTCAATAATTTTTTCAATTCCGTTACCACCTAAAATTACTGGTACCCCTAAATAAAGGTCACTATAACCATATTCACCTTCAAGGTACGCAATAGCCGGTAATACACGGCGTTGATCTTTTAATATTGCTTCTGTCATTTCAACTAAAGAAGCAGCTGGTGCGTAATATGCACTACCGTTTCCTAATAAGCCTACAATCTCGCCGCCACCTTTACGGGTACGTTCTACGATTGCTTCTAAACGCTCTTTCGGAATTAACGTTTCTAACGGAATTCCACCTGCATAAGAATAACGTACAAGAGGTACCATATCGTCACCGTGTCCACCAAGAACAAATCCTGTAATATCTTTCACAGAAAGATTCAATTCTTGTGCGATGAATGTACGGAAACGAGCTGTATCTAATACGCCCGATTGACCGATAACACGCTCTTTCGGGAATCCTGCTTCTTTAAATACAGAATATGTCATTGCATCAACTGGATTTGTTAATACAACAATAATTGCATTTGGTGAATGTTTTGCAATGTCGCGCGTAATACTTTTCATAATTTTAGAGTTTGTTGCTACTAAGTCATCACGGCTCATACCAGGTTTACGCGCAATACCCGCTGTAATCACAACAACGTCAGAATCAGCAGTATCTGCGTAATCAGATGTTCCAATAATGTTAGCATCAAAACCTTGTACTGGGCTCGCTTCTAACATATCTAACGCTTTCCCTTTTGTTGGATTTTCCAGTTGTGGAATGTCCACTAATACAACATCTGCAAGTTCTTTTTGTGCTAATAAGAATGCTGTTGTTGCTCCTGTAAATCCTGCACCGATGACTGAAACTTTCTTGCGTTTGATTGTCATAATTTACCCCCCGCTTTAATTATGCGTTTTTGATTATCGCTACATCCATGTTTTTAATAAGTTCATTAGCGAACTCAGAACATTTCACTTCTGTTGCACCTTCCATTAAGCGTGCGAAATCATAAGTTACTACTTTTGAAGCAATTGTTTTCTCAACAGAAGCAGTTACTAATTTCGCAGCTTCGTTCCATCCTAAGTGTTCTAATAATAATACACCAGAAAGAAGAACTGAAGATGGGTTTACTTTATCTAAACCTGCATATTTTGGAGCTGTACCGTGTGTAGCTTCAAAGATAGCATGTCCAGTTACATAGTTAATGTTTGCACCAGGTGCAATACCAATTCCACCTACTTGTGCAGCAAGTGCATCAGAGATGTAGTCTCCGTTTAAGTTCATTGTTGCAACAACATCGAACTCACGTGGACGAGTTAAAATTTGTTGTAGGAAGATGTCTGCAATAGAATCTTTTACGATGATTTTTCCAGCCACTTCAGCATCTGCCATCGCTTTATTCGCTGCATCTTTACCATCTTTCTCAACGATACGATCATATTCAGCCCAAGTAAATACTTTGTCGCCGAATTCTTGTTCCGCTACTTCGTAACCCCAGTTTTTGAAAGCACCTTCTGTAAATTTCATAATGTTTCCTTTATGAACTAATGTAACAGAAGAGCGTTTTTCGTTAATTGCATATTGAATTGCAGCACGAACAAGACGCTTTGTCCCTTCTTCTGAGATTGGTTTAATACCAATTCCAGATGTTTCTGGGAAGCGGATTTTATTAACACCCATTGCTTCTTTTAAGAAAGCAAGAACTTTTTCTGCTTCTGGAGATCCTTGTGCATATTCAATTCCAGCGTAAATGTCTTCTGTATTTTCACGGAAAATAACCATATCAGTATCTTCCGGACGTTTTACAGGTGAAGGAACACCTTCAAAATAACGAACTGGACGTAGACATACGTATAAATCTAATTCTTGACGAAGTGCTACGTTTAGAGAACGAATACCACCGCCAACTGGAGTTGTAAGTGGACCTTTAATCGCGATTAAATACTCACGGATTAAATTTAAAGTTTCTTCTGGTAACCACTCGCCTGTTTGGTTGAATGCTTTTTCCCCTGCAAGCACTTCTTTCCAAACAATTTTCTTCTCACCATCATAAGCTTTTTCAACTGCCGCTTCTAGTACTCGAGATGCAGCTGCCCAAATATCAGGACCAATTCCATCTCCTTCAATAAATGGAATAATCGGATTGTTTGGTACATTCATAACACCATTAGTTACAGTAATTTTTTCACCTGTCGTCAATGTGATAACCCCCATGTTTGAAATTTCATATGTATGAAACTGAGGGAATAACCCCTCAGTTCAAACCGTTAGTCAAATTAAAATATTCTAATCATTACATCTTTCCGAAAAAATCAGACTTTTAAAAGCGTATTTTCACTATCAAAATAGTGTTTTTCGCTTATCTTTGTGCAATTGGAACGTACACTTGATGTGTTGGTCCATTATAATCAGCACGTGGACGGATTAAACGGTTGTTTTCATATTGTTCTAGAATATGAGCTAACCAGCCTGACATACGGCTAATTGCAAAGATAGGTGTAAATAAGTCATGGTCAATTCCTAAACAATGGTATACAGAAGCTGAATAGAAATCAACATTTGGTGGAAGACCTTTTTCTTTTGTTACAATGTCTTCAATTTTGATAGACATATTATACCATTTGTCTTCTCCTAAAAGCACGCATAATCTCTTGGACATTTCACGTAAATGTTTTGCACGTGGATCACCTTGCTCATATACACGGTGGCCAAAGCCCATGATTTTCACTTTATTTTGAAGAGCATTATGAATATATGATTCTACATTTTCTTCTTCGCCAATTTCAGTTAACATCTTCATTACATTTTCATTTGCCCCGCCGTGAAGAGGACCTTTTAACGCACCGATTGCTGCTGTAATACCAGAATATATATCTGAAAGTGTAGCTACACAAACGCGCGCAGTAAATGTAGAAGCGTTTAACTCATGATCTGCGTGAAGTACAAGCGCCTTATCAAAAGCTTCAATTTCAACTTCATTTGGCTCGCGATCATTTAACATGTACAAGAAGTTTGCAGCTAACGATAAATCATTTCTAGGTTCAACAACATCTAAACCTTTACGAATTCTTGCATAAGCAGCAACTAAAGTTCCCACTTGAGCCTGTAATTTAACCGCTTTCAAATAATTGGACTTTTCATCCATAATTTCAGCGCTCTCATCGTATAATGATAGCATGGAAATTGCAGTTCGTAAAACAGACATCGGATGTGCGATTTTTAAATCTACTTGTTTTAAATATGTTAAAATCTCACCTGGCACTTTATAGTATTCCGATACAGTCCCTTTAAATTTCTCTAGTTCTTGTTCGTTAGGAAGCTTGCGATGCCATAATAAGTATACTACTTCTTCAAATGTAGCATTCTCAGCTAAATCATCAATATTATACCCAACATAAGTTAATGTATCATCAATAATAGAGCTCACAGATGATGTTGTTGCTACTACCCCTTCTAAACCTCGAATAACAGTCATGACATTCTCTCCTTTTCCTGAAAATTCTCCCAACCTTGCTCCTTATATCTATTTGCTTCCCTTTTGAATTATGAACGCCCGTTCACTCTTTAGGCAAGCAAAATGCACGATCATGCAAATTTGTTGCGATGTTCCCCTCTTATTGTCCATTGTTTACATGGAAAGCATGAGCGTGAATGTCTCCCCGAATCCTCACGCTCAAAACAACAAGTTAGTGAGGAAAATTAATTCCGAAGAGTTTTATGATAAAAACAACATAAAACAATATCATTATAAAATTGTTTTATGTTGTTTTTATTTTATCTGGTGTAAAGTCTCGGCTGTTATGTAACTTTTCAAAGTTTCTAATCCTATTATAAACAATTATCTGACTTTTGTGAACAGAAAGAATTCAAAATTTTTATATTACTATAAAATTCCTTATTTAAACATCTGTATAATACTCATCACTGCGTAGGCAATTCCAGCCCCAATTAACGGGCCTACAGCAACTCCATTAAATAAAGCAACCGCTATAATTGTCCCGAAAACGAGCGCAGTTGTAATATGAGGATCCGTCGTCAATAATTGTACGCCGCCTTTCGCTAACAAAGCAACCGCTACCCCTGAAGCTAAAGCAATCCATGCATAATACGATTTCGCTGCTTCCCCAAGTTGTTTAAAACCTATCTCCCCCGTCGCGATCGGTACGAGTACTGCTATTGTAATAACCGTAACACCGAGGTTAATTCCTTTCGTTTGTAAATATGGAAAAACTTTATCTCCTAGAAACGTAAATTTCAATAAAAATAACACACCAATAGCTACAGTTAGCGATTGATTTTTCGCAATAAGTCCTATAATAAGTAGTATGAATAAAAATAACGTTGACTGACTAATCATGTTTACACTTCCTTTCTGAAAATAATGAACTCATTTCCAAATAAAAATACCTTTAAACCTATCGTTATACATGCTATATCGATGCCTATTCAACATAAACCACTTCATTTTTTTACGTATTTCAAAATGAAAAACTGAGACTTTCACCATCAAAATGTAAACATGTATACATTTTTAAAAACGGTCGTCTCTCCTTTCTTTTCTAATAAGAAACAGGTAAAATAAAAAGAAGAGAAAATGAAGTTTTTACCATATAGTAGAAGCATCAACACCAAGCTTTCCCAGTCATTCACGTACTGAAAAAGCAGGAAAAATCCATCATTCCACTATAACATAAAGTGAAACTTTAATCAGTGAGGCACACTCGTTATAAGTTGAACGAATTAGGATAATCCAAATTGGAATGGGAGGTATACATCTTTGAATCGAAACTTACTATATATGATATTGCGACTCATATTTGTCATTGTAGCGACGGTAGCCGGATTCTATGCATTACTATATATGTCAGGACTTATCTACCCTTTTATTATCGCTTTCGCATTTGCTTATTTGATTAATCCTGTCGTCAATTTCCTTAATCAAAAACTACAATTTCCTCGCGCACTCGCAGTACTCGTTAGCTTAATTCTCGTATTCGGAGCTATCGTCGGACTCGTTACATACCTTGTAACAGAAGCCATATCTGCTACAACATACTTACTACAACTTGTTACAGTAAAATTTCCGGATATCGTTGCATTTGCTCAGCAATTTGCACTTAATCATATTATGCCTCTCTATGATGATTTAATTTCTAAATTTAATCATCTTGGGGAACCACAGCGCTATACGATTACACAAAACATTCAAAACTTAGGAACAGAAGCAACGACGCAAATGAAAGAACTTTTAACCGCTATTATAAGTGGATTAACAAATTTCATTAGTGCATTACCAACAACTTTAACTGTACTTGTATTCGTTTTATTAGCCACTTTCTTCATTAGTTACGATTGGCATCGTCTTGCTCAGAAAGTAAGAAAATTTTTACCCAACCGTGTTCATGGCTACGGAAAAACGATTTTTGTCGATTTAAGAAAAGCTTTATTCGGTTTTGTTAAAGCACAACTTACACTCGTATCTATGACAACTGTCATTGTACTAATCGGACTGTTAATATTACGCGTACCATACGCCATTACTATCGCGATTATTACAGGGGTTGTAGATTTACTCCCGTATTTAGGAACAGGAGCTGTTTTCGTTCCTTGGGTTATATACGTATTTTTCACTGGCGACACTGCTTTCGCCATTGGTCTTCTCATTTTATACATCGTCGTGATTGTCCAAAGACAAATTATGGAGCCTAAAGTACTTTCTTCTAATATAGGCCTCGATCCATTAGCAACACTGATCGCTCTATTTGTCGGCTTTAAACTCTTTGGCTTTTTAGGATTAATCATCGGTCCAGTCACCTTAGTACTACTTAATACATTGCACAAAGCTCGTGTATTCCATGATTTGTGGAAATATATTAAAGGCTCACCTTCAAAATAATAGTTTCTAATTCATATACAACAAAAACTTACATATAATCAGTGGGAATTTCCCACTGATTATTCCTTGTACTTATTTTTCATACTCATCACACACAACAAGAGAACGGAACCCCAAAAAGGATAGTTTTCTTGTTTTTTGCATAGAAAATGTATATTTCGAGGTATTTTTACATATTTATTCTATTATTTTTATAATTATTACTTACATTTATTACTTTTTATGTAAATGAATAAATATACAAAATCGCATAGAATTAGACTTAAACTAAGTATTTCACCGATCACTTTTAGCATTTCCACATCAATTCATTCTTTTTATATACAAATCAAACTTCAGTTCAAAGGAATTATTCTAAAACAGACTCATTAACAACTACTAACTCCTCAAATCACAGATCCAATCGAAAGATATACAGCAAATAAAGTGAAACTTTAATCAGCGGGGGTTTTCTTCATCCCCCACTAATTATTAGTTGAACCAATCGGACTTTAACCTTTAAGAATTTCATCTGCACAATCACTAAATTTTAATTAACGGACCTTTAACCATCCCTCTCATCCTTTTATAGACAAAAAAATAGTGCTTAGATCGCTATAATCTAAGCACTATTTCTGCACAATAATAGTAGAGTTCTTTCTAAACTTCCATTCTATCCACTTCATAACAAACGGCTTCAATAAAGCCCTCGTCATAGGGATAACAAAGGTCAAACCTATTATATCCGTTACATATCCAGGAAGCACTAAAAGAACACCTCCTATAAAGATAAAAATACCATCTAGGACCGCTCCTCCTGGCATTTCTCCTCTATTCAGCTTAGATTGAATCTCTCCAAGCACTTTAAAACCTTGCCTTTTCGCCAAATACACACCTACAACACCTGTAAATACAATCATAGCGAACGTAGACCATAAACCTATTACATGACTCGATCCAATTAAGACTGTAATCTCAATCGCCGGTATTAATATAAACAAGAATAGTAACCACTTCATAGTTCTACACTCCTCTCACATACTATCCACTTTAAACACCCTAACAACGTCCATATACACCATATAAAAGCCGAATGCACTTTCTTATCAAACTTCATAATAAACAGCTTTTAAAAGCAATTTCAGACGTCTTAAGCTAGTTTTACCTCATTTTTGTGTAAAAAAAAAAGAGAAGGACTCCGATCCTTCTCTCCGTATTACTTATAGCACTTCCGCATGTCCATTATAAACAATTCCGCGTGCTGCATCAACTGTTACTTCTTGGCCATTTTTTAAAGTTGCTGTTACGCCGTTTACACCAACGATAACAGGAATACCGATTGATACACCTACAACAGCAGCATGGCTTGTTAAACCGCCTTCTTCTACAACTAGAGCAGCAGCTTTTTCGATTGCAGGAATCATATCTTTATCAGTGCTTGTTGTAACAAGGATATCACCTTCGTTTACGTTCGCTACAGCTTCAGCAGCTGTTTTCGCTACAACTACTTTACCTTTTGCAGCTTTACGACCGATCCCTTGTCCTTTAGCAACTTCTTCACCAACAACGTGGATTTTCATTAAGTTTGTTGTACCAGTTTCAGCAACTGGAACGCCAGCAGTGATTACTACAGTGTCTCCAAGTCCGATTAGACCTGCATCCATACCTGTTTGAATTGCTGTATCTAACATTTCGTCAGTTGAAGCTGCGCGCTTCTCAGCCATAAATGCTTGTACACCCCAAACAAGTGCAAGACGACGTCCTACTTGCTCGTCAGATGTTACAGCTACGATTGGAGATTTTGGACGATATTTAGAGATCATTTTCGCAGTATATCCACTTTCTGTTGGAGCTACGATTGCAGCTACATCAAGAGCAAGTGCTGTATGCGCAACAGATTGACTAATTGCATCTGTAATTGTTGGAGTGAACTCTTTAATACGTTTTTTGAACATATCTTCGTATTGTAATGATTTTTCAACACGTACTGCAATGTTAGCCATCATTGTTACTGCTTCTACTGGGTATTGTCCAGCAGCTGTTTCACCTGAAAGCATGATTGCATCTGTACCATCGAAGATTGCGTTAGCTACGTCACTTGCTTCCGCACGAGTTGGACGTGGGTTACGTTGCATAGAATCTAACATTTGTGTCGCAGTAATAACTGGTTTACCTAACACGTTACATTTTTTGATTAGACGTTTTTGTACTAATGGTACTTCTTCTGGTGGAATTTCTACACCCATATCACCACGAGCTACCATTAAACCGTCAGAAACTTCTAAGATTGAATCGATATTATCGATACCCTCTTGGTTTTCGATTTTTGGTACGATTTGGATGTATTGAGCGTTATGCTCTTCTAATAATTCGCGAATTTCTAATACGTCAGACGCTTTACGTACGAATGAAGCTGCGATGAAATCAACTTTTTGCTCGATACCGAAGATGATATCTTTTACGTCTTTTTCAGTGATACCAGGAAGCTTAATGCTTACGTTTGGTACGTTAACGCCTTTTTTATTTTTTACAGTTCCACTGTTAAGAACTTTTGTACGGATGTTTCCGTCAGCTTTTTCAATTACTTCTAGTTCGATAAGACCGTCATCGATTAGAATACGAGAACCTGGGTCTACATCGTCATAAAGACCAGCATAAGATACAGAGAACTTCTCTGCAGTACCTAATACTTGCTCAGTAGAAAGAACTACTTCTGCACCTGTTACAAGCTCAGCTTGTCCGTCTACGAAGTCGTGAGTACGGATTTCTGGACCTTTTGTATCAAGTAAGATACCAACTGTTTTACCAGTTTTCTTTGAAGCTTCACGAATGTTTTTAATACGAGCGCCGTGCTCTTCATGGCTACCATGAGAGAAGTTTAAACGAGCAACGTTCATACCTGCTTCGATTAATTGCTCTAATTTTTCAATACTTTCACTAGCAGGACCTATAGTACATACAATTTTAGTTTTACGCATATTGCACCTCCGAAAATTATGAAACCGTTCCCAAATATCCGACATTACGCCGATTAGATGGATAATTCTTTAGATAATTGATACATATCTTTATCGATTGTATGCTTTTGAGCTAACGCTTCGATAATGTCATGATCAACAAGTTTATTATCTTGAATACCTACACAACGTCCACCTTTACCAGCAATTAATAATTCAACTGCTCTTGCGCCAAGACGGCTTGCTAATACACGGTCTTGTGCACTTGGTGATCCACCACGTTGTACGTGACCTAACACAGTTACACGAGTATCAAAGTTTGTCGCTTCTTCAATATGCTTACCGATGTCAATTGCACTTCCAACACCTTCAGCCACAATGATAATACTGTGTTTTTTACCACGTTCACTACCACGCTTCAGACGAGCAATAACATCTTCCATGTCATACTCTTCTTCTGGAATTAAAATTGTTTCAGCACCATCAGCTAGACCAGCCCATAATGCGATATCTCCAGCATGACGTCCCATTACTTCGATAACATATGTACGTTCATGAGATGTAGCTGTGTCACGAATTTTATCAATTGCATCAATAACAGTGTTTAAAGCTGTATCGAAACCAATTGTGAAGTCTGTTCCAGGGATATCATTGTCGATTGTACCTGGTACACCAACACATGGGAATCCTTGTTCAGTTAATTTTTTAGCGCCTTGGTAAGAACCATCTCCACCAATAACAACAAGTCCTTCGATACCGTGTTTCTTTAATTGCTCGATACCTTTTAGTCGTACTTCTGGGTCTTTAAACTCAGGACATCTTGCTGTATATAATTTTGTACCACCGCGGTGGATAATATCGCCAACAGAACCTAGTTCTAATTTTTCAATATGACCAGAAATTAATCCAGCGTATCCATGGTAAATACCATATACTTCAATATCATGGAAAATCGCTTTACGAACAACTGCACGAATGGCAGCATTCATACCAGGTGAATCTCCACCACTTGTTAATACACCAATACGTTTCATTTGTACTCACCTCATAAAGATTATTTGCCTTATAATAAAATAACACGAAAAAATATAAAAATACAATGGAGAAGATGTGTCTTTTCATAATAAAAACGTGCATTCGCGAAGTGGAACGCACGCTTTTCTTATTTTATCCAAATGGAAGCGTTTGAAAACGAAACTTGCCCAATTTTCATATATTTTTCATAACGTTTTTCGATTAATTCATCTTTCGAAATTCCGTTTAATTGTTCAAAAGTTTTTCTAATCATTAAGTCTATATTTTCTGACTGTTTCAAAACATTACGGTGTGCTCCACCTTTTGTCTCTGGAATAATTTCGTCAATTACACCTAATTCTTTCAAATCTGCCGCTGTAATTCTCATCGCCTCTGCAGCTTCCTTTGCTTTTCCTGCATCTTTCCAAAGAATTGCCGCTGCACCCTCTGGTGTAATAACAGAATAAGTGGAATTTTCTAGCATATGAATGTAATCCCCTACCCCAAGACCTAGTGCACCACCACTACCACCTTCGCCGATAACGATACAAATAACAGGTACTGTTAATCCTGCCATTTCAAATAAATTGCGAGCGATAGCTTCACTTTGACCACGTTCTTCAGCAGCTTTACCAGGATAAGCTCCTTTCGTATCAATAAAACAAATAATTGGACGATTGAACTTTTCTGCCTGCTTCATTAAACGTAATGCTTTTCGATATCCTTCTGGATGAGGCATCCCAAAATTACGGCGAATATTTTCTTTCGTATCTTTTCCGCGTTGATGCCCAATTACAGTTACAGGCATCCCTTTATACTTCGCAATGCCGCCGACAATCGCTGCATCATCGCCAAATAGACGATCTCCATGACATTCAAAAAAATCAGTAAATAAGTGCTCAATATAATCGAGCGTTGTCGGTCGTTCCGCATGACGAGCAATTTGAACACGGTCCCATACTTTCATATTGCCGTATATATCTTCCTCTAAATTTTCTAGCTTGTCTTCCAAAATACGAATCTCCTCACTGAAATCCATCTGGCTGT
Source organism: Bacillus sp. EB106-04-02-XG92 (assembly GCF_058791995.1). Classification (NCBI taxonomy): domain Bacteria; kingdom Bacillati; phylum Bacillota; class Bacilli; order Caryophanales; family Bacillaceae; genus Bacillus; species Bacillus sp. EB106-04-02-XG92. The sequence continues at coordinate 849,380 of NZ_JBYTEA010000001.1, forward strand.
TTTTCGTATAGTCTTTCAGTTCACGAATCTTATTTCTTAGCTCAACAACTGGTTTTTCAAATTCTAGCTCTGCCATACAGCCATTTCCCCTCCTTGATGAACTTCTAAAATCTTGCGAAGCGATTCTCTCATATCATCACGATGCACCACAGCATCTAATTGACCATGTTCTAGTAAGAATTCTGCCGTTTGGAAATCTTCCGGTAGTTTCTCGCGCACAGTTTGTTCAATTACACGTCTACCAGCAAATCCGATTAGTGCCCCTGGTTCTGCAAGATTATAATCACCAAGTGAAGCGAAACTCGCTGAAACCCCGCCCGTCGTTGGGTGAGTCATAACAGAAATAAATAATCCTCCTGCATTACTATGCTTTTTCAAAGCTACGCTTGTTTTTGCCATTTGCATTAAACTTAATATCCCTTCTTGCATACGGGCACCACCCGAAGCAGTAAAGATAATAAATGGAACTTGTAAGTCGTATGCCTTTTCAACCGCACGGGCAATTTTTTCTCCTACAACAGAGCCCATACTCCCCATTCGAAAACGAGAATCCATTACTGCAACAACAACAAGCATGTCATCAATTGTTCCTTCACCAGTTACAACCGCTTCGTTCAATTCAGTCTTCTTACGATCGCTCTCTAGTTTCTCTTCATATCCTGGAAACCCGAGTGGATTTAATGAAACCATTTCTTTGTCATACTCCCGGAATGACCCTTCGTCCAATATACTATCAAGACGTTCCCATGCATTCATAGGATGATGATATCCACAATTCACACATACTTTTAAATTTTTTAGAAGCTCTTTTGTATACATGATTTTTTTACATTTCGGACATTTTGTCATAACGCCATCTGGTACATCTTTTCGTACTTGTTCTGAAGGTATTGCAGCGTACTTTTTCTTTTTCACGAATAAATCTCTTAGCACAATTTGACCCCCTTCGTTGAGAGCTAAGGTTAGCGTAAGAAGAAAATTGGGCTAACACCAAAGTTTGATGTTAGCCTTATCTTCTCAATCTGTCTAATAACCTCACTCTTTACGTTTAACTTTAACCGCTACGCGATAGAATGTTTGTCATAACGTGTCATGGTCATTTCGACAAATTTTATACATTACGAGTGAAACTGTATATTCTCTACTAATTCATCGTAAATTTTTAGTGCATCATTTTCTTGTTTTCCTTCCAAAGTAGCGTAAAGCTTTCTATACATATCGATAGAATCTCCTGAAACTTTACAAGAAAGAGTTGATACGTAATCATTTACGATCATCCAAATGCGATATAGTAAATAATTATCGACTTGTTCAATAAGTGTTTTAAAGAACGTTTGATGAAGCGTCGGAATCGAATTTTCATTTCCTTCAAGCACTTGATGTAATTTACTTAGCACTTTAGAAAACGTTTCTTTCGGTAAATTACATACAATTCGGATCATATCTTTCTCAAGCAATCGTTTTGTTTGTAATAAATCACGAATTGTTTTCTCATCTTGCAGCAAGAACGGAGCAATCAATTGTACAAGACCGTTATCGTAAAAGTTTCGAATAAACGTCCCTTCACCACGTCTCGTTTCAATTAACCCTACCAGTTCTAAAGCACGCAACGCTTCTCTTACAGAGGAACGCCCTACATTTAAACGTGAACTTAACTCACGCTCAGACGGTAAACGATCCCCTGCTACCAATCCATCCTCTTCCATAATGGAACGGATTTTCTTTACAATTTCGAGATATACTTTTGTATTTGATGATGTCAATGGAAATTCCTCGCTTATTCTTTACCAATCAGCGCTAATTGTTTTGTTTTCTCAGCAACTTCATTTGGATCCACTTGACGGCGAGCTACTCCTGTCTCCATCGCAGCTTTCGCAACGTAAGCTGCCACTTGAGGCGCTACACGCGCGTCAAACGGTGCTGGAATGATATAGTCTGCATTTAACTCATCTTCTGCTACAAGCTCAGCAATAGCCTGTACAGCTGCCATCTTCATTTCTTCGTTAATTTGTGTCGCATGTACGTCAAGTGCACCGCGGAAAATACCAGGGAACGCTAGTACATTATTTACTTGGTTTGCGAAGTCAGAACGACCTGTTCCAACAACAGCTGCGCCCGCTGCTTTTGCCAATTCTGGCATAATTTCTGGAACTGGATTCGCCATTGCAAAAATAATTGCGTCGTCATTCATTGTACGAACCATCTCTTCTGTTAATGCACCTTCTGCAGATACACCAATGAATACGTCCGCACCTTGTACAACATCAGCTAAAGAACCTTCGATACGATTCTTATTTGTATATTTTGCAACTTCATCCTTCACCGGATTCATACCTGTAGGACGACCCTCATAGATCGCGCCTTTACGATCACACATAACAATGTCGCGTACACCATAGCGATATAAAAGTTTAATAATTGCAATACCTGCTGCACCTGCGCCATTTGCGACAACTTTAATGTCAGACATTTTCTTTCCAACTAGTTTTAGCGCGTTCACAAGACCTGCTACTGTTACGATAGCTGTTCCGTGTTGATCATCATGGAAGATAGGAATATTTGTTTCTTTTTTCAAACGTTCTTCAATAATGAAGCAGTTTGGTGCTGCGATATCCTCTAAGTTAACGCCGCCAAAAGTTGGCTCCATTAATTTTACAGTTTCAACAATTTTATCTACATCGTTTGTATTTAAGGCAATTGGGAATGCATCTACACCAGCAAAGCTCTTGAATAGTACAGCTTTACCTTCCATTACTGGAAGAGATGCTTCAGGTCCAATGTTACCAAGACCAAGCACAGCCGTTCCATCAGTCACAACTGCTACCATATTTCCCTTCATCGTATATTCATATACCTTACTTTTATCGTCATAAATTTCTTTACAAGGTTCTGCAACCCCTGGAGAATATGCAAGACTTAAATCTTTTGCATTTTCTACTTTTACTTTTGATACAGTTTCTAATTTTCCTTGATGCACTTTATGCATGTGAAGTGCTTCTTCACGAAGTGTTGACAAACTATCCACTCTCCTCAAATTATTCTAGCTGATATCAATTTCTCCAAGTGGTCTGACCACGAACACTACTACTATAATAATCGAAGTGTAGGGAAATTGTCCATTATATTTTCACAACCACATTTTCTTCCCCGACAATTTCACGAAGTGCTCCTAAACATTCTTCACTTGGATGGATCGATAAACTCCGAGATAATTGTACCATTTTATGTTCCTTTTCATAATAAATTAGTACTTTCGCAAAACCCGAATAGTCAAACAATATTTTAGTAACCTGATTTAATAGCTTTTTCTCGTACTGAGACGGCAATTTCACGTAAACAGATGCATCTTTCTTTTCTTCATACACATCCATTTCTTCTAACGGATATAGTCCATTTACAATCCATTGCAACTTATGATTTCTAAGCTCAATCATGCCGTCAACTAAAACAATTGCTCCTTCTTGTAACCTATCTGAGAAATGTATATATGTTTCGGGGAAAAGAACTGCTTCCATTTCATCATTTTGATCACAAAATGTAATAAACGCCATCTTCTGCAACTTTTTCGTACGAATCACTCTTACACTTGTTATATACACGATCGCTCTTTGTACCTTTTTCTTATGCCGCATCGCCTGAGCGAGAGATGGAATTTCTAATTCTTTCGCTAACTTCACATACTGCGCCGTCGGATAGCTCGATAAATAAAAACCTAGTGCTTCCTTTTCTTTATTTAACTGTTCAATAAAAGAAAGCTCTTCTCCTTGTACGTATTTTGATTTTGGAACAGCATCTCCTAAATCACGTGCAAGATTTGCGTATTCTACCGCTCCTTTAAGACTTTTCCACAAATTCGTTCTCGAAACACCAAAATCGTCAAAACATCCAGACCAGACGAACGCCTCTAAATTTCGCTCTGTCACAAATTTTGATGGCATGCGAAGACAAAATTCAAATAAATCTTCAAACATTTTTTTCTCTCGTTCTTCGAGTAATGCTGTCACTGTAGCCATTCCGATGTTTCGAATGGAAAGTAAACTGTAACGTATCGCATTGCCTTCTATTTGAAAATTGTAACCACTTCTCTGAAGAGATGGCGGCAAAACATGAAAACCTTTCCGCTTCGTTTCTCGTATATACTGCACAATCTTATCTTCATTTCCAATTGCACTCGATAATAGTGCCGTCATAAATTCCAGCGGATAATTCGCTTTTAAGTAAGCAAGCTGATATCCAATCATACTGTAGGCTACTGCGTGACTTCGGTTAAAACCGTAATTCGCAAATCTTACAATTAAATCGTAAATTTTCTCAGCAGATGTCTCGTCATAACCATTTTGTAAACAACCTTGCACAAAATGCTTACGTTCCTGATCTAAAATATCACGATTTTTTTTACTCACTGCACGGCGTAATAAATCTGCTTCTCCAAGCGAGAATCCCGCTAACTTCGATGCAATTTGCATAATTTGTTCTTGGTATACAATGACACCGTACGTTCTTTCTAGAATTGGCTTTAAGTCTGGATGTAAATATTCAATTTTTCTTTTTCCGTGCTTTGATTCAATAAAGGTCGGAATTTGTTCCATCGGTCCCGGTCTATATAACGAGTTAACAGCGACAATATCTTCAAATTCATTCGGCTTTAACCCGCGAAGTACATTTCGCATACCACCTGATTCAAGCTGGAATACACCTGTTGTATCCCCTCTACCTAACAATTGGAACGTCTTTTCATCTTGAAGTGGTAAATTTCTTATATCAATCTGTGTTCCCGTTTTTTCCACGATAAACTTTATAATATTTTCAAGTAACGTTAAATTACGTAATCCTAAAAAGTCCATCTTGAGCAACCCAAGTTCTTCTAATGCATCAGCTGGGTATTGCGTAACATACACATCGTTATGCCCTTCTTGAATCGCAACACTTCCGGTTAATGGCTCTTGGCTCATAATAACGCCAGCTGCATGAATAGATGTATGACGTGGTAAGCCTTCTACACGTTTTGCAATTTCAAACACACGCTCATGCAGAAGGTTTCCTTGTATAAACTCACGGAGTGATTGCGATTCCTCATATGCATCTTTTAACGTTATACCAAGCTTTGATGGGATAAGTTTTGAGAATATGTCAATATCTCGCGGCGGAAGCCCCATTACACGCGCAATATCTCTAATTGCCGCTTTCGCTGCCAGCGTCCCGAACGTTACAATTTGAGCAACACGAAGCTGACCATATTTATCTTTCACATATCGAATCATCTCATCACGTCTTATATCCGGAAAATCGATATCAATATCTGGAAGTGTCACACGCTCGGGGTTTAAAAATCGTTCAAATAATAGATCGTATTCAATTGGATCAATATCTGTAATTTCTAATACATAAGAAACGAGTGAGCCAGCCGCGGATCCACGCCCTGGTCCTGTTAAAATATGATTTTCATGCGCATACTTCATAAAATCCCATACGATGAGGAAATAATCACTAAATCCCATACTAGAAATCACATTTAATTCATGGTTCAAACGCTTTATATGCATTTCTTTCGGCGTACCATAACGTTTCTGCAATCCTTCTTCACAAACGCGGCGTAAATACATATCATTCGTCTCGTTAACTGGAACAGGAAATTTCGGTAATTGATTTACATGGAAAGGAATTTCTACTTGGCAAATTTCTGCAATTTTTATTGTATTTTGAATCGCTTCCTCAGCATGCGAAAATAGTGCTTCCATTTCATCCGTTGACTTTAAATAATACTGATCCGTTTTCATTCTCGGCCTATCTGGATCAGTCATTTTCGTTCCACTTTCAACGGATAATAAGCATTCATGAACAAGTGCGTCACTTTGATTGATGTAGCGTACATCGTTCGTTGCAACGACTGGAACATTTATCCTACTCATAAATTCAGGTAATTTCTCTTGCAGAACCAATTCATCTTGAATCGCATGATGCTGCAAACTCATATAAAAATTGCCAAACATGCTTTGATACATGCGAGCTACTTCTTCAGCCTGACTCTCTTTGTCTTCTAATAATAATTGTTCAATTTCCCCATCTTTACCTGGTGAAATGGCAATTAATCCTTTCGCATAATGGGCAAGCCACTTTTTCGGAATACCTTCTTTTGACTTCGTCATAATGCTACTAGAAATCTTTAATAAATTTTGATAACCTATTTCATTTTCCGCAAGTAAAACAAGCGGATAAGATTTTTCTTCTTCTTCACTAAAAATAGCAGCCGTTAAGCCGATAATAGGATGTATGCCATGTTTCTTACATGCTTTATAAAACGGAATAACGCCATACATAACATTTTCATCCGTAATAGCAAGTGATGAAAACCCAAGCTCTTTCGCTCTGACTACAAGCTCATCAATTTTACAAGCACTTTTTAATAAACTAAAAACGGTTTGACATTGTAAATGCACAAACTTCACTGTTGTACCCTCTCTTTACCTATTTGACTACTTTTATTATAGGTGAAGAGGAAAGCGGAAATCAAAACATACTTCTTATACTTTGTCCATATATATGAAGAAGAAAGGAGAATGACGATGGATGTAAGAGAACATACTTTTTTCTCTCTGCTTATTATTAGTTACTTTATTGCCTTTGGGGTTATACTTGGCGGTTCATTAATTGGTGGATTTGGTGCATTTCTTATCGGAAAACCAACTCTAACTTACATTAATCAATTCGCCCAAAATTTAAGAATTTGGGCACTCGTTGCAGCGATTGGCGGCACATTTGATACTTTTTATAGCTTTGAAAGAAGTTTCTTTGGCGGAGATATGAAAGATATCGTAAAACAAATTCTCCTTATTTTTTTCGCAACGGGTGGTATGCAAACGGGTCTTACTATTATTAAATGGCTAACGCAGGAACATGTATGAGAGTACCAAGTGCCAATACAGCAAAAAGATGGTATTTAGTTTTAGCTGGTGCTGCTGTTGGAGGCGTGTTGAGCTGGTTTATTTTTTTGTACATATACGGTGTTTTTCAAGAAGAACAAGCTATTAAAATAGCAGAACAAAAAGAAATTATAGAAAAACAAGAAGCAAAGCTCCACGTCCTTCTCGAAGATCAAGAAAAATTGAATACTGAAAATAAACGGCTCTTAACCATTCAAGAGATTAAAATAAAACTTATAAATCGAGAAAAATACGATTTAGACAACCTTACACTTGAAAATATGACTACATCTATCCATAATGACCTCCAACATCTTTTAACGAAAAACATTCAAAGTATAGCCAAAAATAAAGACCTACTCAAAAAGGTAATCGAAAACAAAACGTACAAACATTACGATCGGCTATACCGTTTCAAAGTCGATACAATATCTTTTGATACAGTGCTTGAAATTAGCATTACGATAGAGAAAGAAAAATAAAGAAGGAGGGCTTTAGCGCCGCTCCTTCTTTTCGTTTTCATATATAATCTCTTATCTACACAGCTCACGTAAATCAGCAAAAAGACGATCCGCTTCTTCCCAAGAAGATGCTTTTGCACCAGAAGCCATCGGATGCCCTCCGCCATTATATTGCATTGCTAATTTATTTATCACTGGTCCTTTTGAGCGAAGACGAACACGAATCACGTCATCTTCCTCTAAAAATAGAACCCACGCCTTTAATCCATCAATATTACCAAGTGCTCCAACAACACCAGATGCCTCAGAAGGAAGTACATCAAACTTTTCTAATACTTCTTTCGTTAATTTAATGTAAGCTGCTCCTTCTTCTACCATCGTAAAGTTTTGTAAAATATAGCCGTTTAAACGAGCAATCTTTTCTTTCGTCTTATACATTTCGTTGTATAAATCTGTGAATTTCACATCCATATCAACAAGCTCACTCACGTAACGAAGTGTTTTTGCTGTTGTATTCGGGAATAAGAAACGACCTGTATCCCCAACAATACCTGCTAAAATAAGACGAGCTGCTTCTTTCGTTATCTGTAATCCTTTATCTTTTCCATAACTGTAAAACTCATAAATCATTTCACTTGTAGAACTTGCTGTCGTATCTACCCACGTAATATCTCCGTACGGATCTTCATTCGGATGATGGTCAATTTTAATTAACATCTTCCCTTTTGCATAGCGTTGATCGTCAACACGTTCTTGGTTCGCAGTATCACATACGATAACAAGTGCATTTTCATATACACTATCTTCAATATCATCCATTACTCGTAAGTATGCTAGTGACGGTTCATTGTACCCAACCGTATAAATATTTTTCTCTGGAAACGATTCTTGTAGAATGGTACTAAGACCGCCCTGTGAACCTAACGCATCTGGATCTGGACGTACATGACGGTGAATAATAATTGTATCAAACTCTTTAATAGCTCCTAAAATTTGCTCATGCATATGTATAATCTCCTTTTTACTCAACTTCTTCACTTTATCTTCCATTATAACGGAAAGTATTTCATACATGCGAACAATTGCTTTATAATAAAAATTAGAAAGTTTAGATATTTCTTTTTTCTCCACTATTATTTTTCATAAAGCGATGGGAGTGTGCATTATGCCAGTATTAGTCTTCTGTATTATCGTCTCATTTATGTTGTACCTCTTCTACAAAACAAAATACTTTCGTACAAACCGCCCAATGGAGAAAGGTTGGCTCTCAGGAAAATCTGCAATGGCACTCGGTTCATTCGTCTTATTCTTCGGGATAAACCAATTCTTTTTAGACCTTTCAACCGCTCGTATTATCGTTGGTGTCTTATTTGTTCTATTTGGTAGTGCAAGTGTATTTAATGGATTTCGCCAATATAAACATTTCTTACCATTAGCAGTGGAAGAAGCTGAATCTGCCTGAAGAAACGTAAAAAAGCATCAACATTGTGATGCTTTTTTACGTCCCCTAACTTTTAAAATCATATATGCAACAAACGCAGAAGGTATATTGAATGGGTTGCCTTGCACATGAAAATGTAATTGTTCTTCCTCAAAAGACATTTTTTCATATAGTTCTCGCTGAGATAATCCTGTTCGTTTCTTTTTTTCATGTAATCCTTGTAAGTATAAATATTGAAACGGTATCATCACAAGAAAGTAAAATAGTGCGATACTACCAAAAAAGAGTACTGTTGATGACATAATGCATACCACCTTCCAGAAATCCATTTTATTACAATTAAATTATACCATAGTCTAGAATCTAAATGAATTAATATTCTGTTTTTTTATCACACAATTGTCTCTCCCCATAATTCTTCTTCAGCATACTGAATATATCGCCGAATAAAACTTCCGGGATTCTTTTTAATCGGTTCAATATCAAGTCTTAATGGTATTTTTCCGGCCATATAAAAGATTCTTGAAGCGGTCCCAAGTCGAATGGCTGCTTCCGAAATATTTTCCCCATATCCCATCATGAAGTTCCCCCATACTTCTTCTAACTGTCTCGAAGCAATTAAATGCAATCTTGGAACACCAATATCAAACTCTTTATACCCAAATCCACATTCATCAAAATCGAGTAAATACCAATCCTCTTTATCTACAAGAACATTGCCAAAATGCATATCGCCATGAACAAATTGTTTTTCTCCTAGTTGAGTTGAATTTGTAAGTTCTTGTATTCTTTCTGCAATTCTCAAGCATTTATTTTTTTCCGCATAAGATAAAAACGAAGTATGTAATAAACGTTGTAAAGGCTCGTGAATTGTCTTTTTCTCGCTATATATAGGCCTTTCATAACCTCTCCAAGTTTGCGGCATTCTTTTGAGCACTCCATTTGTTTTTTCATGAAACATTCGCATTAATGATCCAAGCTTTTCATAATCTTTATCCTTTGGTTCTAAAATTTCACTTCCGTTTATAAACCTAAAGACAACAAAATACTGGATATTTCCTTCATCTTTCATAATAGGTGTGATTAAATCACCACTTTTATTGACAACTACTTCTGGTACTAACATTTGTTTTTGTATCGCTATTAACCAATGTATTTCAGCTTCTATTTGCTCGGCTGTATAACGTCCCTCTCTATACTGCCTCACTACAAATTTATTTTTGTCCGATTCGAATATATATGTTTGATTTTCTCCCCCATGCAATAATGAAACTTCCGTAAGACGATTTAAATTATATTGCTTACATAACTGCTCTTTAGTGTGAAAATCCATTCTTTTCCCCCTAGTTCATATAGTGAAGCATCGTTTCCCTATCCAATTACACGATTGTTATCTCTTAATGATTAGTAGCGTAATCGACTAACAGCTACTTTTCTATCCGTATTGATACATATCCTGCTATTTTTTCACTTCTCTACCTGAACTCTTGCGTAGCTTAAATAATAATTTCAAAACCAAATAAAACAAAATAAAGTTAACAAAAAAGCCTAATGGATTAAAAGAAATTTCCCATCCGTCATAATAAATGAAATTTTCTACTGGTATACCAAAGTAAAGAAAATCGCTCTTATTTTCTCCAGTTATAGGAATAAAGGAACAAATAATAGCGAAAATCAAACTTACTACATACAATTTCTTTTTCTTTGCATCCATTCTTCTATGTGTTAACACATGAAAAGTTATTGCAAATACTACCCCTAAAAAGAGAACTATTACTCCCATTCGACACCTCCACAATTATTGTTCAAGCATCTTCAAGTGATTGCATGCCCATACTTATAAATATGAAACAGAACGTGATAGATTCAGTTGCTAACTAAATTTAAAAACTCCCTACTGTAGCGTTCTTAAAAAAAATGGAACAAACCAAAGCGGCTTGCTCCATTTTTTTATTTATCGATTAACTGCACCATAAGTAATGCTTTCCCGACAACATTACCTTCATGATGTACTTCTACATCCACCTTACCAAATTTACGTCCAATTTCTAATACTTTCGGATGAACCGATACAACATTGTCAATTTGAACTGGTTTTACGAAATAAATTGTTAAGTTCTCAACAATTAAGTCGCTCTTCTTTTGCGCACGAATAACGCGATTCGTTGCTTCCGTCACAATCGTTGCAAATACACCGTACGATAACGTTCCGATCGAGTTCGTCATTTGCGGCGTCACTGAAAATTGATATAGATGTTCATTTTTCGCTTCTTTCGGCGTCATAAATTGATTCGTTACAATATCATCAATTGTTTCGCCGACTTGTGGTTGACGCTGAATCATTTGCAACGCCTGAAGTACATCTTGACGGCTAATAATACCTTGCAACTTATTTCCTTCATCAACAACAGGAAGTAACTCAATACCTTCCCACACCATCATACGTGCCGCAGCCGCGACAGACATTTTTCCATTTACCGTAATTGGATGCCTTGTCATTACTTTATCAATTGGTGTTTCTTTTGCAACACCAATCATATCCTTAGAAGTCACAATACCTAATACCTTTTTATTTTCATCAACAATTGGATACCTTCCGTGCATCGTCTCTTCGTTATATGCATGCCATTGCTGCACTGTATCATTTGGTTTTAAATATAACGTTTCTTCAATTGGCGTTAAAATATCTTCAACGAGTACAATTTCTTTCTTAATAAGCTGATCGTAAATCGCACGGTTAATTAACGTTGCAACTGTAAATGTATCGTAACTACTTGAAATAATCGGCAGTTTTAATTCATCTGCTAATTTCTTCACATGATCTTCCGTATCAAATCCGCCCGTAATTAACACCGCAGCTCCAGTTTCTAACGCTAATTGATGTGCATTCGTACGATTACCGACAATAAGTAAGTTTCCAGCTTCTGTATAGCGCATCATCGCTTCTAATTTCATTGCCCCGATTACGAATTTATTTAACGTTTTATGTAGTCCTTCTCTGCCTCCAAGTACTTGACCATCGACAATGTTAACGACTTCTGCATATGTCAGCTTTTCAATATTTTCTTTCTTCTTTTGTTCAATTCGAATTGTTCCGACACGTTCAATCGTACTAACATACCCTTTATTTTCTGCATCTTTAATTGCACGGTAAGCTGTCCCTTCACTTACACTCAAATCTTTCGCAATTTGCCTTACAGAAATTTTATGCCCTACTGGTAGGCTATTAATATGTTCTAAAATTTGGTTATGCTTGGTAGCCAAATGGTTTCACCATACTTTCTTTTCCCTAAATTCTTCATGTGTTGTATTTTCAGTATACTATATTTTCAAAACTGTTACACTCTCTCTTTGTATATCTGTACTATTTTTTTTATAACAAAATACGTCTTACATTACACTGCTTCTTCTATTACAACAATGTAATGGTATTGTCATCTCGTTCGATAGTTTGTCCAGCCACTTCCATATACAATGAAGACAAGAAATGAAACAAAGGAGCGAATACATGATGAAAAAATTATTAGAAGTTGTAGGTGCTGTATTTTTAGCTTTCGCAGACGGGAAAAAAGTTGCAATGGAATTAAATGAAACACCTGAACAACCACTTCCAAAAAGAAAAGAATCATCAAAACAAGTACAACCTTTAAAAGCTGTTCTACACACATAAAAAACCCTTCACTTGTCTTTTCAAATGAAGGGTTTCTTTTTTATAGTGTAATACTTTCTCCAGCTTCTAATACTTTCCCTGTACCATTTTGTAGCTTTTCTACAAATTGATATGGATCTTGTTCAATTACTGGGAACGTATTGTAATGCATCGGTACAACAGTTTTCGCCTGAACCCATTTTGCTGCTAAAATAGCATCTTCTGGTCCCATTGTGAAATTATCACCAATTGGTAAAAATGCTACATCAATGTTATGTAGTTCCCCAATTAATTTCATATCAGAGAATAGAGCAGTATCTCCTGCATGGTACACAGTTTTTTCTTCTGCTGTAAATAAAATACCTGCTGGCATACCTGTATATGTAATCGTCTTATTTTCTTCATCAATATAACTAGAACCGTGGAATGCTTGTGTAAACTTCACTTTTCCGAAGTCAAATTCATGTGAACCACCAATATGCATCGGATGTGTATTTACACCTTGCCAACTTAAAAAAGTCGCTAGTTCAAACGGTGCCACAACAACTGCGTTATTTTTCTTCGCAAGCTCTACTGTATCTCCAACATGATCACCATGTCCGTGCGATAAAAGAATCGCATCTACTTTTACATCTTCAGCCTTTAAATCTGTTTTCGGATTGCCCGTTAAAAATGGATCAATTAAAATCACTTTTCCATTTGTTTCGATCTTTACAACTGAATGCCCATGATAAGATACTTTCATTATTACATTCCTCCCTATTCACATTCTCACTTTTTATTCTACATGATTTTTCAATTCCCTGTCTTTTCTAACATCTATTTACTTGTCATAACACTTTCCTACGATGTAAAGTTATATTTGTAATTAAATATCTCGGGGGTGCCAATCGATGAATGCTAGATTAGAAAATTTAATGCAATGGCTAAAAGAAAAAAACGTAGAAGCTGCGTTCTTAACTTCTACACCGAACGTCTTCTACATGACAAACTTCCACTGTGAACCACACGAAAGACTTCTTGGTATGTTTGTATTCCAAGAAAAAGAGCCTATTTTAATTTGTCCTAAAATGGAAGAAGGCCAAGCACGTAACGCTGGCTGGGCACATGAGATTATCGGATTTACTGATACTGACAGACCATGGGATATGATTGCAAAAGCAATTAAAGACCGCGGTATCAATGCAAACGCAGTTGCGATTGAAAAAGAACATTTAAACGTAGAGCGCTACGAAGAATTAACAAAACTATTCCCAAATGCAGCTTTCAAATCAGCTGAAGAAAAAGTTCGTGAACTTCGTTTAATTAAAGATGAAAAAGAACTTTCTATTTTACGCGAAGCAGCTAAAATGGCGGACTACGCTGTTGAAGTTGGTGTAAATGCAATTAAAGAAGATCGTAGCGAGCTAGAAGTATTAGCAATTATCGAACACGAATTAAAAACAAAAGGCATACATAAAATGTCATTCGATACGATGGTATTAGCAGGTGCAAACTCTGCTCTTCCACACGGTATTCCAGGTGCAAACAAAATGAAACGCGGCGATTTCGTACTATTTGATTTAGGCGTAATCATTGATGGTTATTGCTCTGACATTACACGTACAGTAGCATTTGGTGACATTTCTGAAGAACAAACTCGTATTTATAACACTGTACTTGCTGGACAACTACAAGCGGTTGAAGCATGTAAACCTGGTGTTACACTTGGCGCAATCGACAACGCTGCTCGCTCTGTTATCGCAGATGCAGGTTACGGCGACTTCTTCCCACACCGCCTTGGTCACGGACTTGGAATTAGCGTACACGAATATCCAGATGTAAAAGCTGGTAACGAGTCTCCATTAAAAGAAGGTATGGTCTTCACAATCGAGCCAGGTATTTACGTACCAAACGTAGGTGGCGTTCGTATTGAAGATGATATTTACATCACAAAAGACGGATCAGAAATTTTAACGAAATTCCCGAAAGAATTACAATTTGTGAAGTAAGAAAAAAGGCAGCGTGATTGCTGCCTTTTTCTATTTCTCTACTATTTCAAATTTCTCTACAATCATTTTCGCTGGATAACTTTCAAGCGTTTGAGAAGACCATACTTTTATTTTATCCCCTGTTTTTAACTGTTTATATGCACCTTTATCTTTAAAACTCAAAACTATATGTGATGGATACTCTTTATTCATTTGTTGTTCTATATAATTTTGCAACTCTATTTTTGTTTCAAACGTTTTATCACTGACGAAAAATACCGTATCATTTCTTACTATGACATACCCTTCTTCAGGTACTTTTTTTACTACTACTTGTTTTGTAGTACACGCTGATAATATGATTAAAAATACACTTAGAAACATAAAGCTTTTCATATGCCTATTCATTTTTAACTCCCTACTCTAGGCTATTTCAAATTTAACACCATCTTCTCCTCATACTTATCATCCCATTTAATCAAAACCTCTATCGGTTCATCTTTAGATAGAGGCGCACAACTGACACAAGATGATTTCATTTCAATCTTTGCTCCTTTATGATTTTCTGACGTTTGTGTCATTGTGCTAAAGGCTCCATTAATAGCAATCTCTAAATTTTTAAATTCTGTATTTCCATCTCCGCCCTTATATTGAAACGTAAACATTCCATCTTCACTGTCATCCTTAATATACCCTTTATATTGTCCCGTCCAACTTTTGCTCTCGCTAGAAAAAGTAACATACGAAATCGAACAACTCCCTAAAAAGAAAATAGTAATAAAAAAGAATAATACTCTCTTCATCATGCCCCTCCATTCAAAAGCACTTATTTATTGTCTATTTCTTTCTCCTATTATATTATAAAAATACAGAATTTTCTAAAATAGGAGGTTTATATGTTACAACAACAGTTAGAAGAAATCCGTAATAATAATTACATACTGGATAACAAAATTAACATTGATTCTTTAAGTTCTAATATGCTTGAGCACATCGGTGTTACTGATAGCTATTTAAGGGATAAACTTATTTACTCTACTTTTTACCATCTCATCAAAAAGGACTATATTTCACACACAAACTTACAGAAACTATTATTAGAAAGCATCAGTGAAAAATATTTATTGTATAAGATTCATTCGGATGACGAAGATGCGGTATTTACCCGTGCATTTACAACATTATTAATTGCACTCATTATTGATGCTGATACAAATCATAATTTCTTATCACAGAATGATATTTTAACTGTAAAAGATCAATTAATTCTATATATGAACAACGAGCATGATTTCCGCGGATATGTGCAAGACCACGGCTGGGCACATAGTATCGCTCACGCTTCTGATACATTTGAAGCGCTTGTTCGTAGTCCTAAACTGGAAACTTTATATTACGAAGAAATATTACAAACTTTATTAAACAAAGTTTGTGTCCATTCTATTTATTACAAATATGAAGAAGACGAGCGCCTCGTTTATCCGATTGTCGCAATGCTACAAAATGGTCTAAAGGAAGAGGTACTCCTATTAGCCCTTCATGAATTAGTAGCTCAATTACCCGTCAAAAAACAGACATTACATACTGAATCGTACGAGTACCTATACGGAAATATAAAATCTTTCTTACGTAGTTTGTTTTTCCGACTACGCACACTGTCTATATGTGAAAAAACCGAATGCAAAATTGAAAAATTGCTGCAAGACCTTCCAAAATATTATTAAAAAAAGAAGGCCACTTAGAAAGTGCCTTCTTCTATTTCACTAATATTTAATTGAAATTTCACGATCCAAACTGAGAAAAGGTGGACAAGAAGCGCAAACGCCATACATGCTCCGCTTAAAAAAGTTAGTATAGGATGCGAATACACGTGCCCTAATCCATAAGATATCGCCACGAAAAACATTGTTATGTAAATATAAATTGCTCCATGTATTTGCCTCATATGAACCTCCTTTTCCCATATTATAACATAAATTTTCTGATTATTCACATTAATAGACTGTAATTAATATTTCTCAACTGTTACACCTCTAACAGCAGCCTTAATATATGGTGCTCCTTGTAAACTTTGTAAATCCTCTGTTTTCCCTGTTACAACTACACCGTATATTGGTAGGTCTTTTGGTTTTGTGTTTTTTATTTCTTTATAGTTTGCCCTAAAAAATTCGTGATATCCCCTTTTATTTTCACTTAAAGATATCCAAATACAGCTTTTCTAAATGTTTATTATAATAAAAAGCACATCTATTTTGATGTGCTCTACACATATACTTTAGTAACATATGAATCATTTTTTGAAACAAAAACTCCCACTCATCTCTCCCCACACTATAGTTATAACTTAGTTGCCATAATAATTGAACGAGGATAAAACCCCACCTTTTCATAAAACGATACAGCTTTATTTCCGTACACTACTGTTAATTCAATTTCATCGATCTTCTTCGCTTTAAACCATTCCACTGCACTATTCATTAATTTTAAACCAAATCCGTTTCTTCGATATTTTTCATCAACGAATAAAACTTCAATCTTTCCGTTTACACTTTTACTATACGCTATACAAAATCCTAATATATTATCTGTTTCCGCCTCAACTAATAATTCAATTCTATATTCTCCATACTTTGAATTCTGTTTATAATTTTCAATACGTTCCTCAAATGTCATTCTTGGATAATCACCAGAAAAATGTTTTGATGTATTGTTATGATATTCATGCAATTTATTTAAAGGTTCTCTTATTATTTCTATTTCATCGAGAGTGATATATTTATTACTAATCATCATCCTACAGCATCTCCAATAATATATATTCCAACCAAAAAGAAGACCATTTTACGGTTATAAAATGCCAATCTATTATTTCATCACGTCCTTCACAACATCTTGAATCATAACGACTTCTGTTTTCATATCAACAGACGGTACTTCCTCATCGATACATTCATACCAAAATTCCAAATGCTTTTTATCAATTTCATGATGAGAATTTTCGACAAGAGCCCCACCTTCTCCTTGCACAGAATACCAATATAAGTACTCTTCTCCATCTCTTATTTCCCGGAAAATTGTCTCAACGTACATCTTTTCGTCGTTTAGTGTCAAAAGCACTTCTTTCATATTGTCATTAAGAAGCCGCATCCATTCGTCTACACGATGACTTTTACCTTGTTTCACTTTAAATCTCGTTAACTCCACATTCATTTTTATTCCCCCGTTTTCTTCCGTACAAACAATCTATATTCTATTGGATTATGAAAACTTAATTTACGAGCTAATTTTTGCGAAGGAATATTATCTACATAACAATCCCAGCACGGTGTAATATCATTTTGCATGCAATGTTCAATAAACCGCGTTGCAACAGCTTGGGCTAATCCTTTCCCTTGATATGCTTCATGCGTCACAATATCAATTTCAGCAAATCCATTCCCATTAAATATCGAAACACATTCAGCTACAATCATCCCATCTTGTTCTATACAAAATCCAAAACCACCGTTCAAAAACGTTTCTTTTGATCCCCAATATTCTTTGTAGTACTCCTCTGTAAATTCATTACTTCGTTCTATATCACTTTTATCAATACGCTTCACTTCATATGTATTTTTATTTGCATCTTGTGTTCGCTCTTCAAAGATTTCTCTTTGGAATTTCATTCGTGGCATATTCCGAAGTACATTACTAAAACGCCCTTCAATCATCATTTCCCACTCTTCACTTGAAGCGAATAGTGTAAATCTCTTCTCTGTTTTTTCAATAGCCATTTTTAAATACATCAATAAATCTTCATTATAATTTTGATCATCCGTATGACCAAATAAATAATAGATACCGTTAACTGTACGAATTAATCCTGCTGTTAACTTCTCGTTGGCAAAAATCTCACCATCTATCATTTGGTCACATACCGCATAAGCAAACGTCGTCGTTCTTGTATTACTTTCCAAAATCGGAATGATTTTTCTATACTCGGCTACAGATAATTTTTTCATAACTGCTCCACTTTAATCGTATCAGCTTCTATATTTTCAAAACAAAGATTTACTGTTCTCTTTAATGCTCTCGTTCTATGAATCGTACACGCTGGAATTAAAATAGAATCATTCGGCTTTAAAACTGCTGTTTCTCCATCTTCAAAATCGATAAGCAATTCTCCCTCTAGCACAATGAATAATTCATCCGAATTAGAATGATAATGCCAATCATATTCGCCAGTAAATACAGCGATTCGTAAGCAATGATTATTTACATTTGAAACGACGAAGTTTTTATGTTGATCTTGAATGTCCTTTGTTAACTCTAATAAATTCACAGTCTCCATATTTCGTCTCATCCTTTCATTAATCGTTCTTCTGAAAAACTAGCTTAGTCTCCACCACCACCGCAATCTCCTCCACTATCACTTGAGCTGCTACAATCGTTGCTACTGTAGTCACCGAATCCACTTGATGAGCTTGCATAATAAGACGAATTTCTTTTCTTTTTTTGTACTTTTTTTCCACTATTCTTATTAGTTGATAGTAATGTTCCAAACACTAAAACATGTACTAAAATAGCTACCATAAAAAAAAGAATAAGTACAAATACATGTAAAGATAAATTTGAAACTGGTAACTTAATTAAGTTAATAAAAATAATACACATGATAATAAAATACATAACATTCGCCGCATCTATTAAACCACTTGCAATTTTAGACCTAGGCTTCTTTTTCGTAACTACTAACTCATGTTTACTCCTTATGACTCCTCTTTGTTTTTTGTGCTTCCTCCGCTTACTTTTTCTTCCCAATCTATTCCCTCCCTCCCAAAATTTATTTAATTCTAAATTATCACAATTACCACTCATTAAGCATAATACATAACAATTTTTTCATAAAAAAAGACCCTCCTCATAAAGGAAGGTCTCAAATGTATTTCTATTATGATAAAGCAGGAGCTTTTTCAAGGAGCTCTTTCGCATCAGCGTATTGTAAGCCGTGCGCTTCTGCAACTGCTTCGAATGTTACATATCCATCTAATGTGTTAATACCTTTTAATAATGCAGTGTTACCTAAGCAAGCATCTTTGTAGCCTTTGTTCGCAATTTGTACTGCATATGGTACTGTTACGTTTGTTAATGCAAGAGTTGATGTACGTGGAACCGCACCTGGCATATTAGCAACTGCATAATGAACAACGCCATGTTTTTCGTAAGTTGGGTTGTCATGAGTTGTAATACGATCAGTTGTTTCGAAAATACCACCTTGGTCAATCGCGATATCTACAACGACAGAACCTGGTTCCATTGATTGAATCATTTCTTCTGTTACAAGTTTTGGCGCTTTTGCACCTGGAATTAATACCGCACCAATTACAAGGTCAGATTCTTTTACAGCTTCTGCAATGTTGTATGGATTAGACATTAACGTTTTTACTTGGTTACCGAAAATATCATCTAGTTGACGAAGACGTTCTGCACTTAAGTCGATGATTGTTACATCTGCACCTAAACCTACTGCAATCTTCGCTGCGTTTGTACCAGCTTGACCACCGCCGATAATTGTTACTTTGCCGCGTTTTACCCCTGGAACGCCTGCAAGTAAAATACCTTTACCGCCTTTGTTTTTCTCAAGGAATTGTGCACCGATTTGAGCAGACATACGACCAGCCACTTCACTCATAGGTGCAAGTAATGGTAGTGAACGATTGTCTAATTGTACTGTTTCGTATGCAATTGATACAACTTTGTTATCAATTAATGCTTTCGTTAATTCTGGTTCTGGAGCTAAGTGTAAGTATGTGAATAAAATTAAACCTTCGCGGAAATAGCCGTATTCACTTGCAACTGGCTCTTTTACCTTCATAACCATATCTTGATTCCATGCTTCTTCAGCAGTTTCAACAAGTTTCGCACCAGCTTGTACGTATTCTTCATCTGTAAAGCCAGATCCTAAACCTGCTCCTTTTTGAACAAAAACTTCATGACCATTTTGTACTAAATGTACTGCTCCCGCTGGCGTCATTGCCACGCGGTTTTCATTGTTTTTAATTTCTGTTGGAATACCGATACGCATGATTAGTTCCCCCTTGAGTTATGAAATGACCCCTGAATCATTTTTTAAAGCGCTTTCTACGCTCTTATATTTTAACATAATATCTCAATATTTGACAAAAAAATAATACAAGTTTTCCGATAGATTTAATCTTACATGAAAGGACAGTATTATCCGCACCTCTTTACATACAGGATAAACTGTCCAATTATTCGAAACTTCACTTTATTTTTCTCTATCGGTGTCTATGAATAACATCTACTGCACCAGTTACTTCAATAATTGTGCCAGTAATCATATCGGAATCGTCTTCACATAAAAACGAAATCGTTCTTGCGATATCTTCACCTGTTCCAGATCTACCAATTGGTGTGTTACGTTCTTTCAACTGACGTGCTTCTTGAATTGTCGCTTCTTTCATATCACCAATAATATCACCAGGACATACCATATTTGCAGTAATACCATATTCTGCTTCTTCATAAGCAACTGTTTTCGTCAATGAAACAAGTCCTACTTTCGCTGCTGCAAAAGCTGAACGATAAATCCATCCTGGTGCGCTATCTGCCCCTTGGAATCCGTAATTAATAATACGGCCAAAGTTCTGTTTTCTCATAATCGGAACGACAAGTTTCAACAAATGAAATACCGCTGTTAAATTACCCTGAATCATTTCATTCCATTCGTCTTCTTCATAATCGACTAACTTTTTTCGTTCAAATACATATGGACCAGCATTATTAATTAAAAAGTCAATTTTGCCAAAACGGCTTACCGCTTCTTCTACCATTTTATGTAAATCTTCTTTTTTCGTGACATCCGCTTGCACGAATTGTAGACGCTCTTCCATATTTTTATATGTTTCTTTCATCGTTTCCATAGCAGCTATATCGCTATGATATGTTACTGTTACTGAATAGCCTTTAGCCAATAATTTTTCTGTTACTTGCTTTCCTAAACCTTTCGTACCGGCTGTAATGAGCGCATGTCTCACAAAACTGCCCCCTTTTAAATTGCTATAGTTCATATGTAACAAGTTCTCGCACCAATTACAACTAAAATGAATTGAAACAGAGTTTTCGAAATTCTGTAACGTTTCCGACAAGCACATTACCAAAATTTGTTTTATAATAAAGTTGTAAACGGTAATAAAAATGATTGGGAGGAATTTACTATGAATAATACATATACAAATATTTTAATCGCGGTGGATGGTTCTAAAGAAGCAGAAAAAGCCTTTAAAAAAGCAATTCAAGTCGCAAAACGCAACAATGCAACATTAACTATTGCTCATATCGTTGATGTAAAAGCATACTCAGCAGTAGAAGCTTATAGCCGTGCAATTGCTGAACGTGCAAATCTATTTGCAGAAGACTTATTAGAAGACTACAAAAAAACTGCGCTTGAAGCTGGCCTTGAAAAAATTGAAACTGTATTAGAATTTGGTAATCCTAAATCAAAAATTTCAAAAGAAATCGCTCCAAATCATAAAGTAGATTTAATTATGTGTGGTGCAACTGGTTTAAATGCTGTTGAACGTTTCCTAATTGGTAGCGTCTCTGAACATATTATTCGCTATGCGAAATGCGATGTCCTTGTTGTTCGTGGTGATGAGGAGCAAGGCGATCTTTAATTTATAAATAAAACACCAAGTCCAGATGGGCTTGGTGTTTTTCATTTCACATACTTCACTATAAACACAAGACAAACCACAACAACAATAACAATTGCCAACACATATGGCGGTAAGAACTTCAAAGACCATAATGCCATCATGATCGTCGCAACGGTTAAATAAGATTGCCTTGCATCTTCTGTCATCTTTTTACGAAGGAAGAATACATACAAATAACCGATTGGCGGTGTGATAAAGCAAAGAACATATATAATTTTAGATTTTAAATACCATTTTTGTTCTCTGAGTTTCTTTATGTCTTTTTCTATTCTCTTATGCTCTCTCGCTTCTTCTACAAGAGGCTCTTCCTCTTCTCCTCGCCTTTCTTTCATATAAGGAAGAAAATGCATGAAAAAATAATATGCAAATACGAACGCTCCAAATCCAATATTTAATCTTTCTAACGGAATATGCTCACTAAAAAAGACAGCAGTAAGCACTAAAGACAAACAGTAAGTCATCATCCAAAAGGAACGTTTTCTCTTTTTTCGTTCCATTTCTTTTTTATCTTGTACATGTTTTCTTTTCGAAAGCCATATTGAAATACAGCAATCTACTATAAATAGAGTAAAGATAAATATCCCAACGTGTACTGTTTCTACATCCTTAAATGAAAACATATTTGGGAATGCTACATGTAATACAATTAATGTGTACAAAATTAGCCCTATAAAATAAATACGTCTCATTTTCCAACCCTTTCTTATTTCCTAACATTACATTAACATACATTTTTTAGAAATAGCCGGACAAAATATATATGTTTAAAAAAGGAGGATGCTATATGGATGATTCTGAACGTATTATTTTAGATGTGAATGGAAAAGAAATTGAAATGTTAGAGACAATCCGTGAACATTTTAAAGAGACACACGGAATTGAACTAAGTAATGGTGCATTACTACGGGATTTAATGGATATTGAATATATTCGAATTACGGAAGATCGACATAAGTATGATTCATTTTAAACTGTAAAAATCACAAAGAAGGTACACTTCCCTCTACTAAGGTTAGCGTACCTTCTTTCCTATCAATCAACTTCCCACAAACTCTCCAACTAATCCTTTCGCCTTCTCCAAAGCTTTTTCAATTTGCTCAAAACCTGTCCCGCCAGCACTATTACGACGCTTTACAGCCGCATATGGTGACAGCACTTCATACAAATCTTCTTCAAATAGCGAGCTCATTTCTTTATATGTTGCAAGTGGTACATCTACTAAATAAATTCCTTTTTGTGTGCAGTGTAGCACTAGCTTCCCAACAATTTCATGAGCTTGACGGAACGGTAGTCCTTTGCTTGCTAAGTAATCAGCAATTTCTGTTGCGTTAGAGAAATCTTGCGTCACAGCTTGCCCCATCTTTTCTTTGTTTACAGTCATCGTTTCTAGCATGCCTGCCATAATATGGAGGCAGCCTTCTACTGTTTTTACTGTATCAAACATTCCTTCTTTATCTTCTTGCAAGTCTTTATTGTATGCGAGCGGTAATCCTTTCATGACTGTAAGTAAACTAAATAAATTACCGTACACTCTGCCTGTTTTACCGCGGATTAGTTCCGCCATATCTGGATTTTTCTTTTGTGGCATAATGCTGCTTCCGGTTGCGTATTGATCGCTCATTTCAATAAACTGAAACTCTTGGCTGCTCCATAAAATAAGTTCTTCGCAAAAGCGTGATAAGTGCATCATGAGGATAGATGAGTTACTTAGGAACTCCAGTATGAAATCACGATCGCTTACTGCATCTAAGCTATTTTCATAGATTCCATTAAATCCAAGAAGCTCCGCGCTATATTCTCGATCAATCGGGAATGTTGTCCCAGCTAACGCTCCTGCTCCTAACGGAGAAATGTTAATACGCTTTAACGAATCTTCATAACGATTCACATCGCGCTCTAGCATCCAAAAGTAAGCGAGAATATGATGAGCGAATGAAATCGGCTGGGCACGCTGTAAATGCGTATAACCAGGCATAATTGTTTCAATATTATTTTCTGCTTGATGAACAAGAACAGTTTGCAATTGTTTTGTAGCTTTTATAATATGTTCTACTTTTTCTTTTAAATATAAATGCATATCAGTCGCTACTTGATCATTACGACTTCGGCCAGTATGAAGTTTCCCGCCTACTTCACCGATTTTTTCAATTAACATCTTTTCGATATTTAAATGAATGTCTTCCGCTTCAACTGAAAAATGCAATTTATTTTGTTTCGCTTCTTCTAATAAATATTGAAGACCTATCTTTATTTTCTCTGCTTCTTCTTCCGTAACGATGCCTTTCTTTGCTAGCATCGTTACGTGTGCAATACTTCCGTTAATATCTTGATTTACTAATTGTTGATCGAAGGAGATGGATGCTCCGAACTCTTCAACCCATGCTTCCGCTTCTTCTGTAAAACGTCCGCCCCAAAGTTTGCTCACGCTTCCACCTTCTTTTGATTCACTTGGCTGTATACTTTTGTTGGTAAACCGAATAATGAAATGAACCCAACAGCTGCATCATGATTAAACTCGTCCTGAGCAGTATATGTTGCTAGTTTTTCATCGTATAAAGAGTACTCAGATTTACGCCCTTCTACAATCGCATGGCCTTTAAATAATTTTACACGCACTGTACCTGTTACATTCTTTTGCGTTTCTTGTAAGAAAGCGTTAAGTGCTTGTTTTAAAGGTGAGAACCATAAACCGTTATAAATAAGTTCTGTTATTTTCTGCTCAATCATCGGTTTAAAGTGCGCTACTTCTTTTACAAGTGTTAAATCTTCAAGTTCCTTATGCGCCGTAATTAATGTCATTGCTGCTGGGCATTCGTATACTTCACGTGATTTAATACCGACAAGACGATTTTCGACGTGATCGATACGTCCAACGCCATGTTTTCCAGCAAGTGCATTTAACGTTTTAATAAGTTCTGAAAGTGGATAGGCAGTACCATTTAAAGTAGTGGGTACGCCTGCTTCAAAACCAATTTCTACAAACTCGGGTTTATTCGGTGTATCTTCTAATGCCAATGTCATCTCATATGCATCTTCTGGCGGCGCTGCCCATGGATCTTCTAAAATGCCACATTCATTGCTACGTCCCCATAAGTTTTGATCGATTGAAAATGGGCTATCTAAATTAATCGGAATTGGTACATTGTTTTCTTTTGCATATGCAATTTCTTCTTCACGTGACCATTTCCATTCACGTACAGGCGCAATCACTTCTAAGTAAGGATTTAACGCTTGAATAGAAACTTCAAAACGAACTTGATCATTCCCTTTCCCTGTACATCCATGTGCAACTGCAGTCGCTCCTTCTTGTTCTGCAATCTCTACTAATTTCTTCGCGATAAGCGGACGTGATAACGCTGAAACGAGAGGGTATTTCCCTTCGTATAACGTGTGCGCTTGCATCGCCATCAATGCATATTCATTTGCAAATTCCTCTTGAACATCAATCATATATGATTTAATTGCACCTACTGAAAGTGCCTTTTCTTTTACAAATGCTAAGTCTTTACCTTCCCCTAAGTCTAAACAAAGCGCGATAATATCATAATTCTTCTCTTGTAACCATTTAATTGCAACGGAAGTATCAAGACCCCCAGAATATGCTAATACAACTTTCTTCTTCTCCATTTTGCATCCCCCTAAAGAATAAATATTCATTTTCTTTTATAATAATTCACACTTTAACACCTTTTACAAAATGTATCAAGAGTCATTTTCAAATTTTTTCAAACAATTTCGTCGAACTTCTTTCTGTTTTTTTGTACAATATAAGCAGGAAAACGGGGGTGAACTTATGGAAAAGTATTTCTTATACGATGATCATCTAGGAATTGAAATTCCGCATTTACGAGAAGATTGGGAAGATATCCCCGAAAAAATGCAGCATGCTATTTTATTGAAATGGGAACAAGTTCGCGGAAAGATTCCGGATCGAATAAAAGAACTCGAGTACTCTATTAATGCAAAACAGCATCATTTAAATAACGAAGAAGACTTCGAAATTTCTTGCAAACTGAATTCAGAAATTGCCGATCTTGCTTCCATCATTAACGATCTTTGGCTTTGGTATCGACTCACTCAAAATGTATCTGAGGGAAAAGCACACCAATAAAAAAAGCATGCCCCTCAATTACTTTGGGTCATGCTTTTTTGTCGTAACACGATTTACAATATACTTCTTGCGCTGTTTTCGCCAAGCACACATCAAACGGGCCAACTAATATACTTCTTTCTTTCGGCAACTTTACAAAAGCGACGAGCTCTTCTTCATATTGAATCTTTTTCTGACATGAAACACATGTTAATTCTTTTCTTTTAAACATGTCTTTTAGCATATTCTCACTTCCCCTTTCATCCATCTATATTAATATACTCTCATAATAGTTAAGACTTGTAAAAAAATGACACATTCCAAAGTGAACGATTCATATACTATGTACAAAAGGAGGTTCAAACTTATGCGTGCTTTCGTTATTATCGCTTTAACTTTTTTAAGTGTAATTAGCTGGGATGCGTTTTTTAAAGATAAAAGTGATGATAAGAATACAACTGAATAAAAACTCTTCTTTTCTTACTTATTGGACAAACTAAAAAAACTGTCCAATTCTGCAAAATAACTTAGGCTTTTCTACAAAAATATTTAAACATAACAATTTTTGTAGATTTCCTCCGTTTATTGTCGGTTTCCATCCGCATACATTTTTTGAAAGTATGATATAATAATATAAATCTTGAAGGAAGGGATTTTGATATCATGATCGCTCGAAGGAGCATGTGGCATCGTATTGACGAATCATACACGTAGCGTATTTTTCAGCTCAGATACTTTAGTCTAGCGAAAAAAATACGAGAGTGGGGAAATTATGATTGCCCGAAGGATAATTTGGCAAAAAAAAGACTCTTCTTACACATAGCGTTTTGTTTAGGGCTTAATTGTTACTAGCTAAACAAAACAAAGAAGAGCAGGATTGCTAAATGAAGAATCCTACTCCACGTTTTGTTTAGTCGTTTTAAGACTTAAACTAAAACGAAAGTAGGGAGAATTGATGGACGAGAGGATTATTCGTTATTTCTTCAGCGACATATAGCGTAGTTAGTTTTTTTCGTAAACTAACTGAAGCTACATGTGAGCTCGTAGTTAGTTTACAACACAAAAAGGACTACTAACTACGGAAAGAAGGAATAACGATGAGGAACATCCAAAGTCGACAAATTATTAAAGAAGTTTTTATGGTTTTAATCGGTTCATTTATTTTAGCAGCAGCGCTATATCACATTCACTTCCAAAACCACTTAACAGAAGGTGGCTTTGTAGGTATCGCACTATTCATCCAAAATTTTTATGATATTTCACCATCTATTTCAACTGTAATGATGGATATCCCAATTATTCTACTATGTGCTTCATTGTTAGGTAGAAAAATGGTTGGCTATTCATTCTTAGGTTCAATTTCATTCGGAGTATTTTATTCTCTTATGGAAAATTATTCTCCATTTACGGTCGATTTATCAAACAATTTATTTATAGCTGCAGTAGTTGGCGGTGCGTTAGCTGGTATTGGACTCGGTTTTATATTGCGATTTGGCGGTGCAACCGGCGGAGACGACATTTTAACAATTGTATTAAGTAAAAAAACACGTTTTACAATTGGGCAAATTTTCTTCGTCTTTGACGCGATTGTTCTTGCGCTTTCATTATATTATTTAAATTGGACAGAAATTGCTTTTACTATTCTTTCGATTGCCGTACAGGCAAAAACATTGGATTTAATTTATTATCCAAAAACAGAAAAAGCAGAAGAAAAGCAACCAGTATCTATTCCAATGTCCAAAAAGCATGCAACAAATTAAAAAGCGAAAGGCTTCGGCCTCTCGCTTTTTTTACGCTCTTTTTTCCTTCTCGACTATATGACGCACTTGATAAAATCTATTTGCAAATTCAGTAACGTTTCTCGTTAAACGATAATTCACTGTAGATCCGATTGCCATTCCAATTACCGGAATACCCTGGAATAATTTACGACGAAGAGCATAAATCGAAAATGTTTTCAAAATTTGTTTTAGCACAACTTCAGTAGAAGCTGGTTGCAACACCGCTTCGTCTCCTTCATAGAAGAACGAATCTTCTTGCTCTAGCTCTTGCAGTAAATTGTACCATGCGTATTGCTGAAGTCTTCCTGGTAGTAAGGATGCATGAAAGACCTTTAATGCAAGCATCATTTCATAAGGCTTGTTCACATCATGCCCAAATGATGTTGCAATAAGTTGGACAGCCTTCACATTTAACGCAATCATAACCGGAAAATCAGCTGTTAATAATAATAAACCTCCAGCACCCGTCGCTCCGCCTTGTACGAATGAATATAAACGATGTCGTGCTGTTTGCTGCTCTGCTATGTATGTTAATTGATCAATAGATAATGCTTTTAAATCCTCTAGTTGCTCAATTGATTCATCGAATAATCTCGACGTTCCTAAAATACGATTACGCGCCTCTAACTGCGATTGAGAACTTTGAATCAATGCATGCAAATGAAAGAGCCATCCATCTGCTTTCGTAAAGAAATCTTTTCGTTTTTTCTCAGGTAATTTCGCAATTGTACTATGCACCCATTTATCAAACACTTTTTGAAAATCAGTCGCTTCTTGCTCAACTAATTGCAATTCCCATTCTTTTATATTGTCTAAAATGGCTTGTTCTCGCTTCGATCGCATCGTAACAACCACCTCGTTCGATTTTTTTCTATTGTAACATATTTCTGCTTATTCTTTGCAAATATGCTTGTCTATCTTTATTCACACACCATTTTTTCATGACATAAAATATTAGCAAAAAGGATGAGATGAATCAGATGAATCTATCCAATATAAAAAAAGAATATAACGCAGTATTTAGCTTAGGACAAAACTGCTGGCCTGCTTGGGCATTATATCAATTCGAATTATCACCATTTTTTGGTGTTATCGATTTTATGCTAAGCCCTTCATTAGAAAAAGTGAATGTATTATTACAAAATCGATTTGACCGTTTTTTACAGTTCGAAAACTTATCCTTCATCTCATTTTGGGATGATGGTGCGAAATTAAGACTCCGTGACAACCTATATGAAATTGACTCTTGCCACGACTTTAAAACAGATGTAAACACACCAACTTCTTGGCCTTCTTATACAGAAATTAAGTTAAACTATGAGCATCGAATTAATCGTTTTCTAACTACAATTGACACAGCACAATCCATATTGTTTATTCGAACTGGAGGAACATACGAAGAAGCACGTTCCTTGGAACACATTTTATCTCAAATCGTTACACATACATTCTCCGTCCTATTATTAATCCCTGAAGATGTACCAACTATCATCCAAGAAGATTGGGGATTACAAAATATTTGTGTTATAAAATGCCCTATTATGGATGTATTTCAGTACAATGAAGCATTTTGGAGCAACTTATTTGATGGGATTACGATTAGACCATATTCTTAAATACATGACACCTTTTACTACAAAACACATTATAATCTTCCTTATACAAAATAAATAAGGAGTGATTGTATATGTATCCACGTGCAAAAGCTTTTGGTCTTGCTATACATCACGGTCGCCTTCTCGTACAAGAATATCATACAGCAGATGAAACGTTTTACCGACCTCTTGGCGGATCAATTGAACTTGGTGAAGAATCAGCACATACCGTTATTCGTGAATTTCAAGAAGAGCTTCATGCAGAAGTAGAAATCACCAATTATTTAGGCTGCTTAGAAAACATCTTTCATCTTAATGGAGAAATTGGTCATGAAATCATTCAGCTATATTCTTTACGCTTATTAGATACATCACTATATGAAATGAAAAAAATGAATATACAAGATGAGCAAACAGTATCATATGCGAAATGGATTCCCATTACTGCATTCATTCAGGGGAAGAAAGTATTATATCCAGATGGAATTTTAAACTATATCCAAAAGAAAAAAGACGAGATCCTGTAGGATCTCGTCTTTCTTTTCATATATTAACCAATGTTTCCAAGACGTAGTACGTCACGAGCGATCATAACTTCTTCGTCAGTTGGAATTACGATAATTTTTACTGGAGAGTGTGGGAAGCTGATGAATGCTTCTTCACCAAATACGTTATTACGTTTTACGTCGAAGTATACGCCCATGTACTCAAGGCCTTCTAATACGCGCTCACGAATAATTGCACTGTTTTCACCTACACCAGCTGTGAAGATGATTGCGTCTACACCTTTCATACGAGCAGTGTAAGAACCGATGTATTTGTGGATACGGCTTACGAATACATCAAGTGCTACTTTCGCACGGTGGTCGCCTTCTTCTTCTTTCGCAATGATGTCACGTAGGTCACTAGAGTAACCAGTAAGACCTAACATACCACTCTTCTTGTTTAATACGCTAACTACTTCTTCTACTGTTTGGCCTGTTTTTTCCATGATGTATGGAATTAACGCAGGGTCAATGTTACCAGAACGTGTACCCATTGTTACACCAGCAAGTGGAGTGAAGCCCATAGAAGTATCGATAGATTTACCGCCTTCTACTGCTGCGATACTTGCACCGTTACCTAAGTGACAAGAAAGTAAGCTTAAGCTTTCAAGTGGACGACCTAATAGCTCAGCCGCACGCTCAGTTACATATTTATGAGAAGTTCCGTGGAAACCGTATTTACGGATGCCGAACTTTTCATAGTACTCATATGGTAAGCTGTATAGGAATGCAGATTCCGGCATTGTTTGGTGGAATGCTGTATCGAATACTGCTACTGCTGGTACGTTTGGTAATACTTCTTGGAATGCTTTAATACCAACAACGTTTGCTGGGTTATGAAGTGGTGCTAAATCGCTTAATTCTTCGATATCTGCTAATACTTCATCAGTAATTAAAACAGAGTCAGCAAATTTTTCGCCGCCGTGAACAACACGGTGACCGATACCGCCAATCTCATCTAGAGATTTAACGATTCCGTTTTCAGTTAATTTGTTAAGAAGCATATTAACTGCTACTGCGTGATCTGGAATATTTGTAACTTCTTTTTGTTTTTCGCCATCTACAGTAATAGTGAAGATACTATCTTCTAAACCGATACGTTCTACTAAACCTTTTGTTAATACTGTTTCACTTGGCATTTCAAATAATTGGAATTTTAAGGAAGAGCTTCCTGCGTTAATCGCGATGATTTTTGACATCTAGTCTTTCGCCCCTTTTTCTCTTGGTAGTTGTGTGGATCTGTCCACAAACCGCTCGATTTTATCTGATCAAATTTACTAAATATGAAAACGTTTCATCATTAGCAAATTTTATACTCACGATTTTAATTTAAACATCGTCCGACATATATTTCAAGTGAAAAAATTGTAACACCAAGAAAAAATATATATTACAGATTTCAAAAAAATTCAGTTTAATCTAGTATATATTTAAAAATATGACATATCATATAAAACTGTACTACATGAATTACTAATCCTGTTACATATACCTAGCCTTATTTATGCGTTGCAAACCAAGTATTTAATTGGTCCATAATGTCCTCCATCGCCTTCATGTTGGAGAATTTAGGTAACTCCACTAATAACGCCTGTTTTGGCATTGTTACACTAGGGCCTTTCTTTTGGAGAACAAATATACTTTTTGCATTTTTCTCGTTTTTAAACATGGAAACAGGTAGCTGTAATAACCCCTGAATAAAGCATGTTTCTTTAATAAATGCATGTAGTTTTGGTGCTTGATCACTTTCAAAAATGAAGTTCGGTACTAAGAAGAATAAGTACCCGCCTTCTTTCGTATGTTTCACACTTTGTTCAATAAATAGGTGATGTGCATACGACATTCCTTCATCTGCTTTTAACTTATATTCACTTGCACCTATTTCATTTGGATAATAACCAATGGGTAAATCTGAAACGACTGCATCAACCGGATCGATATAAAGTGGTGCTAGTCCATCTTGATGGAAGAATTCGATTGCATGCTTTTGTAAATTCGCATTTACTAAAGCAAGTTTAATTAGCACTTCATCCACTTCTACACCAAACCCACTCATTGTTAGTCCTTCTTTGGCGCTATTAAACACTGTAGTCATTAAGTTACCTGTTCCAATTGCAGGGTCTAACACAGTAATTTCATTTTGACATTGCATAAACTTATGGAATAAGTAGCTCATGAACATTCCAACTGCATCAGGCGTCATTTCATGATTCGCTTGTACGCCTTCTTTCATTCCTTTTAAGATGGCTAACTGAAATGCTTTACGAATTTCTTCACTTTTATATGTTTCTTCATTAAACGTACTATATTCACGATTCAGCCTTTCAATTGCTGATTCAGATAATTCCTCTTGTAAAATCGCTCCTTCAAACAAGTTATCACCTGTTTCTACAAGCGCCTCTAAATATGTTACATCTAATTCTTTACGTAAAACTACCGCAGAAGAATCAAAAATAGAAAATAATGTTTCTACTGTCTGACTCACGTACATTCCTCCTTCTCTCTTTTACACATAACTTATATCATACCATAATCTAATTTTTTCCCAAAAGAAAAAGCGACCTCTTTTTAAGAGCTCCCTTTTTAGTGATGTATGATGTAACGTCTTCTCTCGTATATCGATTCCATATAACAATATACGAGAGAAGACGACCTCTTACAAAGAGATCATCTTCCTTCACATTATTTTGCCGATTTTGCTGCTTCTAATGCTGCTTCATAGTTTGGATGGCTTGTACCTTCGCTTACGTACTCTGCGTAAACTACTTTGTCGTTGCTATCTACTACGAATACTGCACGAGCAAGTAAACGAAGCTCTTTCATTACTAAGCCGTAAGCTTCACCGAATGAAAGGTCACGGTGATCAGAAAGTGTTACAACATTTTCTAAACCGTTTGCTGCACACCAGCGTTTTTGAGCGAATGGTAAGTCAGCGCTAATTGTTAATACTTTCGCGTTTTCAATACCTGCTGCATCTTGGTTAAAACGACGTGTTTGTGCATCACACACACCTGTGTCGATTGAAGGTACAACACTAATTAATTTTACTTCACCTTTGTATGTCTCTAAACTTACTGGAGATAAGTCATTTGCTAATACTTGGAAGTTTGGCGCTTGATCGCCAACTTTAACTTCTGTTCCAACTAAAGTCATTGGGTTACCTTTAAAAGTTACGTTTGCCACTTGAAAATCCTCCCTTATTTAAACAAAATATGTACAATGTAAATGATAGTTTGTCCCTATCGATAATGCAAATAAAATCGCTTTATTTACAAAAAAATTAAAGAAGCTAATCCATTGATCAGCTTCTTTATTCGTTAAATTTGAAATTCAGGATCGTCTTCTTTTCGTTTATCCATCATTTCTTTCACTTTATCAACAGCTTGTGGCGCTAATTCAATTATTTTATCGATGACGTGTGTTTGCTTATCTAAATGCAACACTTTTACACCTTCTCCATTTATAACAAGAAAAGCAACAGGATTAATAGAAACTCCTCCTCCACTTCCCCCGCCAAATGGATGACGGCCTGCTTGTTCTTTACCAAATTCACTTCCACCAGCGGCAAAGCCGAAACTAACTTTCGAAACGGTTAGAATTACACTTCCATCAGCAGCTTTAATTGGATCGCCTACAATTGTATTTACATCAGTCATTTGTTTTAAATGCTGCATTGCGGTTGTCATTAAACCTTGAATTGGATGGTCCATTCTATATCCCCCCTATGCTTGAACAGATTTTTCAGTCGTACCAGATCTTTGTCTTCTCATAAATACGAGTAATTTTATTCCTGTTTTTATAGCACGAAATATGCGAAAAGATGCCGTTAATTCACATCTTGATGCAAATCCTTTCCCTTGAAAAACAGGAGTAATTTCAAATTCTGGTACATCGACAATATGCATATATTGTCCTATAACTCCAGCAGCCATTCCTTTTGTCCCCCATGCATATCCAGTGACAATTCCAGTGCTAGCTGCGTCGCCTGCTCCAATTTGTGTGTGCCATTTCCAACCATTGATTTTCACTCGTTTGAGAAAATCTTTAACAATAGTATGAACTTCTTGCAGCTTTTTTATCAGTTCCCCCATACTATCCAGTTGCGCTATAATTTTATTCTCTAATCCGCCGTCCTCTTCAGCTTTCTCAATCTTTTGCCCTGTCTTCTTCTGTTGCTTTTCAATTCTTTCCAACACATCAAATGTATAGCGAATCATCCATATTTTCACTTGAAACAAACATTGCTTTTCCATTTCTGAATATAAAAATGTCACTTTAAGCTTTATTTTCGACAATAGTATAAGCAAAATAAAAAGGAGAAGAATTATTATTCCAATTACGAACCACTTCATACGTATCATCCTTTCACTCCGTACCCATTATCGACAAGTTTATTCATCGTTAAACAGAATTCTATAAGATTGAATATAAAAATTTTTCTAAAAATAAAAAGGTATTTTGACATTTTATATCGAAATATATTATTTGAACATATCGTCAGGGAACGTATTCTGATGATATGTAGCTCGAAGAACAGAAAATTTAACTGCAGTGGAGGGATACATAATGGCAGATCGTCGCAATTTATTTTTCTTTTATGGTGATGACAAAGCAACACTCGTTGAAAAAATGAACCCAATCTATCGTATTTTAGAAGAGAATGGATTTACCATATTAGATCATCCAAAAAATGCAAACGCTATCGTCAGTGTTGGAGATGATGCAACTTTCTTACAAGCCGTTCGTAAAACTGGTTTTAGAGAAGATTGCTTATACGCAGGGATTTCTACGAAAGATGAAACTTCTTTCTACTGCGATTTCCATATTGATCACGTTGATACAGCCCTTCAAGAAATTACAAAAAATGAAATTGAAGTGCGAAAATACCCAACAATTCAAGTAGATGTAGATCACGGTACATCTTTCCATTGTTTAAATGAGTTCTCATTACGTTCTAGCATCATTAAAACATTCGTTGTCGATGTTCACGTTGATAATCTACATTTCGAAACATTTAGAGGGGACGGTTTAGTCGTTTCTACCCCAACAGGAAGTACAGCTTACAATAAATCATTACATGGTGCAGTTGTCGATCCACTGATTCCTTGCTTCCAAGTAAGCGAGCTAGCATCATTAAATAACAACACATACCGTACGCTCGGTTCACCGTTCATTTTAAATCACGAACGTACATTAACTTTAAAACTAAGACCAGACGGTAATGATTATCCTGTTATCGGTTTGGATAATGAAGCGCTTAGCATTAAACAAGTAGAAAAAGCTGTTGTACGCTTAAGCGATAAACAAATTAAAACAGTTAAATTAAAAAACAATTCCTTCTGGGAAAAAGTACAGAGAACGTTTTTATAGCATGAAAAAACCGCTGAATTATGAAATCCCATAATTTGGCGGTTTTTTATTTTTCTCGCTATCGGCCACTATTGTTAGCTTTTGTTGGTAAGTTGATATATTTTCACACGTCTTTCCTATACACAATCTTCCCATCAATTACAGTCATCGCTGCTTGTACTTCTCTTATTTCTTCCGCCTCTATTTCAAAAATATTGCGGTCTAATACCGTAAAGTCCGCTTCATATCCTTTTGTAATTTGTCCTCGCTTCGCTTCTTTTCCGATTGCATAGGCACTTCCTGTCGTAAATAAAGAGATCGCCTCATATACCGTTAATCTTTCTTCCGGCATATAACATACACCGTCAATAAAACTTCTGCGTGTAACAGCGCTATATATGCCTAAAAACGGATTTACTTGTTCAATTGGCGCGTCAGATCCACCGTTGCAGTGTAATCCTGCTTCTAGTAACGTCTTCCACGCGTATGCATAACGAAGACGATGCTCGCCTAGTTTTTCAATAACTGATGGGAAGTCTGATGACAGAAAGACGGGCTGAATATCGATAATAGCCGGCAAATGTTTCATTCTTTCAACCAACTCTTCACGAGCTAGCTGACAGTGAATAATGCGGTCGCGTAATCCTTCTGCTGGTGGATATAATTCAAGTGCATCAATGACATATTCAAGAGATAAGTCACCGATTGTATGAATTGCTACTGGCATATGTAAATCTCGTGCTTTTTTCACTAACTCTGCAAGCTCTTTGCGCGAGAAAATTGCAACTCCATTTGTTTCTTGCGCATCTTCATACGGTTCACTTAATAAAGCTGTTCTTCCGCCAAAAGAACCGTCTGAAAAAATTTTCATCGCACCAAACTCAATATAGTGTTCATTTTCATATTCTTTTCGTTCCTGTGCTACTTCATGGTGAACGAGTAAATGTGCTTTAAATGGCATTTTCTTTATAACATGAGAAAACGCATTGTGCGTTTTTCTAAAGCCACCGTAATAATTTAAATCTTCCGTATGCCCACCAACGAGACCATATTGCCAACAGTCTTTAATTGCTGTTTGCAAAGCCCTTTGTAAATAAGCTTCATCAATTTCAGGCTGCACATGTTTAATTAACTCTTGCCCTTGTTCATATAAAAGCCCGGTTAACATATTTAATGAATCACGGCCAATTTTCCCGCCTTTCGGGTCTTGCGTCGCTTCTGTTATGCTCGCTTCTTGCAATATGTATGAATTCACCCATGTAACGTGACGACAAACTCGCTTTAATAATATTGGATGTTCTTTAGAGATTTCATCTAAATCACGTACATGAACTTGCTTTGTATCTGTAAAATTATTTTCATTCCAGCCTTCTCCAATAATCCAAGAACCTTTTGGAGCTTCTTCTACTCGTTTCCGAACGAGAGTCAGCACTTCGCTGTAAGATGTACAATTTGATAAATCTAGACGAAGTAACCTCTCTCCATGCCCAATAAGATGCATATGACTATCAACGAGACCTGGAATCATTGTTTTCCCTTCTAAGTCACACAACTTCATGTCTGAATATTGACTTTCTAGCTCTTCCTTACTCCCAGCATCAACAATCATACCGTTTTCAACATAAATAGCTTCTACTTTTTCATTCTCTTCTCGCATCGTGTAAATGGTGCCTCCATACCAAATTTCTCCCATATGCTTATCCCCCTTTTCTCTTTAGTCTACGAAATTCGTTCGTATATAAAAAGCACCATTTCGATTAAAAATGGTGCTTTTCCAAAAATTATTTTTGTTCAGTAGTAGACGTTGTAATTTGCCATTCAATGCTAAATTTATCTTTTAGTTGTCCGTATGCTGGGCTCCAGAACGTTTCTTGAAGTGGCATAATAACTTCGCCACCTTCTTGTAACTTTTCGAATACTTCTTTTGCTTTTTCTGCATTACTAATGTGAATTGCAATTGTTACTTGAGATCCGATTGCATGCCCTTGACCTGGGAATGTATCAGAAATCATAAGGTCCGTATTCCCAACTTTTAAAGTGGCATGTAAAACGCGCTCTTTCGCCTCAGCTGGAATCGGATATTCTGGATTTTCAGGCATGTCACCAAAAGTTTGCATGACTTCTACTTTTGCATCTAACGCTTCTTTATAAAACTGTACAGCTTCTTGCCCACTACCATCTAAAACTAAGTACGGATTAATACCTAAAATCATACGGACACCTCTTTTTTTAATTTATAAAATCGAACTTATGTTCGCTTCTATAATACCATACGTTTTACAGTGCATTCAACTATTTTCGAAATTATTTTGAAGGAATCTCCATCTCTTGTTTTCTAAGTTCAATACGGCGAATTTTTCCGGAAATCGTTTTTGGTAGTTCATCTACAAATTCAATTTTACGAGGATATTTATATGGTGCAGTAAGTTCTTTGACGTGTTGTTGGAGTATTGGAATTAATATTTCTTCGTTCTTTTCTATATTCTCTCTTAATACGATAAATGCCTTCACGACACTTCCGCGAATTTCATCAGGGCTTGCGACAACTGCGCACTCTCTTACGTAAGGATGTTTTACAAGCGCGTCTTCTACTTCAAACGGCCCGATTGTATAACCAGAGCTAATAATAATATCATCACCACGCCCTTCAAACCAGAAATAACCGTCTTCATCTTTCTTCGCTTTATCGCCAGTAATATAATAATCACCGCGGAATTGCATCGCTGTGCGCTCATCATCTTTATAATATTGTTTAAAGAGGGCTGGCGTTTCAATGTGAACTGCGATATCACCAACTTCGCCCACTTTTACTGGAATACCTTCTTCATTTACGATATCAACGTGGTTACCTGGCGTTGGTTTTCCCATTGATCCTGGTCTAATATCCATCCCTTTCATTACACCAACAAGCAATGTATTTTCCGTTTGCCCATAGCCGTCTCGTACTGTAATATGAAAGTGCTTTTGGAACGTTTCAATGACTTCTCTATTTAACGGCTCACCTGCTGATACAGCGCTATGTAACGCTTCTAAATTGTACTGGCTTAAATTCTCTACTTTTGCCATTAATCTATACTCAGTCGGCGTACAACAAAGCACATTCACCTTATTATCGTCTAATAAATTTAAATATGTTTTCGGTTCAAATTTACCGTTGTATACAAATCCTGTCGCTCCTGATCCGAGAGTTGCTAAAAACGGGCTCCAAATCCACTTTTGCCAGCCTGGACTAGCCGTCGCCCACACAACATCATCCTCTTCAATTCCGAGCCAATTTGGAGCGCTCGTACGTAAATGTGCGTATGCCCACGCATGCGTATGAACAACACCTTTTGGGTTTCCTGTCGTCCCTGACGTGTAAGATAAAAAGACCATATCTTCTTTATCTGTCTTCGCCATTTCTAGCATATCACTTTCTGTTTCTAACGCTGTTTTTAAATTAATCCATCCATCTACTGACTGCTCGCTCAGAACGAATTTTTGAAGAGATTCCATAGCTTCTATATCATCAAACTGTCCAATGTATGGTTCATAGCTTACGATTGCTTTCACTTCCCCATGTCCAATGCGATATTCGATATCTTTTTTGCGTAACATTTCCGAACTCGGAATTACTACAAATCCTGCTTTAATCGCAGCGATATACGTCATGTACGCTTCAATTAAGCGCGGCATCATAATGAGAAGCTTGTCCCCTTTTTGCAGACCACTCTTTATAAAAGCGTTTCCAATTTTATTCGCACCTTGCATAAGCTCAGCGTATGTAACTTCTCGTCTATTCCCTTTATCATCTTGCCAAATTAAAGCAAGCTTATCTTTATCCCCTATATATTTCTCTATTTCAGAAACTAAATTATAAGACAGCGGCGCCAACAATTCCTCTCTTTTCATAAACATCCTCCTTTTTCTTTATGCCTCCCTTATATAATAAAGAATTTTCTGTCTATTTTGAACCCTCTTCTTTTGACAAATTTTTTATGTCTATGTCGAAATGAATGTATACCGATGCAAACAACAAAAAGAAAGAGCGGGAGAACCCGCTCTTTCTAAGCCATCTTATATGGGATTATTTTTGGAAACCGCCTAATTGTTGCTCAGCTAGTGAAACTAGACGTTTAGTGATTTCACCACCAACAGAACCGTTAGCGCGAGCTGTTGCATCTGCTCCAAGTTGAACACCAAACTCTTGAGCGATTTCGTATTTCATTTGGTCTAATGCTGATTCAGCACCAGGAACCGCTAATTTATTTGTGCTACGTGACATGTTATATCACCTCCTTGTGAGTATAGAGTGTGATAAATAACATGACTTCATACACGATTTAGATATGGTAATTTATGGTTTTAGAAAAGTTCTTCGAATTTTTCTTCTTCCGCCACTACTTCTACCGTTTGTAATACCATTGTTTCTTTGTTCGCTACAGCTTCATCGATTAATGGTGTGAAATCATATTTCGCTTCAAAACGATTTGCTTTTTCACGCTTCGGCTTCGTCGCTGGGCTTGCTGGTGTGAATACTGTACAGCAATCTTCGTACGGACGAATTGAAATATCATATGTGCCAATTTCTTCAGCGATTTTAATAATTTCTAATTTATCCATCGTAATAAGTGGACGAATAACTGGATAATTTGTTACTTCGTTAATCGTGTGCATACTATCTAACGTTTGGCTTGCTACTTGTCCAAGACTTTCACCAGTCGTAATTGCAAGTGCATTACGCTCCTCTGCAATACGCTCTGTAATACGCATCATCATACGGCGCATAACTGTCATTGAATAGCTAGATGGAATTTCTTTATTAATCGTTTTTTGCACTTCTGTAAATGGAACAAGGTGAAGTGTTACACGTTTACAGTATTTCGTTAGCTCTTGTGCTAAATCGATTACTTTTTGTTTCGCACGCTCGCTTGTGAAAGGTGGGCTATGGAAGTGAACTGCTTCCACTGATACGCCGCGTTTCATCGTTAAGTACGCTGCTACTGGGCTATCGATACCACCAGAAAGAAGTACCATTACTTTTCCACCAACGCCAACTGGTAGACCGCCAGCTCCCATACGCTCATCGCACATGATGTAGCTGTAACCACTGCGAATTTCTACACGTACATTTACATCTGGATTATGAACATCTACTGTAATATCTTCAGTATTTTCTAGAATGTGTCCACCAATCTCAGGTAATAATTCCATCGTTCTCATCGGGAAATGCTTATAAGAACGGTGTACAGTAATTTTAAATGTTTTTACATCACCTTTTACTTGTAAGAAAGCTGCTAATGCACCTTTTTTAATATCTTCTAATTCTGACGGTACTTTCATCGCTAAGTTAAACTTATGAATACCAAATACGTCTTTTAATCTTTCAGAAATTGCTTCATGATCTTCACCATTTAATTGGATGTACATACGGTCATGCGTTGCATCGATTTTAATATTTGGGAATTTTTTCAGTTTGAACTTCACATTATCTTTTAATGTGCTTACAAATTTAGAACGGTTCTTACCTTTAGTTGTCATCTCTCCATAACGAACTAAAATATATTCATATGTCATCATATTCCTTTACCTCATCACTTCATATAATTTTGGCATTGTTTCTTTCACAATACCTTCAAATTGTTTTACTTCTTCCATCGTGTTTTCTGGTGCCAAACTAATGCGAATAGCACTTGCAGCAGCCGCATGCGGTACTCCCATTGACACTAACACTCTGCTCACTTCATTTGCTTTTGAAGAACAAGCAGACTTTGTTGATACATATACACCGTGTTCTTCTAAAGCATGAACGACCACTTCTGGTTTTAAACCTACAAATGATACATTTAAAATGTGCGGTGCTGCGTATGCAAGCGACGTATTAATCGTTACATCTTCCATCTCTTTAAAGAAACGAACAAGCTCTGCTTGTAAACTTTGCAAATGAGCTACCTTTTCTTTCACTTGTTCCATTGTCATGCG
Source organism: Bacillus sp. EB106-04-02-XG92 (assembly GCF_058791995.1). Lineage (NCBI taxonomy): Bacteria > Bacillati > Bacillota > Bacilli > Caryophanales > Bacillaceae > Bacillus > Bacillus sp. EB106-04-02-XG92. Next base: position 890,860 of record NZ_JBYTEA010000001.1, read on the forward strand.
AAGTGCTTTCACCATCGCTACAATACCAGGTAAATTTTCTGTACCAGAGCGATACTTCAGCTCTTGTTGACCACCTGATAAAATTGGATCTAACCTTACACCATCACGTACATAAAGAAGACCCGTTCCTTTTACACTGTGGAATTTATGTCCAGATATTGAGCAAAGATCAATATGAGAAGCATATAAATTAAGCGGTACTTTTCCTATCCCTTGTACATGGTCCACATGGAATCTTACTTTCGGATAATTCGATAATAACGTTCCAATTTCAGCAACAGGCTGAATTGCTCCAGTCTCGTTGTTCACGTGAATAATTGACACAAGAATCGTATCTTCACGAAGTGCTCGTTTTACATCCTCTACCGATACAACACCATGCTCATTAACCGGTAAATACGTTACATCAAAACCGAGATCTTCTAATTGTTTATATGCTTCAAACACAGACGCGTGTTCAATATTTGTTGTAATGATATGTTTACCGCGCGAACGATTCCTCATCGCTATCCCTTTAATCGCAAGGTTATTCCCTTCCGTTCCACCTGATGTGAAAATAATCTCAGAAGGTTTAACGTGAAGAAGCTGCGCTGCAATTGTTCTTGATTGTGTTAATAGACGCTCTGCCTCTCCTCCAAGCGAATGAATAGAAGAAGGATTCCCAAAATATTTCCCTGCAACCGTTACGTACGATTGAAGAGCTTCTGGATATGGCTTTGTCGTCGCACTATTATCAAAATAGATCATCGTTCTTCCCCTTTCAGCGCTGTCACATCATATAATCATATCACAAATACGTGTCATTACGCTAAGACTACTAAAAGGTTCCGTTATATTTTAAAACGAATAACCTTACTGTATTCCGCTATTCATTATAGCAACATCGTCCTCAAATTTACACAAAAAAACAAACCCTTATGAAAGGGTTTGTTCATTGTCTACATATTCCGCTATTTTTTGAACAACGCCAGGCTCAAGTTGCTCTAGCACAGAAGCCGCTTGTTCTAAAGCTGCATCGTACTGATATTCACGGAATAATTTCTCCGCATAATTTAAGCTCTCTGCAAGGTTCTCATCATGACTGCGGTAACGATTACCGTATTGAATTAATTTTTCAACTAAATACGCTTGTCCAATTAACTCTTCTGTCATTTCAGCTACACCATTAACAGTTGTGTACGCTTCTTCTAAACTGCTATTCACAGCATTCATATTTAACGGCTTCACTTCTAATTGCTCGTATACAGCTTGCATTGCCATTTGTCCTCTTTTTAAATCTTCCATAATACTTTCTGGAAGACCCGGCAAATTCGACTTTTGCATAAAGCGTTTCGTTTCGAAAATAGTATTTCGCATTTCTTGTAACTTCTCGCGCGCTTCAAATTCTTCTTTGCGCATCGTTTGCAACATTTCTTTATATTCTGCATGAAGTACTTTTAACGTTTCACATTGCTCATAAACCTCTTCTAGCTCCTCACGAATGATAGAGAAGGCAATATCTTGTTCCGCAACGCGTAATTGCAGCATTTCAAAACGTTTCATTAAAATGTGCATTTGCTTTTCAATTACTTTTTGAGACTCAATGTCCTTATCTTGTAACTGATAACTTTGTTTCACGAGCTGTGTTTCTGCTTTTGTTTCAATCGTTTCATTACGAATTTCTTCTAAGTCTTCATAAACAGAAAGTGTTTTTTGTTCCACATAATGTCTCGCACGTACTTCTTGTTCCAGTTGATCGTAGAAGCCATCTAAACGAGTTTTTAAGTTTTCTACTTTTTCAGCCGCTTCCGTTATATGAAGCTCCTGTATATCCATTAAACATGTTTGTAGTTGTTTCATCATATCGCGATATTCTTTAGGGATTTCCAAATACTCTAATACATAACCTTGTCTTACCATATCATTATGTCCGTGTAATAAATCTTCCAGCTGAACTGGTAACGTCGCTTGACACTCTACCAATAAATCTGGAATTTGGTGAATAATGATTTCTAAACCTGCTAAACCTTCTTCCAAACTAATAACAATTTCTCTTGCTTTTAAATAGTCACCATTATTTGTTGCTTCTTCAAAGCTTTTAAATTTCTCAGATTCAGCGTCTAGCATCTCTTCAATTTTCTGCTCTGCTGCTCCATACATATGTCTATGAGCAAGAACACTCTTCTTCATACTACGATATGTATCACGTAACTCTTCAATTTCCGAGCTATTCTTTTCATGGCTTTCTAACAATTGCTGTAATTCATTTAAAATGCCTGTAATACGATTATCAGCGTCATCTAAACCACTTATGGATTCATTCATCGCATGCTTTGCTTTTCGGAAGGAGAATTGCGAGGCGAATTTTCGCGCTTGCGCTAAATCTTTGTCAGCTTTCGGAAGGGTTGTTGATACAATTTCATCCCATTCTTCACGCCATTTACCAAACAGTTCTTCTGTTTGACCCGTCATATTTAAATCTTTTACCCGCTTTAGTTCATCTGCCACAGGCTTATCTTTTATCTCTTGTTTCCACTGCTCAAGTGCTTCAATATCTTTATATGAACGATTTCTTATCACAAGCTCTATCATGAGCAGCACTAGAATAGAGCTTACTACAATGATAACGATCGTCAGGATAGAATCCATGCAAAAAAGCCTCCTAGTTATATCTCTTTTTTTGTCCGTTCCGTTTATGAAATGGAAGGCATTATGTATAAAAAGGGAATTCCCCTATATTTAACAACTAACAATGTACTAATCATACCATGTAATGGCTTGTTTTTGACCTAGTTTTTTTTAAAATTTCATGTTTCTTTCAATGCAATTGTAATCTTTCTCAATATTCCGTTTGGATTACCTCTCATCATGAAATGAATGTAATAAAGGGCCTTCTTCCATATGAGATGCGAAATAAATTTTGCGCACAAGTGGTGGTTCAATAGAAATTGCATGCACATTTCCTTGCCTTACCGCTTGCCCTACTGACATTTCTGGAAGTAACGTAATACCAAGTCCAACACCGACCATCGCAAGCATCGGTTCTGTATAAGAAGTTTCAAATGCAATGATCGGTTTCGCACCTATCCCATGAAACGTATTCGTGATCATTTTCCTTACATCACAGATTTCTGGATATACGATTAACTTTTCATTTTGCAAGTCTTCCATCTGGATTACTGTTTTCTCTTTATAAAGATGATCATTTGAAACGACACAAACAATTTTTTCTTCTCGTATTTCTTTTACACACACAGCGCCTTCTACTACTGAATCGATGAACATTGCTTCAATCTTTCGGTCTTTAAAGAGTCCCATTAATACTTTCGTATGCTCAATTCTCCATTCTACTTCGAACCCGTCACCTAATACATCATTACATTTTGATATATAATGTGCTGCTAAACTCGGCAATATGCCGATGGAAATTTTCCGCTTCTCTTGAAAATTCTTCATTTCGGCTTTCACTTCATGTATGCGTTCCAAAATCGGTAACATTCTTGTTATAAATAACTCCCCAGCCTCTGTTAATTCCACTCCTCGCGCGGAACGCTTCAGTAAAGTAACATCTAAATCCGCTTCTAACCTTTGGATTTGTTTACTAAGCGCCGGCTGGGAAATATGTAAAATCTTACTCGCCTTTGATAAACTTCGCGTATTCTTTACTTCAATAAACGATCGTACTGCCTCCAAATCCATCGTACACACCTCTAACAAAAAGTTATAACTGTCATAAAAAATCGATATTTCCTTCTATAAACAATTACTCTTTATACTTATTTCATCAACTTACTATAACGAAATGTAAAGGGGAAAGATACTCTTGGATAAAAAACAAATGCTACTTGGATCCCCCCTATGCTTACTTGCCGTAACTGCTTGGGGATTTATGTTTCCTGTCATGGCAAATGCCCTGCAGTTTATCGATCCGTTCTTCTTCACAACTATCCGGTACGGATCAGCAGCTATTATTTTTCTTATTTTACTACTCATCACTGAAGGGAAAACTTCACTCCGCTTAGAGAAAAGAACACTTTCTTTATTCTTTTACGGAACGGTCGGTTTCGCTGGGTATGGTTTTCTCATTTTTTACGGTCAACAACTTGCCGGACCTGCCGGAGCCATCCATGCCGCGATGATTCAATCTCTTATGCCACTCATCGCTTTATTATTGCAGTGGATAACAAAAAACAAACGCCCACAAAACTATACATTCCTTTGTATGTTCGTTGCATTGCTCGGTGTTATGCTTGTCATTTCAAAGGGAAATATGCACTTATTATTTGGAGCTGCCAGTCACCTCTCAACAAATATACTTATGCTGTGCGGCGTTACTTGCTGGGTCATTTACACGAACGGTGGTGCTCGTTTTCAATCTTGGTCACCACTTAGATACACGACGTTAACTTGTTTATTCGGCTCGATTTCACTCATCGTTATCGTCTCTTTCTTCACTTACACAAACGTCATTACTGTACCGTCACTACGTACAATTATGAACGTTCGTTTTGAACTCTTGTATATGTCGATTATTGCAGGTGTTATCGCTGTATTTTGCTGGAACACAGGAAATCGCTATATTTCATCTATTAACGGCATATTATTTATGAATTTAGTTCCTGTACTTGCACTTATCGGTTCCATCTTTCGAGGTTATACAGTCGACAAAGTTGAAATTGCCGGAGCCTCATTAACAATTATCGCGCTATTATGCAACAATGTATGGCAAAGAAAAGAAAGCACAAAAATCCCCACCTCAGTTCGTTAGGTGGGGATTTCTCACATATGAACAGCTCTTGGCCATTCCTGATACATATTCGTTATACATAATGTTTGTTCCATCCATTGTTCAATTTCTTTCGTGTACATTTCTAAGAAAAATGTCTCAGACGGAAAAGAATGCAGCACTTCTGATATATATTGCGGATATAAAAACGGCATATTCATCATGCCTTTTAATTGCGTCATAAACATTGTAAAAGATACCTTCTTAAACTCCTGTTTCATTTGTCCCTGTCTAATTACTTGCTCTATATAGTATCTTTCTTTAGAAAAATAAACGGTCATCACTTCGCGAATTAATGTCGTATCAAGCGACAGCTCTCGGTAGAAGAAACGTGTCAGTTCCCTATTTTCAAATTGATATCGTAAAATCCCGCGCACTGTTTGCACCATCACATCTTTAGCCGACAAATATTCTCTCTGTTCAAAGGACGTTTCAATCACATGAATATACCCTTCTAAAAAATTAGTAATAAGCTGCTCTAATAGGCCTTGCTTTCCAGCAAAATAATATGAAATATTCGCTACATTCACATCCGCTCGCTTTGCAATGTCTCGCACCGACGTTCCATCATAACCTTTCGTGTTAAACAACGATATTGCCGCATCAATTACTTTTTGTTTCGTCTGTTTCATGCGCTCACTTCCTCTCACTGAACAGCTATAGTTTAAATTTCTTGACTTTTAAGACAAATTCCTTTAATTTTCTATCGACAAAGTCATGTGAAATACATCGTATTTTGCTAATATTTTACACATCTCGATAAAAAAGGAGCTGTTTCCATGTTTACTAAAGAAAGTTACGCAGGATCTCGTGTGCAGCAATATGAGACGGTAATTAAACAACTGGATGCATTATTAACCGGCGAATTAAACGTAGTCGCAAACTTATCAAATGCGTCCGCATTATTAAACCAATTTTTAGACCGTGTGAATTGGGTTGGCTTTTATGTAACAGAAGGAAATCAGCTTGTTCTTGGACCATTCCAAGGAATGCCTGCTTGCGTGCGCATTCCATTTGGACGAGGCGTTTGCGGCGTTGCAGCTGAAACGAAAACAACGCAGCTTGTAGCAGACGTTCATCAATTCCCAGGACACATCGCTTGCGACAGTGCTTCAAATTCAGAAATCGTCGTACCAATCGTGAAAGAAGGAACTGTCATTGGTGTACTTGATATTGATAGCCCTGAAAAAAATCGTTTTGATGAAGTAGATCAGCGCTATTTAGAAAAGTTTGTGGAAACACTCCTAAAACATATTTAAAAAAGAAAAGAGCGAGTTATCGATTGCGTACATCACGTACGAAACCGATAGCTCACTCTTTTTTTATTGATTACTAACTGTAGATATTTTCTTTAACGCTTGCTCTAAATCAGAAACGATATCCTCCCACGATTCTAAACCGACTGATAAACGTATTAAATTATCATAAATACCCATTTCTCGTCTTAACTCAGCTGGAATCGCAGCATGCGTCATCGTTGCCGGATGCTGAATTAACGTTTCTGTATCTCCTAAGCTTACCGCAATTGTAATAAAGTGAAGGTCATTGATAAACGCTTGCGTCTCTTCTTTTCCGCCTTTAATTGAAAAAGAAATTACACCGCCGCCCCGTTTCATTTGGCGAGATGCTAACTCCCCTTCTGGATACCAAACACCTTCTACCGCATCATGATTTTTTAGGAACGATACAATTTTTTCTGCATTATCACAATGACGGTCCATTCTTACCGCTAATGTCTTTAATCCGCGTAACAATAACCACGCATCAAACGGTGCCATAATACCGCCGATATCTTTTCGCATCGGGCGAATTTTTTCAGCTAACGCTTTCGTTTTACAAATCGTTACACCCGCCACAACATCACCGTGACCGCCAATATATTTTGTCGCGCTATGCACAACTGCGTCACAACCAAGTTCAAGCGGTCTTTGTAAATAAGGTGAACAAAACGTATTATCAACAATGACAAGTAATCCATTTCGCTTCGCAACCCGAATTACTTGTTTTAAATCGATTAATTTCATCGTTGGATTAATCGGTGTTTCAACGAAAATAAGCTTTGTATTTGGGCGAATCTTATTTTCAATATCAGCCTCTGTCTCCATATCACAAAACGAATGCGTAATCATAAATTTCTCTTCTAACACTTCTAAAAATCCGTACGTACACCCATATAATCCATTTGAACAAATAATATGATCTCCAGCTTTTAGAAAACCAATTAACGTTGCTGAAATAGCTGCCATACCAGATCCGAAAGCAAGAGCTTCTTCTCCTCCTTCTAACACCGCCATACGTTCTTCAAATAATTTTACAGTTGGATTTCCAAGTCTTGAGTAAATATAAGATGGATCTACTCCCGTAAAACTCGCCTCTCCTTGCTGCGCAGTCTCAAATGTAAATGTAGACGTTTGAAATAACGGTGGTGTTAAACTTCCTTTATGTTCCTCAGATGTATACCCGTGATGAATTAACGCTGTCTCCATATGCTTCTTTTTCATAAAAACATCCCCCTTATGTTTTTATTGCCGCATATTCATCCATAAAAATTTGATGAACGTTTTCCTTCATTTTATGTAAGCGTTTTATTTGTGTTTCTATCTCTTCTTCTATATTGTTTTAAATTCCTTCTTATATTAATTCCCAAAATTTTTATGCATAAAACAAAAACGTACTCGCTTGACGAAACTCTGGGTAAAAGATATAATAGCGTTTGTGTAAAATAAAAAGGCAGCCTTGTAATGTGAGTTTATCGTTTGTATTTTGTTCCTCTACGGAGGTGTATCTCGTAACTCCCTGCTGCTGGAGCGAAGGTACATGAAAACAAAATGCCCGTAAATATCGATTACGTCTGTTTTTATTTTACGTAAATAAAAACATTTTTAAAGGAGGAGTCAACTATGGCTCGTTATACAGGTCCAGCTTGGAAACTGTCTCGTCGTCTTGGAATCTCTCTAAGCGGCACAGGAAAAGAATTAGAAAAACGCCCTTACGCACCAGGTCCTCACGGTCCTAACCAACGTAAGAAACTTTCAGAATACGGTTTACAATTACAAGAGAAACAAAAACTTCGTCACATGTACGGCATGACTGAGCGTCAATTCCGTCGCACATTTGACCAAGCAGGTAAAATGCCTGGTAAGCACGGCGAAAACTTCATGATCCTTCTTGAAGCTCGTCTTGACAACTTAGTTTACCGTATGGGCTTAGCTCGCACTCGTCGTGCAGCTCGCCAATTAGTAAACCACGGTCACATCATGGTTGATGGCGCTCGCGTAGATATCCCATCTTACCGTGTAAAACCTGGTCAAACTATCAGCGTTCGCGAAAAATCTAACAACCTTGTTGTTGTTAAAGAAGCGATCGAAGTTAACAACTTCGTACCAGAATACTTAACTTTCGATGCTGATAAATTAGAAGCTACTTACACTCGTCACGCTGAGCGTTCTGAGTTAGCAGCTGAAATCAACGAAGCATTAATCGTAGAGTTCTACTCTCGTTAATCTCGGTACTCTGAAAAGAGTATTATTAAAAGCCTTAGGAACCTTGTTTATCAAGGGGCCTGGGCTTTTTTTATTAAATATAGCCGGTATATGTATAAAAAAGGAACAATGTAACAAAATAAAACTTAGCCCTCTCTCTAAAATTTCATCCATTTTTATCCACATTAATAAAAACCTACCCCATAATTCATTTTTCTTTGCTGTACTCTCCTTTTGTTAACATTATTTTTACAACGTATTTATTTGTACATAATCTATACCTTCCCTTTTTCTATTCACATTCAACTTAAAAACCTCTTCATCACCAGATATCCGAATGAGATTATAAAACTTAATGAAAGATTACCTTTTTCGCTAAATAATTAGAATATTACATTTACAACCACTTCCTTAAATTGGTATTATTTTTCTTGTAAGGGGAGGGAAAGTCCATGTCTTTAAATATGTATCTCGGTGAAGTACAAGCTCAAACAGAAAGTATGAACGCTTTCTGTAACGCTACTATTCAAGGAATGGAACAAATCATTCATTCTATTGACGCTTTTGCATTGGATACTGTTCTACAGGGACAAACATATAGCAGTGCAAAAGCATATTTCTTACAAACCTTTCGTCCGTTAGCACAAGGAATCATTTTGAAGAATTAATCCTTCAAAATGATGCCTTTCCAAGAGACTTTCAATCACAGGTAGCTTCTACAGATGTTATCGAACAGGAGATAATAGAACAAATTCGAGAAATCGATCGAATGATAGCAAGTACAGAAGCGCTCAACCAAACTATGTCGATCCCAGGTATGGACGCTATGGTAAATCTTTTTACTGTCATGAGGCAAAAACTGCAAGAAAAATTAGAACATCTATATGAATTTAATTATACTTCTAGTAATAATTATGATACTGCACTCCAACTAGCCGCTAGCATTGCGACAGGTTTGGCGGAAGTACAAAGCGGAAAAGGTTTTAGTCCCGCCAGTGGTACATTTAGTACACAAGGGTTGAATATGGAATGGATAACCTCTATTCAAAAAATTGCAGAGGAAAGAGTTCAAGAAGCCGAAATAAAAAAAGAAATTGAAGAAAAAATGGCTTTGCAGGAACAAGAAGCTAATAGACCGTGGTACGAAAAAACAGCTATTGGCGCTTGGGAATTCTTCCAAGGAATTTGTAATTCAGCCGCTGAAAATTTTACAGGCGCAGAATTACCAATGGGCAATGAATTAGAAAACAAAACAACCTTTCAAGCCGGAAATCTTGTGGGTAATTTTGTATCAGGGGTAGGATCTATTTTTGAAATTTTGGGCGGTATAGCTATTGTAACAGGATCAAATGTTGGAACCGTATTGTTAGAAGGAGTAACTTTCGGGGCAGCATCACCAATTGTTATCCCAGCTGATTTAGCTCTTACAACCGCTGGAGCAGGTGTTGCTACACATGGTACATTTGTATGGTATAATACCGTTCAAAATAGTATCGATACTTTGCAAAGGTTCCAGTCTTCTTCTGAGGGTTCCTCTAAAAATCTTTTAAAAGATGGTAAGTTTGTCGAATCTGATTTAGAATTAAAATATGCGGAATATTGCGTTAGAAAAGCAAAAGACGGTAAAATACCTAAAGATAGATTGAACTGGAAAGAAGCGAGTGATTATTGGACAAAAGATTCACCTATGGCAAGAGGAAATAAGTTTAATAAAACTGCTCAAGACAACGAGTGGTACCCACATGATGAGCTTCATTTAAGTAATGGTAAAAGATTAGATTCATATGACCCACGTAAAGGAGAAATCGTTTCTAGAAAAGCAACAGATTTCGAAGATATTGATATTAAAACTTTTGAAAAATATTTGAAAGAAATGAAAGATAAATATGCTGTTGGAACTAAAATTCGTTCAAATAAATATGAGAGAATAGATGGAAAGTTACTAGAAGGAAGACATATTTTAGAGATTCCAACATCTAATAAAAAATTCAAAAAAATAGATGAATATATCAAGCTAGCAAAAGAAAAATATGATATTGATATTAGATTTAGGGAGGAATAATTGATGGCGTATGATTTAGAACCCGAAATTAAAGAGGTACTTGAGAAAATTGATTTTATTCAGAGATATAAAGCATTATCAAAACAATTTCCAGATAGAGAAAACACATTTGAAAACTATGAAAACGAAAAAGTAATTGCAGTATTTGAGTCTCTTGGCTATAAAGCTCGTTTTATGAAAAAAGAAAACTTTTTTATTGTTGGTGAGGTCAAGAATAAAAACATCTATACTTTTAGATTTAATATTAGTTTAAAACATGGCCTTGTTGAGTTTATTTGGTCTGCACGACATAATGGTGCAATAAGAGCTGGAGATCCATGGGCTATGTTTGTAGCAATATTATCAAATGATACAGAAAAAATACTTCGTCCATGCTTCCACAGTTACGATGAACTCAAAGAAATCATGAAAATCGCCTTTGAAATGTACGAAGATTTCAAGCGAGAATTAATTCCTATTTATTCATAATTTCACCTTAAAAATACATGAAGTAATGACTAAAAAACAAGGACAGACTTAAGGTTTTAGGAGAATTAATTATGAACTTAAAATTAAAACCTGAAATAGAAACAGCACTTAAAAAAATTGACTTTGTTAATAGATACACAGAACTTTCTTCTTTTTCGAGAGAAAATTATGATGCCGAAGAAATCATTCCTAATCCCAATATTGAAGAAATTCAACAAATACTTGAAAAGCTAGGTTATAAATCAGTTTATGATAAAAAAGAAAAGTTTTTAAAAGTTGGAGAACTAGGTGATAAAAAAGAAAATTTATTTTATTTTAATATTGGTATTAAAGTAAACGTTCTGGATTTTACTTGGGTAGTTTATCATAATGATGAACTAAGATTAGGTAGTCCATGGAGTCTATATTCAAGACTTTTAATTTCTCCAGATACTAGAATTAAGCCCGTACTATTTAACGATTATGACAGCTTAGAAAAAATTTTAAAAATTGCTTTAGGTATGTATGAAGATTTTAAACAAGAATTAATTCCTATTTATTCATAATTTTATATATAAGAAAAGCAATCTTATCCTATATATAAAAAAAGAAAATCCGACTCACAAGAGCCGGATTTCTTCATGTATCTAACATGTATACTGTTTTATTTGATCTAATATTAAAAATTAGGGAGGAGTAATTATTGGCGTATTCATTACAACCTGAAATACAAGCCTGCCTTACAAAAATTGATTTTATTAAGAGATATAAAGCATTATCAGAAAAATTTTCCGATAGAACAAATACATTTGAAAACTATGAAAATGAAAAAGCTATTGAAGTATTCGAGTCTCTTGGCTATAAAGCTCGTTACAATAAAAAAGAAGACTTTTTTATTGTAGGAGAAGTAAAAAACAAAGATGTCTACACCTTTAGATTCAACATCAGCTTAAAATATGGTGTTGCTGAATTGATTTGGGAAGCATGGCATAATGGTGAAGTTAGATCTGGAGACCCTTGGGACATATTTATAAGATTGTTATCAAATGACACGGAAAAAGTACCCGTGCTATATTTCCACAGTTACGATGAACTCAAAGAAATCATGAAAATCGCCTTTGAAATGTACGAAGATTTCAAGCGAGAATTAATTCCTATCTATTCATAATGTAAAAAGCTACCGAAGACAACTAAAACAGTTACTTCGAGTAGCTTTTATTTATATATATTAAAGTTATTTATTTTCCTCTTTCTGAACATATACATAAGCATCTTTCTGCTCTTTATGTACATCAACCTTCGAATTCTCTGCAAGCTGACCCGCGTTTAGCAAAGAAAAAATAATGAGCGCTTCTAGTGACATTTTGTTTTACCACTCCTTTCTAGTTGTTATACATTTATCATACCGCTTACATGTGATTTCCGTATGAACTCGAAAAGGAGATTACAACAAAAAGGTTACAGAAATATGAATGCACGCTATAATAACCATTAAATAGGAGGTCGATTCATTTTGACAATAAATCAAATGGTTCAATTGGGTAGTGCATGTATGTTCTTTATTACTTCTGCGCTTATTAATTGGTATCAGGGGAGTAATTTGATAGATGATCCCGATGAATGGAAATATAGCGCTAAGTTTACGAATTATTTTAAAGGCACCGTTTCAAATTACGAAGATATTTATCAAATCGATTTCTTTATATATGCGGCAAAATTTTATCCAACAGCATTTATTGTTATGCTCATTAGCTTACTTTATATGCTCGTATTAATTCTTCATATTCTATTTACAAGAACTCGTAAGGTAATCTAAATTCATACATAAAAACCCCGAATCATAAACTTTTCAGCCTACAATTCGGGGTACTATTTGTTTACATTCGTTTCTGATTAGTAACGAATTAAGAAATATTTCTTTTTACCGCGGCGAATGATTGTGAATTTACCTTCGATGCGGTCGTTTTCTGTTACAACGTAGTCTAATGCTTGTGTGCGCTCACCGTTTACGTAAATTGCACCATTCGTTACATCTTCACGTGCTTGACGTTTTGATGGAGAGATTTTGCTTTCTACAAGTAAGTCGATTAATACTGTATCTTCTGCAGTACGTTCTACAGATGGTACGTCTTTGAATCCTTGCTCGATTTCGCTTGCAGTCAGTTCTGCTACAGAACCGCTAAATAATGCAGCTGAAATTTTAATCGCTTGCTCTAATGCTTCTTCACCGTGAACAAGTTTTGTCATTTCTGCACCTAATGCTTTTTGTGCTGCACGTTTTTCTGGTGCTTCAGCTACTTGCTTCTCAAGCTCAAGAATTTCTTCATGAGATAAGAATGTGAAGTATTTTAAGTATTTAACAACGTCGCGGTCATCTGTGTTGATCCAGAATTGGTAGAACTCGTAAGGAGTTGTTTTCTCTGGGTCTAACCAAATTGCGCCGCCTTCTGTTTTACCAAACTTCGTACCGTCTGATTTTGTAACTAGTGGAATTGTTAAACCGAATGCTTTCGCATCTTCTTCTGATTTACGGATTAATTCAAGACCAGCTGTAATGTTACCCCATTGGTCACTACCACCGATTTGCAAGCGGCAATTATGGTTTTGGTATAAGTTTAAGAAGTCGTATGATTGTAAAATCATGTAACTAAATTCAGTGAATGAAATACCAGTATCTAAACGAGATGCTACTGTATCTTTTGCTAACATATAGTTTAAACCGAAGTTTTTACCGATATCGCGTAAGAATGAAATGACATCTAAGTTACCAAGCCAGTCATAGTTGTTAGCCATTGTTGCTGGGTTGTCCACGTTTTCGAACTCTAAGAAGTTTGAAAGTTGGTTTTTAATGCTTTCTGTGTAGTAAGCAACTGTATCTTTCGTATTTAACGTACGCTCTGCTTTTTTACCACTTGGATCACCGATCATACCAGTACCACCGCCAACAAGTGCAATCGGTTGGTGACCAGCTAATTGGAAACGACGTAACATTAACACTGGTAACATATGACCGATGTGTAAGCTGTCCGCTGTCGGGTCGAAACCACAGTATAATTTAACGCTTTCTTTTTCTAACAATTGCTCAAGTCCCTCAGCATCTGTTTGCTGATTAATTAGACCGCGAAATTCAAGATCTTGTAAAATACCCATATCCTACATACTCTCCTTTAAGTTCATTACTGGCGTGAAGGTTGAAAACATAAAAAAATCGCCCCTTCAAATAAGGGACGATTTTGATTATCGCGTTACCACCCTAGTTGCAGGCCAAAAAAGCCTACCACCTTATTTACATAACGGCTTAGCACCGTCTTTTCCCTTTTGAATACCATTCAATCGAAAAAAGATGCTCTAGGGGCGTAATTCGCGATCATCTATGTGCTGATTTTCACCGGCCATCAGCTCTCTAAAACAGGGAAATGATCACTACTTCTCCCTTTCCACGCTCAATTATTCATATACTTTTCTTTATACCATCATTTATATAGGCGTGTCAAATAGAGGTCGGGTTTCTCTTCTTCCCAATCCTTTACAACGTCACAAATAGTATCGTAACAAGAGAAAGAATTGGAACCCCAACTAATAACGATACGTGAAACACAACCGATAAATCATTCCCAATCGTCGCCTCCACAGGGTCTTTCGCTGGAGAACCAAGAAATCCAATTAATCGGTCGAAGCGACTTACCGTTTTTGGAAAATCTGGTATTTCTACATGATCACTATCTAAATGCTGCTTTAATTTATATTCACTTTTAAAGGGATTTTCGCTCAATTTCATCCACCTCCAGCAATTGTTTCAATTTTTTCATCCCGTTATGGAGTCTCGATTTCACTGTTCCAATCGGAATGTTTAATATCTCCGCAATCTCTTTTTGCTGCATATCATGATAATAAGAAAGAATAAGGACAGCTCGCTGTTCTTCCGGAACTTTCAAAATCGCTTCTCTTACTGTCAGCCGATCTTCGTGAGAAAACTCCTTTTCCTGAATCGGCACTAAAAACGGCAAAAGCGTACGCCACTTTTTTCTTCTATTTAATTTATTAATCATTAGACGATAACCGATTTGAAATAAATACGTTTTTATTTTACCTTTTTCAAGTTCATACATATGTTTTTTACGCTCTAACGTCAAAAATGTATCTTGCACGAGATCGATACTTAATTGTTCATCTCGGTTAAATCGATATAAAAATGTGTATAGCGCTGGTTTGATTAAAACATATAGTTTTTCCCCAGCCTGCTTATCTCCATTTTGATACGCAAGCATGAGCTCCTCCTCAATCCCAATCTGCGCCATGATTTTTGATCTCCTTTATTCCTTTTAACGTTAATGAAATGCGGGAAATTAAATATACACTTGCTACAATAATCCATACTTGCGATTGATTCGTAAAAAATTGAACATATGGGTTTTGAATTGTCTGTCCGGTTGAAACTAAAATATTTAATGCTTGCACACATATACATGCATACACTGCCAGACAAGCCGAAATCGTATCAAATACATTCCAGCGAAAATACACTTTTGTTTTTGTAAAATCAATTTTATATCCTTTTTTCCGTACTATATGTTTTCTATCAAACGGAATAATGATTGAAAACATAACAATCATCATGATCCCGGCTGTAATCATTGATACTTTAAATCCGATTGGCATCGGTAATAGTAAACCACAAGAAAATACGACTATAATTCCAAGTAAAGCAAAAGTAAGAAGTAATTTATTAGACATAAAAAAGCCTCCCTCATCTATTCTTTCATAAGTGTATACAGACGAGGAAGGCACTTCGTTCAAATATTATTTTATTTTTTTAATAATCTTCGCAGGATTTCCGCCAACTACTACATTCTCCGGCACATCTTTCGTTACAACGGCGCCAGATGCGATCACCGCATTGTCTCCAATTGTTACACCAGGATTAATAATCGCTCTTCCGCCAATCCATACGTTATCACCAATTGTTACTGGTTTTCCGTATTCTGATCCGCTTATGCGCTCTATCGGATCAAGCGGGTGCGTTGCTGTATAAATGTGAACACCTGGAGCTAACATACAGTTCACTCCGATTGTTACTGGACATACATCTAAAATGGTACAGTCAAAGTTCGCGTAAAAATTTTCACCCACGTGAATGTTATAGCCGTAATCACATCTGAAAGAAGATTCAAGATGAATGTTATCTCCAGTCGTTCCGAATAGTTCTTTTACGATTTCGCTACGCTCTTTTAATTGTACTTCTGGCGTTTCATTTAATTTTCTCGTTAATATACGAGCTTGCTCCCTCTCTTGAACTAAAACTGGATCAGCTGGTATGTACATTTCACCTAGTATCATCTTTTCTTTTTCTGTTTTCATTTTATTATCCCCTTTAACTTATATATATAAGTTCATGATATCACAAAAAAGAAAGGTCTGAACATATTACTTGTTCAGACCTTTCTCTCTTAATCTTCCATCGTTGATAAGTCACCTGTTGGTAAGTTTAACTCCCACGCTTTTAATACGCGGCGCATAATTTTACCACTTCTCGTTTTCGGTAATTTATCTCTAAATTCAATTTGTCTTGGCGCTGCATGAGCTGCTAGACCTTTCTTTACAAATTGACGAATTTCTTCTTTTAATTCTTCAGATGGTTCGTATCCTGCTCGAAGCGCGATAAATGCTTTAATGATTTCTCCGCGCACTGGATCAGGAATACCAATTACACCGGCTTCTGCAACAGCAGCATGCTCGATTAATTTGCTTTCTACTTCAAACGGACCAACGCGCTCACCTGATGTCATAATTACATCATCAATGCGTCCTTGGAACCAGAAGTATCCATCTTCATCCATATAAGCAGAGTCACCTGATACGTACCAATCTCCTGGCATAAAGTAAGATTCATACTTTTGCTTGTTATTCCAGATTCCACGCATCATCGCTGGCCAACCTTTACCAATTGCTAAGTTACCCATTGTGTAAGGAGGCACTTCATTTCCTTCATTATCAACAATCGCTGCTTTCACGCCTGGAATTGGTTTCCCCATTGAACCTGGACGGATTTCCATACAAGGGTAGTTACAAATAACTTGTCCACCTGTTTCTGTCATCCACCACGTATCATGAATGCGAAGTCCAAATGCGTTCATACCCCAGCGAATTACTTCTGGATTTAACGGTTCACCAACGCTTAATACGTGGCGCACTTGTGATAAATCATATTTTTTAATTGCGTCTTGTCCAGCACCCATTAACATACGGAACGCCGTTGGTGCACTGTACCAAACTGTTACACCGTAATCTTGCAGCGCTTCATACCAAGCTTCTGGACTAAAGCGACCACCTAAAATAACATTCGATGCTCCGACTAACCACGGTGCGAAAATACCGTAAGCTGTTCCAGTTACCCAGCCTGGGTCAGCTGTGCACCAATATACATCATCTTCTTTTAAATCTAATACCCATTTCGCCGTTTGATAGTGTTGAACCATTGCGTTCTGCGCATGAAGAACACCTTTTGGTTTACCAGTAGAACCAGACGTGTAATGTAGAATCAAACCGTCTTCACGGCCTAACCATTCAATATGTAATTCTTTTGAAGCTTGTTCAAATAAAGGATTGAACGCTACCGTTTTACCGCCTTCTTCTACATGATCTCCAACAAGGAAGACTGTTTTTAAAGCAGGTAAATCATTTAATGGTACGCGCTCTAACAATTCAGGCGTTGTAATTAACACCTTCGCTTCGCTATCTTCTAAACGATCGCGAACTGCGCCTTCCATAAATGCTTCAAATAGCGGACCAACGATTGCCCCTAATTTCACTGCACCAAGAAGTGCGAAATATAACTCTGGGGAACGCGGCATAAAAATAAAAACGCGATCGCCTTTTTCTACATCGCCATAATTTTTCAGGACATTTCCTGCTTTATTAGAAAAATCCTTCATTTCCTTAAATGTATACTTCTCTTTTCTCGATCCATCTTGATAATAAAGGGCTACTTTATTCTTTCGATCGGATTTCGCATGCTTATCAATTGCCTCATACGCCATATTTACTCGGCCTGTTTCATTCCAAGTAAAGTTTTTATTAACCTCTTCCCAGTTAAAATTCGCGTATGCCTCATCATAATTCGGCAAATTATTTTCTCCTTTAATGACAGGAAGCGTTTCTACTTTCATACTTTACATCCCCCTCCTATGTATTCTATTATCTATTATAATAACATTATTTAAAATTTTCAGTATATTTGTTGGTTTTTAGACAAATTTTTAATGACAAATTTCGATTCACATCGCATATATTATAAAGTACGATATTAATAGATTCACAAACCCTCAAGGTGGTGAGCAATACATTGATTCATAAAAAAATATATAATGCTAGAAATTTAAAAACAGCGAAGGGCACTTTAATTATTGAAGGTCCTGTCTCTACACATAACTTAGAAATGTATGAATTTCATCCAGATTTAGTTGCGTTTCGTCCTGCCGAGCAACAATATAAAGCAATTGTCGAAATTTCTAAATTGCCAGAAGCTCGTCTCATAATTGCTAGACATGACCAAACAATTGTTGGATATGTTACATACTTATATCCTGATCCACTTGAACGATGGTCAGAAGGAAAGATGGAAAACTTAATTGAACTTGGGGCGATTGAAGTTGTCCCTGCCTTCCGCGGTTGCGCTGTCGGAAAGAACTTATTAGAAGTTTCAATGATGGACGATTATATGGAAGATTACATTATATTGACGACTGAATATTATTGGCACTGGGATTTAAAACAAACAGGCTTAAATGTTTGGGAGTACCGAAAAGTAATGGAAAAAATGATGAATGCTGGCGGGTTACAATGGATGGCTACAGATGATCCTGAAATTTGTTCACATCCTGCTAACTGTTTAATGGTCCGCATCGGTAAACGCGTTGATACGGATTCTATTCAAGCATTTGATCGTCTACGTTTTCACAATCGTTTTATGTATTAATAAAGGGGGCAACTGGAATGATTGTAGAAGAAATTATGAATCAAGATGTGGTGACATTACATCCAAACGATACAATCGAAACAGCAATCCGAACGATACGCACGAAAGGCATTCGGCACATTCCAATTGTCGATCAAAATAATCATGTAGTAGGCATTATTTCTGATCGGGATGTAAGAGATGCAAGTCCGTCTATTTTAGATGAACAAGTTTCACTCGATATGCTGAAGCAACCACTTGAACTTATTATGAAACATCCTGTTATGACTTGCCATCCTCTCGATTTCGTTGAGGAAATTGCTACTTTATTTTTTGAAAATAAAATTGGCTGTCTTCCTGTTACAAAGGCTGGGAAGTTAGTTGGAATCACTTCTGAATCTACTGTACTGCACACGTTAGTGAAATTAACAGGAGCACATCAACCGAGTTCACAAATTGAAATTCAAGTGAAAAACGAACCTGGTATTCTCGGAAAAGTCGTTGCTATTTTTAGTGAGTTACAAATCAATATCGTGAGCGTTCTCGTCTATCCAGCAAAAGATGAGAATGATAAAGTACTCGTTTTCCGCATCCAAACGATGAATCCGCTAAAAGTGATCGATGCACTTGAGGCAGAAGGCTACCGCGTATTATGGCCGAACATTATGGGGATGCAAGCATGAGTAGCGCGTTTATTTATTCGGATGACTTTCGGGGCTATTCATTTAGCCCTGATCATCCTTTTAACCAACTGCGCGTCACACTTACGTATGATTTATTACAAAAGGGTGGTTTTATCTCTCCTTCCCAAATCATCTCACCACGGATGGCTACAGATGAAGAGATCGCCTACGTTCATACAGAGGAGTACATAAATGCGGTAAAACGTGCTGGAGAAGGTAAGTTAGAAAAATCAATTGCGATGACATATGGACTCGGAACAGAAGATACACCAATGTTTCCAAATATGCACGAAGCAAGTGCATTACTCGTTGGCGGTACGTTAACTGCTGTCGATGCTGTTCTTTCCGGGAAAGTAAAACACGCGCTTAATTTAGGTGGCGGCTTACATCACGGCTTCCGCGGCAAGGCATCTGGTTTTTGCATTTATAACGATAGCTCTATCGCAATGAAGTATATTCAGAAAAAATACGGTTTACGTGTTTTATATATTGATACAGATGCTCATCACGGTGATGGCGTACAGTGGTCGTTTTATGATGACCCTAACGTATGCACCATTTCACTGCATGAAACTGGTCGCTATTTATTCCCTGGAACTGGCGCTGTAAACGAACGTGGACAAGGTAATGGTTATAGTTATTCTTTTAACGTTCCACTCGATGCTTTTACAGAAGATGAATCGTTCTTAGAAGCATATC
Source organism: Bacillus sp. EB106-04-02-XG92 (assembly GCF_058791995.1). NCBI lineage: Bacteria > Bacillati > Bacillota > Bacilli > Caryophanales > Bacillaceae > Bacillus > Bacillus sp. EB106-04-02-XG92. The sequence continues at coordinate 910,952 of NZ_JBYTEA010000001.1, forward strand.
GAACTGTTGTAAAAGAAGTTGCAGCGTACTTTAAACCGGATATTATTTTAACGCAAAATGGTGCTGACGCACATTATTATGACCCACTTACACATCTTTGTGCGACAATGAATATTTACCGCGAAATACCGAAGCTCGCTCGTGAAATTGCTAATGAATATTGCGACGGTCGCTGGATCGCTGTCGGCGGCGGTGGCTATGATCACTGGCGCGTCGTTCCAAGAGCTTGGGCACTCATTTGGCTCGAAATGAACAACATCCAAAACATCTCAGGTTATCTCCCTCCAGAATGGATTGCAGCTTGGAAAGGACAAGCAGAAACAGAACTTCCCCTCACATGGGAAGATCCAGACAACATGTATAAACCTATCCCCCGTAAACCAGAAATTGAAGAAAAAAACGCATTAACTGTAGCGAAATCCCTTGAAATTATTCGGAATAATATGAAAAAATCTTTATACTAAACGAAAAGGAGGCTCGTTTTTGAATAGCCTCCTTTTATTTATTGTCGTTTTCTGTCGGTAAGTCGATATATTTTAATAATCGCTGATATATTTCGAGTTGCGCCGATATATTTTGATAATCGCTGATATATTCCGAGTTGCGCCGATATATTCTAATAATCGCTGATATATTTTTATTTCATAACAGTCTGACCCAACTTTCATGAGAAAAGGACGTGATATTATGTGGACACAACATATAATCAACACGAAACGTGGCACATTTGAACTTTTTACAAAGGGAAATGGTGAACCGCTTTGTATTACACATCACTATTCACAATTTAATGAAACTGGTGATTACTTTGCGGATGTTTTCACTGCTACGCATCGTGTGTTCCTCATTAATTTACGAGACGCTGGTAACTCTGTAAAAGCCAATTCAGAAAAAGAATTACGTATGATTGAAACGATTCACGATTTAGAAGCTATACGAGAAGCTTTACAACTTCCAACATGGCATTTCGCTGGCCACTCAACAGGCGGTATGCTTGGACTTTTATATGCGATTACATATCCAAATTCCTTACAATCATTAGTCGTAGCAGGAGCTGCAGCAAGTAACTATACCGAAACACCATTTTGCATTTATCACCCAGCACATCCACAGTTTCATTATATGCAAAAACTCATCGAAAACTTAAAAAGCCCTCACCTTACAAGTGAAGAACGAAAAGAACTATCTACTGAGAGAACAAAATTATCATTGTATAAACCAGAAAACTACAACTCTTATTTTTGTAAACCAATCAACAAAACAATGTCCATTAGCCGGATGAATGCTTTCGCCAATGAATATCCTTCATTTGATTTAAGAGAGTATTTACCTTCCATCCAAACAAGGACACTTATTATATGCGGAAGATATGATGTGCAGTGTCCAGTTCAATATTCCATCGAGATACATGAGGGTATATGCGATTCTACTTTTGTGACATTTGAGGAGAGCAACCATTATCCTTTTTTAGAAGAAGCGCCCCTGTTTACTTCTACTACTCAAATATTTTATAAATCGTTACGCCAGTACCGTTATTATTAAGGAAAGCTCACAGTCTCTATAAGACTATGAGCTAAATTTTCAGAAGAAATATTTCGTACTATATAAAAATAAAAGATAAAAGGAAAAGAGTACTAAACCTACATCAAGCAATACTGACTTTGTATCCCCTCCTTTTAAACCTATCGTAATATTAAAAATACTTCTAACTATCCAACCTAATACTAAAAATAACCAACCGAAATGATCATTTGTATAATCTTTATCATAAAACATTTGTATTGCACCAATAATTAATAAAATAATTATAATATTAGTTCCAATCCTTAAGACCTTGTTTGATTTATTATCTTGTAATGTATCTCCCAAAATGTAGCACACCCTCTCATGCTCTACTATGTTTTATCTCTCTTTATATCTTAACATAAATTACCTATTATTTCCTTTTAACAAATAACATAAAAAACCTGCCAATTACTCGGCAGGTATATTACACGTTAAAACGATAACCAGCTCCCCATACTGTTTCAATATATTGCGGGTGAGCAGGATCTCTTTCAATTTTTTCACGTAGCTTTCTAATGTGGACGACAACAGTGGCTAAATCACCAGCGGAATCTAATCCCCAAATGCGTTCAAATAACTGTTCTTTATTTAATACTTGGTTTGGATGTGTGACAAAGAATGTTAATAGATCAAATTCCTTCGTTGTAAACGCCACTTCTTCATTGTTTATAAAAACTTTTCTCGCTCGTTGATCGATAGAAATTCCGTGAATATATAACGTATCACGTTGCTTACTTACATTTCCTAATAATCTTTCATAACGGGCAATATGTGCTTTTACTCTTGCGACTAATTCACTCGGGCTAAACGGTTTCGTTATATAATCATCCGCTCCTAATCCGAGTCCGCGAATTTTATCTATATCTTCTTTTTTTGCTGAAACAAGTAGAATCGGAATATCTTTTACAGCACGTATTTGTTTACAAATTTCGAATCCGTTCATTTTCGGAAGCATAATATCTAAAATAATTAAATCATAGTCTTCTTGCAAGGCTGTTTGTAAACCTATTTCTCCTGAATGCTCTACATCAACTTGGAAATCATTAATTTCTAAATAATCTCGCTGTAATTCTGCAATACTTACTTCATCTTCTATTAATAAAATTCTTTTCAATTTACTCACCACATTCCTCTACTTTTTCCAATGAGAAGAAAATGCTTGTGCCTTTACCAAGCTCGCTTTCCGCCCAAATTTCCCCGCCATGTTCTTCAACAATTTGCTTCGCTATTGCTAAACCAAGTCCACTTCCACCTGTGCTAGAATTCCGCGATTGCTCTGCACGATAAAAACGTTCAAAGATATACGGCAATGTATCAGATTCTATACCTGATCCGTTGTCCATCACTTTCACAATAACTTTATTATTATCACTCGATACTGTTACAGTAATTTTCTTCTCTTCTTTATCCATGTATTTCACACTATTATGAATTAAATTTGATATAACTCTATTAATCTTTTCGCAATCAGCCGTTACATATAGTGGTGATGCATGTAATTGTAAGTTAACTTCTATACCTTCTTTAATTAAATCCATCTGCATCTCTTCTATTAATTCTTGCATAAACGTATTTAATTCAACTGTTTCAAACTGGAATGGAACCCGATTCAAATCGAGCTTCGAAAACAAAAAGAGTTCATCAATGAGTGTGTCCATATGTTTTGCCTTCGTATGGATAGTTGTTAAATACTTATCCATTTTTTCTGGCGTATTTGCTACCCCATCTTTTATACCTTCCACATATCCGATAATAGAAGTAATTGGTGTTTTTAAATCATGAGATATGTTTGAAATGAGCTCTTTTCGATTTTCTTCATACTGTGTTTGCACTTCAATCGATTCTTTTAACTTCTTCCTCATTTCTTCAAATCCTTGATTTAATTGCCCGATTTCATCATGCGATGTAACTGGAATTTGAAAATTTAAATCCCCTTCTTTTATTTTCTCAGTCGCATCTTTCAATACGAAGATTGGTTTTATTACACTTCTTGAGACGAGGTAACTTAATAATCCAATAAGCAAAATGGCTAACAGTAAAAGTGATACGAACAAAATCGGAAATAACTTTTGTGTAAGATCTACAAATGAACTTTGTCTTTTTAGTACAAATATACTTCCTTCTTCATCCCCGGGAAAATAAAAATCAAATTTTACATATCGATAAAATGTATCGCCTAGTTCCGTTGTACCACGACTATTAATATTTGCTGATTCAAATTTCGGAAGGGCTTCTTTTAAAGATATACTTTCAAATATTTTTGTAGCATAAGAAATGGTTTCTCCCTTTCTTACAACTATTTTCACACCTTCTTTTTCAAGTGATGAAACGAACGATTCATCTAATAGTTGTGATTGATTTTTCTTTGCCGCTAATTTCAATTCCATATACGTATTCTCTTCTTCTGGAGTAAGCGGCTTTTGAATATAGGAACTTTTATAGAAATTTTTCACTGATTCAAAGTCTCCTGTTATGGAAAAAACAATTAAAAATCCCGCGACTAATATGAGCGTGATAGAAACGAGAATAACAGCGATATAAGAGAATAAAAATCTTGTTTTAATAGACATATGTTACATCCTCACTTTAACAAACCTTGTTACTCATAAGCATAAAAATATATGTTCAAATACTCAAGCGATTTTATAGTAATTTTAGCGTCAGTTTATAAAAATTTAATGTTCTTCTTTTACAGTTGAAATGAGGAGGTTGAAATTCCATGTTCAAAAAAACAGTAAGTATGATATGTTGCGTAATTTTTTTGCAAGGTTGCTCACAAGAACAAGAAGTTAAAAAGGAGATGACAAACATGGAGACATCGCTACTAGCAGCTACTGAGAAACAAGAAACGAATACTGTTATATCGTTACTCAAAAAAGGGGCTGACATAAATATAACGGACAGTAAAGGACGTACTCCTCTTATGATTGCTACATACAAAAATGATGTAAAAACCGCAAAAGCGCTTATTGAAGCAGGGGCTGACGTAAATATCCAAGACGATATGAAAAACAATCCCTTTCTATACGCCGGTGCAGAAGGTTACTTACATATTTTAAAACTAACGATTGATGCTGGCGCAGATCCATCACTTACGAATCGTTACGGCGGAACAGCTCTTATCCCTGCCTCAGAACATGGCTATATCGATGTTATTAACGAACTCCTCACCCGGACATCTGTTGATGTTAACCATGTAAATAATCTCGGATGGACTGCTTTAATGGAAGCGATCGTACTAAGTAACGGAAACGAAACACAACAACAAGTCATTCGCCTTCTTATTGAGCACGGTGCAGATGTAACTATTCCAGACAACGATGGTGTCACCCCGTTAGAGCATGCGCGTGCTCACAACTTTGAAGAGATAGAGAAGATTTTGTTAGAAGGACGTAAGTAAAAAAGCTAATTTTTGCCTTCCTCCCCCGCCCTATGCTACATTTAACCCGTTACTTCAATATTAATAAGGTGGGAATATACATGAACAAACCTAAAATTGGGATGATTGGACTTGGAAGTATTGCGCAAAAAGCCTACCTTCCAACACTTACAAAAGAAACAGATTGGAATTTTGTAGGGGCGTTTACACCTAACGCTGAGAAAAGAAAACAAGTTTGCCAGCAATACCGCATGCAAGACTTTCATTCTATTGAAACGTTAGCTTCAGAATGCGATGCAATCTTCGTTCATAGTTCAACTGCTACACATTATGAAATCGTTTCTGAACTTCTGAAAAAAGGAATCGACGTTTATGTTGATAAGCCGCTAGCAGCTACAGTAGAACAAGCTGAGAAACTAGTCGAGTTGAGCGAAAAGCATAACCGAAAATTAATGGTCGGATTTAATCGCCGATTCGTTCCTATGTATGTTGCGGCAAAAGAGCAAGCTCACAATATTTCTTGGGTTCGAATTGAAAAGCATCGTACAAATAAAGTCGGGCCATATACGTACGACTTTACTATGTTAGATGATTACTTACATATTGTAGATACTGCCCGTTGGTTAGCTAACGATGATCTTAACGTCGTTCATAATATGATGCAAATGAATGAAAAGAATGAACTTCTTTACGGACATCATACATATACAACGCCAAGTGGACTGTTGCTTTCTACAGCAATGCATCGCCATGCTGGTACAAATTTAGAACAAATCGAACTTGTAACGACAGGCAAAATCATTCGCGTAAAAAATATGAACACATTTGAAGTTGAGCAGGATAATTCAGTTTCTCAAATTGGTTCACCATCATGGGATACAACGTTAAAACAACGTGGTTTTGAAGATGCTGTTCATCATTTTATTGAATGTGTACATGGAGATACAAAACCTGCTGTAGATGGATTAGAAGGATTAAAAACGCAGCAACTGTTGCAATCTCTACTAGATAATGTAAGCAAAAATTAAAACGGATACATTTTTCAGAATTTACTTTCATTCCCATTCCCCCTTTATTTCTGTCACAAATTTCTATAGAATATGTTGATAGGAATTATAAATTTCATAATGAATCGTGGAAAGGATGGGATTAACACATGTGGAACGAGTTTAAAAAATTCGCATTCAAAGGGAATGTAATCGATTTAGCTGTCGGGGTTGTAATCGGTGCTGCATTCGGTAAAATCGTTAGTTCTTTAGTAAAAGATATCATCACACCATTACTTGGTATGGTATTAGGTGGCGTTGACTTTACAGATTTAAAAATTACATTCGGTAAATCATCTATTATGTACGGTAACTTCATCCAAACTATTTTTGATTTCTTAATTATTGCAGCGGCTATCTTTATGTTCGTTAAAGTATTCAACAAACTAACATCTAAGAGAGAAGAAGAAAAAGAAGAGGCACTTCCGGAACCAACAAAAGAAGAAGAACTTCTTGGCGAAATTCGTGACTTATTAAAGCAACAAAATTCTTATAAAGATAGAGCATAATTGAACGGATAAAAAGGCATGTCCCCAAGGGGACATGCCTTTTCTATATGCTATAACGTTTCCGAATTCATATGAATAAATAAAATAATACCAGCAACCATAAGTACCATGACACTACCTGCAAATAGCGTAATACCGATAAACATTAAACTTGTGCTCATATCCACTGATACACTTTCAATAAAAATAGAAATTACATACGTGATAAGGGCAATCCCTGCAAGAATACTTCCTGGAACTAATCGCTTTAAGCCATTTTGTTTTAACGTCATATATGCAAAAATAGCAGTCATACAAAGCGTAATTATCCAAAGAACGATCATCTCTTCTCCCCCCTCACAAGCCTTTTCTTTCTATTATACATGACATTGCCCTACAATAGTTAAATTTGCACTTATGTGACATATAACAAGGAATCATACAATCTATAGAGAAGTCTTCCAGATAAGCTATATACTCGGGAGGATTTCAATTGGAAGATGATATTGTAGGATACTTTAAACAAGTAGAGCGATTCGATTATATTACAATCGACTTAGACAAAAAGTTTTTTTATATTGAAGTTGTGCAATTAGAAACAAATATAACTTTGCTAAAAATATCACTTAACTTAGACAAGGATGAAACTATTATTGCGGGCAATGTGAAACAATACGATCCTTCTAGATTAGAACAACTAATACAAAGTTTTAAACGTACTGCACAAACATGCCTTGAACATAACTTACGAAGTCCTGAAGAACTTTTTGCATTTTGGAAAGGAAATTGAACGTTAGAAATAAATGGATATTTTTCATATAAATTAATATAATTACCATATATAAATATTATTTATAAAGGGAGTGTTCGTAATGATTTGGATTTCACTAATCGTATTAGCCTATTTCATCATCCTCGTCCCAATACAGTATAACTATATTAAGATGCTCAAAGAAAAGCAGAAAAAAATGAATGTGTCACAAAACGAACTATATGACAACATGTCTTATGAAGAATCCCAAATACACTATCATTATCAAAGTAACGTATTTACAATACCTGCTTCGCTTATCGCAAGTATTATTTATAGAGTGAAACATGCAGCATAATATGTACGCTGTAAAATTATTGTTTGAATCTGTTCATTCTGGTGAACCTGATCCTACAAAAATTGATGAGCATTATGAAGAAAATCACGATACACTTTTTGAAGAAAGTATTATTCTTGTTAAAGCCAGCAGTTTGGAAGAAGCTCCTGCACTAGGTGAGCAAATCGCTATACAGTCTGAGCATACGTACGTTAATATGTACGATGAGCAAATAACATGGAAGTTTCGAAAAGTGTTGCATGTGTTTGAATTAGACGATACACCATTTGAAACTGGAAAAGAATTATACGCAAGATTTTTACATGTTAAAAAAAATGAAACGGTGGATTCCATAGTAAAAGCATACTATCCTGAATATGAATAAAAGCTCACAGCAATCGCTGTGAGCTTTTTTATACTTACTTCGTTGAATCTCTAAATTGGATACGGTGAGGTAAGATAACAGTGTGATCTTCCACTTTTTCTTTGTTCATATACTTTGTTAATAGACGCATTGCTACTGCACCGATATCATACATTGGTTGTACAACTGTTGAAAGTTGTGGACGAACCATTAATGCAAGGCGTGTATTATCGAAACCAAGTACTTCTACATCAGTTGGTACGTTTAATCCAGCGTCTTGTGCTGCATGGATTACACCTAGTGCCATTTCATCAGAAGATACGAAGATCGCTGTTGGCTTGCCATCAAGACCCCAAAGCTTTTCGAATGCCTCGATACCTGAATCATATGTGTAATCTCCATCGATCACAAGATTTTCATCATATGAAATACCTGCTTCTTCTAGAGCTTTTTTATAACCTTGTAACTTCTTCGCGCTTCCTGCTTTATCAATGAAAGGACCAGAGACGAAACCGATACGCTTATGTCCTTGCTCAATAAAGTGCTTCATTGCGTCGTAAGCTGCTTGTGTATAATCAATATTTACTGATGGCGTTTCATTTTGCTCATCAAATGAAGCTGCTAATACGATTGGTACTGGAGACTTTTTGAATTCTTCAATGTGAATGTCTGTAATATCTTCACCCATGAAAACAATTCCGTCCACTTGCTTTCCAAGCATCGTATTTAATAAATGGAACTCTTTCTCTTTGTTTTGGTCAGAGTTACTTAAAATGATGTTATATTTGTACATTGTTGCGATATCTTCAATTCCACGTGCAAGTTCTGCATAAAACGTATTTGAGATATCAGGAATAATAACACCTACTGTAGTTGTCTTCTTACTTGCTAGTCCACGTGCTACCGCATTTGGGCGGTATCCTAAACGATCAATTGCTTCTAATACTTTCTTTCTTGTTGTAGGCTTTACATTTGGGTTACCGTTCACAACGCGTGATACGGTAGCCATTGAAACGTTCGCTTCACGCGCTACATCATATATTGTTACGTTCATCTCATCGCACACTCCTTCTATTTTTGTTATCTATTTTTATGTATCGGTTACTTGAATGAAAAAAAGACATCAACTCTATTTGCAGATGCCACCAATCGTCCCGAGTTCTTCCTTTTACTAATGATACGATAAAAACGCAGGCTCATACAATATTTTCCCGCAAAAGTTTCGAAAAAATTCGCTTCTTTTCTCGTATTTTCGTATTTTTTATGAAAAAAAGGGCATTTTTTGTAAAAATATAGATATCTCACAAGTAGAAACCTTATTTTAAGCCATACGATGGTAAATGAAATTTATATCGGCGATTTTCCGAATATATCGATCGCAACTCGAAATATATCAGCGATTTTCCAAATATATCGACCACAACTCAAATTATATTAGCGATTTTTTAAATATATCGACTTACCGACAGAAAACAACAACGCTCGTCATTTGATGCTCTGGATTTGGAGGTGTGCGGCACCCTGTAGAATGCGTTACATCGACAACGACAAGGGGAAATAGGTTTCTTTCTTTAAAATTAGTACAGAGGAAATGTGAAGCGTATTACACGTCGCTCTTTCCTATCGAACATTTTCACTTACCATTAAAAAAAGACAGTTTAAACACTGTCTTTTTTACAAGAAGGAAACAAACGGTTTATCGCTGTTTTTCTCTTTTATAATAATTGCCTCGATTTTACTCTCAGACTTTACCTGCAATTGCACTTTCGCATCTTTAGGTAATTTTTCTAACATACTTTGAGCAGCCAATTGAGTAAGAGCCATTAATTCTGTTTTACCGTTATATTTAATAACAATATTCATATTTAATGTATCCATTTGATTTTTCTTATAAAAAACTTTAGCATTTACTGGGATAAAATCTCCAGTAGAAAAACCTTTCATTGCATCAGCAAAGTCAGCTATTTTTTTATTATCTTCCCCATGTGCTTTTGTAAATTCATCAGAAGGATATGAATACGCTTGCTCATCGATCGTACTCCAATTTCCAAGGTTCGTATTATTCTTTTGAACGGTAGCACTAGCAATATATGTACCATTTTTTAAAGAACTCGTACTTTCTTGCTTAAAGATCGCAAACGTAATTGGAGATTTGTTATACTTGTCATTTTTATTGATAGCTTCTATAAGTTGTCCAGCAACTTCAGTACCCTTAGACATTGCTTCTTCATTTGATACAGTTGACGACATTGCTAACCCAATCACAACACCAGATAAACTTAATTCATTTGAATTCTGTTTCCCGAAATAGTCTTGCTCTATAATATTTGTCAAAACTGGCGCTTCCACTTTCGCGACTAGCTCATCAACTAACTTCTCAGGGATATACTGATTTAATTGTAGTACGTGATTTTCTGTATCAAATTGCTCTTTTGCAATATTCATTAACCCATTTTCATACTCTGCTAAATCTAATTTAGAATTTGTTTTTATATTAGCTGTATTGATAACCTTTTGTTCTTTTAAAGGAATTACAGTTCTATAATAATCTTTAGAAACAGCAGTTCTCGGAATCATACTTTTTTCTTTCGTATCTTTCTGTATAACTTCATCCTTCTTACTAATCGTATCATTACTACAAGCTCCTAGTAATAAACTTACGACCGCGAAGGATAATGCCATTTTCTTCATTACTTAAAACCTACTTTCAACAATCTAGTTATTTAATTTGAACTAATAACAGTGTACCATTAAATATATTTCAACAAAAACAAAAAAAAGAAGCAAGCACCTTTAGCTTGCTTCTTTTTACTTAATATTCTCTTCTAAAGCGGCTTTTTTAATGTTCCAATGAGACGTATTCCATACTACCATCCCATCTTTTATGTATAACACTTGCGGTGATTCATGTTTAATGCTGTACTGCTCCGCAACACGATTCGAAACATCTCTCGCATCCTGTACGTATAAGTAATACGCTGGTACCGCTCTTTCTTCACTACAATACGCTTGAAATTCTGTATAGGCACCATGACTAATCGGGCATGTCGTACTATGTTTAAAAAGAACATAAGGTTCGTTTTTTTCTACTAATACTTCAAGCTCTTCAATTGTTTCAACTTTTGTCATATTCATCACGATTCACCTCTCATACGAAGTCTAGAGCGCTTCTCTTTCTTTTCAGCTTTTTTCTCAAGTCTTTCTAATTTACGCTCTTCTTTTTCAACCTTTTTCTCTTGTCTTGACGCACGATAATGGTTGTATACTTCAATTGCTGCGCTACTCCACTGTACAACTTGCGCTACTTTATCCGCATTATTTTCAATTTCGTCCGTAACAGACTCTGATACATTGCGAAGTTTCGTATTTAAAGAATGGATTGTCGTTCCAATTCCATCTACACCAGATACTACTTTATTTAACGATTGTGACTTCTGTTGAATGTCATCAGCTAACGCATTTGTTTTATGTAATAATTGCTCCGTCTCTACGCTAATCCCTTGCATTTGCTTTTCTAAACCTTCTAACGTGCTTGCAACGTTTTCTAACGTCTTCTGAACCGATAACAACGTTCTGCATACATACACTACTAATACAGCGAAAGCAACCGCGATAATAGCCGCACTTACATATAAAAGAACTTGCATTTCATCACTTCCTTTATCTTTTTCTTACTTTCTCCTATTATACAATCATTTTCCGTTTCGTTCTAATCCCTATCTTTTCATTAGAATTTTCATACTTATTCGTTAACTTTAACATAAATGATTCAACAAATTCCACTAAGTAGGTTACAATAGAGGAGGATACATAATTAGTAGGGAGGCTTTACATATGAAAGATCCACGCATTGAAAAGTTAGCATACAATTTAATTAACTACTCTATCCGCTTACAAAAAGGCGAAAAAGTATTAATTGAAAACTTTGGCTTACAAAAAGAACTTGTAACTGCACTTGTAAAAGAAGCATATGCAGCTGGTGGTTTCCCATTCGTTTCTTTAAAAGATCATCAAGTAGATCGCTCTTTATTAATGGGTGCTACTGAAGAACATTTTGAACAAATCGCTGCATATGAAGCAAGCGTAATGAAAGATATGGACGCTTATATCGGTCTTCGCTCTGGCGATAACATTAACGAACAAGCTGACGTACCAAGTGAAAGAATGCAAATTCACGGTCAAACAGTTGGTAAAAAAGTTCATAGAGACATCCGTGTTCCGAAAACACGCTGGGTTGTGCTTCGCTACCCAAATGCTTCTATGGCGCAGCTTGCTAAAATGAGCACTGAAGCTTTCGAAGACTTCTACTTCGAAGTTTGTAACTTAGACTATGGCAAAATGGATAAGGCGATGGATAGCCTTGTTACATTAATGAATAAAACAGACAAAGTTCGCCTAACTGGTCCTGGAACTGATTTAACATTCTCTATTAAAGACATTCCAGCTATTAAATGCTCTGGTCATTTAAACATTCCAGACGGTGAAGTATATTCTGCACCAGTTCGCGATTCTGTTAACGGTACAGTTTCTTACAACACACCATCTCCTTACAACGGTTATACATTTGAAAATGTACAACTTAAGTTTGAGAACGGTCAAATCGTTGAAGCAACTGCAAACGATACAGAACGCATTAACAAAATTTTCGATACAGACGAAGGTGCACGCTACGTTGGTGAGTTCGCAATCGGCGTAAACCCATACATCTTACATCCAATGGGAGACATCCTATTCGATGAAAAAATCGATGGCAGCTTCCACTTCACTCCTGGACAAGCTTACGACGATGCATGGAACGGCAACAACTCGAACATCCACTGGGATTTAGTATGCATTCAGCGCCCTGAATACGGCGGCGGTGAAATTTACTTCGACGACGTACTAATCCGTAAAGACGGACGCTTCGTTGTGCCTGAATTAGAAGCTTTAAATCCAGAGAACTTAAAATAATAATAAAAATGCTCGGGATGTTCTCCGAGCGTTTTTTTAATACTGTAATAACTCTTTCGCAACATCTTCTGGCACTTTAAAACTCATTTTCTTATTTTTCATTTCAACTTCAACATACGGGACATCTTTATACACTGTCATCGTACCAATTTCATCTAATTCCTTTTTACCTTTACTCGACTCCGATAATTTTGGTGTATCTTCTTGATACATTTTAAGTGTTTTCCCTTGCGGAGTATCTAAAGGAGCCGACTGCATTTCCCACTTATCCATTTGCATTGCTTCAAACAGCTTTTCAATTTCTTTCTTATCGGTAATTACTTTTTTATCACTTGAATCTGTAAGTGATTCAATCTCAACCTTTTGTGCCTTTTCTAAGTTCATATTAGCCTTTTCCTTCTTCTCACTACACCCTATTAAAAGAACGGATGCGGTTAGCAGAAGTAAAAATAACGTAAGTACCTTTTTCATTTCTAATCCTCCTAACTACATAGAGCTACTTTTTTCGTTTTTTGTTTGCTGAAAATGAAAATAATATAAAAGCGCCACTGCAATAGTACCTATTAATATCGGTACATATAAGGGCAGATCCCATTTCATATATCCCCTAGTGCAAATAACAATCACCAGCAATATTTCCAAACAAAACAAAGGTTTTACATATTTCATTTCTTACCTGCCATTTCTATTTTTACATTTGGATTCTCTTTCTCAATAAGCGCCAAAAATTCATTCATATCTTGCGGCATCGCAACCATATGTACTTTATACGCATTCGTCGTAATTTCAAGATTTTTCCCAACTTGGCGAATGATTCTTATCTCTTTCAATACGATATCGTCATTTAAAATACCGTACTTTAATACACCATTTTCTACTTTATGCTGTTTAATAAATACTTCCCAAACGAGTGGTACATTTACAAGGAAGCATAAACCCATTCCAATTAACGCTGACATCCACTGTTCTTTATTTACGATAATCATGACGAGTGGATATACAAACATAAAAGCTAACGTGAGACAAACGAAAATGACTACTGACTTACTTCTTTGAATCGGAAAGTTCATACACGCACCCCCTCACCTAAATTATACCACTTTTTCCTATTTTAGTTCGTGAAAAAAGGCCATTTCTGAATGACCTTTTACACAATGTACCTATAAAATTTCTTATCTACCTCTAACACTGGAAAATTTTTCGGCAACTCGTCTATACTCACACTTTGAAAACCATTCTTTTCATAAAAGCGATGCGCTGCTAAAAATTTCAGTGTCGTTCCTAAGTAAATATCTTTCAGCTTTTTATTCTCAGCCCACGAAATTGCTGTTTGGAGCAACTTGTATGATGCGCCCCACTCTTTTCCGCGAAATTCTTTTTTTACGAACATTTTTCTTAACGCTACTTGATCGTTCCCAATATCTAATAAAGCTACTGTTCCAACTACTTTATCATTATAAGTTGCTACCCAAAAGTTCCCATGATTCCTTTGATAAAATGTTCCTATTTCAAGCAAGTCTGGCTGCTCTTCTTTCGTAATGGAGACATTGTACTCTTTTTGCTGAATATGGACGATAAGATCTACTACTTCATCTTGAAACGTACTTTCATACGGAATAATGCGTATCTTCTCGTTCATCGAATCTCCTTCCATTCTGAAGCTAGCAAACTATATACAGCGATATCGTGAAAATGATCGTATAGCCATTCATCATCTCTTAAAATACCATCTAACGTAAAACTTAAACGCTCTGGAATAGCACGGCTTTTCACATTTTCAACACCGCATCTAATTTCCATTTTATTTAATTTTAAATTCTCAAATGCATAGTGAAGTACAGCCTTTACGCTACGCGTCATAATGCCTTTACCGCCAGCATCTTCTGCAAGATAATATCCAAGACTTGCCGCTTTCTTCCCCCAACTTACCGGGTGAATGCCTACCATCCCAACGAGCCTTCCTTTATAACGTATACCACTTTCAAAACCGTCGCCCTCTGCAAACTTCTTTAACCACATCGGACAAATCTCATCATACGCATCAGCAGATTTTACCCCATCTACCCAAGGAAGCCATCTTCGTAAATGATTACGGTTTTGGTCTATTAATTGATATAGTTCCTCTTTATGATGCTTCTCTAATAACTGTAATTCGATTTCATCGTCTACTCGAAGTGTGAACATGTTTTTTAGCTCCCTTTTAGTTTTCTTATTATTCTAACACTTATAAGTGTAAATTGTTAAATATTCACACTTTCCCCCGATTTTATTTGTATAAAACTAGAAGAATACACTACACCTGTAACAACTAATATCATTCCTACAGATTGTGCTGGCGTTATATTTACTCCTTCAATAAAAGAAATAATCATTGTAACAACAGGCACTAGATTAAAAAATAAAGACGTTTTTGCTGCTCCAATTTGAGCGATTCCATTATTCCACCATAAGTAACCGAGCACGCTCATTCCAATTGCCATAAAAAGAATCGCTCCCCAAGCTAACAAAGGAATTTCCAAAACTGGTACTATATTTTTTTGAGTGAAAGATATGATCATAAAGGCAATAGCGCCAATAGTCATTGTGTATGTTGTCGTTTGTATTGGACTACTAGTTTTAATAAACTTTCTGCCTAGTATACCGTATAACGCCCAGCAAATATTCCCTAATAAAATATAGAAATCTCCTTTTGAAAATGATAAGTTTTGTAGTATCGTAAACGAACCTTGTGTCAGTACAAAAACAACACCAAGTAATGCAAGTAACATCCCAATACCTTGGCGTTTTATAATTTTTTCTCTTAAAATAAAACTTGCTAACAGCGTCGTAACGAGCGGATTCGTCGCCATAATCAGTGCACCATTCATAGCTTCTGTATGTTTCATACCTAAAAAGAAAAAGAAGTTAAAACCGAATACCCCAACAATACCTAGCAAAAAGTAATAAGCCTTATTCTCCCTCCATACCTCTACCTCAAAATCTTTTCGTATTTTTAACAAACATAACATCACAAATGCAGCAATTCCAAAGCGCCATGCTGCTATATGAATTGCTTCGAAATACTGCACAGCATATTTCGAAGCATTAAATGTCCCACCAGTGAAAATCGCAAATCCAAGTAACTGAGCGTATACTTTATTTTTCATTGTTAGCCTCCGAATTTTCCCCTTCTAGAAAACCGTAATAAATTTCTAGCTTCTCCTCCGTTAGCTGAACAACTTTTTGCAATTGTTCCTGCTGTTCTTTTAATCTCTCTAAGTGAGTTGTTAAAATTAAAATTCTCTTTTTTACTTTCGCTGGTACTTCCTCTTTTCTCTGCCTAATTTCCTCTATAATACATCCATCACTTGCAAACTCAGCCATCTCTTCTAATGACATTCCAGTTTGTTTTAACGAATATAAAAATTTTAAAAGGCGTACATCACCTTCTGTATATTGGCGGATCCCACTATTTCGCGTTGGTGGTGGTAATAATCCTAATTTCTCATAGTAACGCAAAGTATGAATGCCCATCCCAGTTAACTCTGCTACTTCACCAATTTTATACATGTTCTCTCCCCCTTATTTTTACATTTCCATCTTACAATCTAGAGTTAACTCTATGTCAATACGTAAATAAAAAAACAGCTATATATGATTGATATCTAGATATCAATCATATATAGTTAAAGTATGGAAAAAAATGATAATTTTATAATTCAATTACGTAAAGGTGTTTTTGATCTCGCTATTTTGTCTTTAATAAGTAAACAACCTATGTACGGATACGAAATTACAAGTGCATTACAAAATATCCCTGTATTTCATATCCCAAACGGTTCGATTTATCCTATATTAAATCGAATCACGAAAAACAATTGGGCTGTTTCCTATTGGGAAGAGTCCGGTGATGGTCCAAAAAGAAAATACTATCGAATTACAGACGAAGGGAGAGAAATTTTAAATAGTCGCTTACATGATTATGATGCAGTGTACCATGCTCTAATGTTACTAGCTAAAGGAGAGGATAAAAAATGAACAAGGAACAATTCTTTGCAAATGAACTCATTACTTCTTTCTTACAGGATTTCGACAAAGGTTTAATGAACTTACCTATCTCAGCAAGAGAACAACATGTGCTAGAGATCAAATCAGATTTATATGAAAATGCATTAAGTAAAGAAAGTGAAGGGGGACCATTAGCAAGCATCCCTTCACAAGTGATTGAAGAATTTCTTCCTCCAAAAGAATTAGCAAAGGAAATTGCAGTAGAATATACAGACGTTATTCAGACTGCTCAGCAATCTACAAATACATTTATCAAATACTTTACTGGGTTCTCAATCGCTCCACTCGGTGCTCTATCAATGCCTATCGCACTAGGTTTTATCAATATTTCAGCTAATTTACCATTTCTATTAGCCTTTATCGCAAGCAACATTTGGTTCATCTGTAGAGAAAACCATTGGAATACAAAGCAATTAAAATTTTTAAAAACAATGATTTCCTTTAGTACTAGCGTTTTAATCGCACTTCCATTTGCATTTTTCGCGATTCGAATTATAATAACAAAACAATTCGATATGTTTTCATTCTATTATTTAATTGGATATGTACTTTTTAGTTCACTATATATCTTTTTATTAAAACAACTATACAAAAAGAAAGAACAATACCAACATATCAACGCTTTTTAAAATATATCGAACACAACAAAAAAGACGCACAGCCACAGCTATGCGTCTTTTCTATTACTTCTCTGCAACTTGAACTTCTTTTACGTAAGCTGCTTCGAATTTTTGGATGTCTCCTGCGCCCATGAAGATTAGAACGCCGTTTTTATGTTTCTTTAATACATCCGTTGTTGTATCTGTAATTAGTTCTGCACCATCAATACGCTTTTGCAGATCTTCGATTGTTAATTCACCTTTGTTTTCACGTGCTGATCCGAAAATATCACATAAGTATACTTGGTCAGCTTTGCTTAAGCTTTCAGCGAACTCATCTAAGAACTTTTCTGTACGTGAGAATGTGTGTGGCTGGAATACAGCGACAACTTCACGCTCTGGATGTTTTTGACGAGCTGCTTCAATCGTTGCATTAATTTCTGTCGGATGGTGTGCGTAGTCATCGATAATAACTTGCTCTCCCATCGGCTTTTCATTAAAGCGACGTTTTACGCCTTCAAAAGTTGTTAGCTGATGCTTAACTGCTTCTACATCAACGTTTTCATAATGGCAAAGCGCGATTACTGCTAATGCATTTAATACGCTGTGGTTGCCGTATCCTGTAATTTTGAACGTGTCATAGTACGTATTACGAACGAATACATCGAAAATAGTACCATCTGTTCTCTTTTGAATGTTACGTGCTTGGAAATCATTATCTTCTCCAAATCCATAGAAAATAACAGGTACTTTCGCTTGAATTTTTTGAAGTTCTTCATCATCTCCACATGCAATAATGCCTTTTTTCACTTGCAATGCCATCTCTTGGAATGCACTGAATACATCATTGATATCTGTGAAATAATCTGGATGATCAAAATCAATATTTGTCATAATCGCATAGTCTGGATTGTAAGACAAGAAATGACGACGATACTCACAAGCTTCAAATACAAAATACTTACTATTTTCTACCCCATGCCCTGTTCCATCTCCAATAAGGTAAGATGTAGGGTGTGCACCTTGCATTACATGGGCTAACAAACCAGTTGTTGATGTTTTTCCATGCGCACCAGTTACAGCAACACTTGTGTATTGGTTCATAAGGTCACCTAAGAAATGATGGTAACGATGTACTGGGATGTTTAATTCTTTTGCTGCTACAATTTCTTCATGCGTATCAGGAAATGCATTTCCTGCAATAATCACTTGTCCTTCTTTTACATTATTTTTATCAAAAGGAAGGATCGAGATATTGCGCTTTTCCAACGCTGTTTGTGTAAAGAAACGCTTTTCATAATCAGACCCTTGAACAGTATGCTTCATGTCATGAAGAATTTGCGCTAATGAACTCATTCCTGTTCCTTTAATTCCTACAAAATGGTAAACTGTCATCTTAAAGAACCTCCAACATTTCGAACTAATACAACGGCCTATCTATAAGACAGTATATGAATCTTTTCTTATTTTGGTAATCATCATACATTTTTGATGTAGTGAAGTTATTCTTCCCTTCACTTATCAGGATAAACTCGTACGTACTTCTTTTTTATGTCCATAACAAATCCATTATAGCAAAAAAGAAGCCGCTATACTATGATAACAGAAAAACTGATAGGGTCAATCACCTATCAGTTTTTCTCTCTTTTACATATCTTCTCTTTTTTCTAATTGAACACGCTCTAGACGTGGGTTTGGACGATATTTACGCCCAGCTTTCGCTTCTGGTTTTCCATTTAATTCTACGTTATCACCAGTAAAGCCAATATTCATTTTTAATAAGCTACTTCCTACTCCGTATATATCAACAGGTACGTTTTGAGCTTCAAATTCACGAATACGCTTCTCATCAAATCCACCAGTTACAACGATGTCTACATGCTGGAATCCTTCTTCATCAAGTGCTTTACGAAGTGCGAATACAAGCGATGGGTTTACACCACGTGGATCGAATGTTCCAAGTACTTCTGGGTGGCGAATGAAGTATTGATCAATCATCGTGCGCGACGTATCTACACGTACACCTTTTAATGTTGATCCAAATTCACGCGCTACGCGAAGTGCATCTGTAATGACATCATTGTTGTAATCAATTAATACAACTAATTCATCTTCTGGGAATTTCTTATGATATGCTTTTGCCGCTTCTACAACATCACCATTAAACATTTGAATTAATGCGTGAGGCATTGTCCCCATACCACTTCTGCCCCACCATTCATTCATCGCATGCGTCGCTTGTGCGCTCATACCGCCGATGTATGCTGCATAACCGTCGCCAGCTTGTTGTGTATAATGATCGTCACGGTCTCCCATGAAAATAACTGGTTTTTCTTTATCTACGCTACGCGCAGCTTGGACAACGTTATATACGTTTGTCGCAACTGATGTACGACGAGCTAGAATCCCATCAATGACACCTTCTAAAAATCCGAAATTTTCATAAGGACCATGAATTGTTAACACTGTTTCAAACGGACTAATTTTATCGCCATCTTTTAAAGAGTTAATTTCAAGTTCCTCAGGATTTTTAGCGAATGTTTGTAGCAACGCAATTACTTCATCTGTTCCGCAAAGAACTGCATTTTCCTTTTGGAAAAATTGCATCGTTACAACACTTTTCGGGCGAAATTCTTCAATGATTTCTCTAGTCTTTAAAAAGTAAACGGCAGAGAACCAACCTTCTCCAACGCGTTCGTCAAATTTAAATGTTCTATTTGTTAGTCTATTTATTTCACCTTTTAATTTTAATTCAATTTCTTTCATGTCGCTTTACTCCCTACTTTACTATCCAACATTTTCTCTTAGTATACAGCAAAACCGTTTACTATACATTTGTTTCCTGCATAGCAGCGAATTCATCCTCAGAAATAAGGACATCTCTTGGCTTCGTTCCTCTTGCTTCAGAAATAATTCCTTGCGACTGCATCTCTTCAATGAGACGTGCCGCACGATTATAACCGATGCGGAATTTTCGCTGTACAGAAGATGTGGACGCTCCCCCTTGTTCTACAACAAATTGACATGCTTCGAAGAACAATTCGTCTTCCGACTCAGCCTGTTCTGTTTTCGCTAATAAATCCTCTTGCTTAAATAAGTAATTCGGCTTCATTTGCTTTTTCACATGATCAACTGTCTTTTCAATCTCATCATCCGATACATATACACCTTGTACACGAACAGGCTTAGATGTACCGTTCCCTAAGAATAACATATCACCACGGCCAAGTAATTTCTCCGCGCCACCAATATCGATAATCGTACGCGAATCAACTTGAGATGATACAGTAAACGCAATACGCGTTGGAATGTTTGATTTAATTAAACCTGTAATAACATCTACAGATGGTCGCTGCGTCGCTACTAATAAATGAATACCACAAGCACGTGCTTTTTGCGCAATACGACAAATCGCTTCCTCAACATCACCAGGTGCTACCATCATTAAGTCGGCTAACTCGTCAATGACAATAACGATATAAGGTAATGTTTCTCCCGGAATTTCTCGTTCACTTACAATCGTGTTGTAGCGAGTTAAATCACGAGCACCTGCATGCGCAAACAATTCATAACGGCGCTCCATTTCTTCAACTGCCCACTTTAATGCAGCTGTCGCAGCTTTTACATCCGTAATAACAGGTGCGACAAGATGAGGAACAGAATTGTATGGTGCAAGCTCAACCATCTTCGGATCAATTAACATTAACTTCACTTCATGTGGTTTCGCTTTATATAAAATGCTCGTTAAAATTGCGTTAATACACACACTTTTACCAGAACCTGTTGCACCCGCAATAAGTCCGTGTGGCATTTTTCGAATATCCGTTACAATTGGATCTCCTGAAATATCAAGCCCTAGCGCAACCGTAAGCGGTGATTCGCTCTTTGTAAACACAGGACTTCTTAAAATTTCACGAAGAAATACTGGCTTACTTTCTTTATTTGGAACTTCGATTCCAATCGCACTCTTCCCTGGAATCGGTGCTTCAATACGAATATCTTTCGCTGCTAAGCTTAACTTAATATCATCACTTAAATTTGTAATTTTATTTACTTTCACACCTGGGTCTGGCTGTACTTCAAAACGAGTTACTGCTGGACCTTGCGATACATTAATAACATGTGCGCCAACATGGAAATTATTAAACGTTGTATCTAATAATTCTTTCTGTTCATCCAACCATTCTGTATTATCTAACGCTGCTTGCTGCGGAATCGATAGCAATGTTAATGGCGGAATTGCATATGTCGGTGGTGTTTGCAATACATTTCGCATATCGTTCTCTCTTTGATTTACAACATATGCTTTCTCTTGTACTTCCGTACTTGAAATTGGCTTTTGTACTTGCTCTACCACTACTTGCTGCACTGGGCGTTCTTCCACTTGTGGTTCTACTGCCACTTGTTGCACTGGTTTTTCTTCCACTTGTGGTTCCACTGCCGCTTGTTGCACTGGTTTTTCTTCCACTCGTGATTCTACCACCACTTGTTGCACTGGTTTTTCTTCCACTCGTGATTCTACCACCACTTGTTGCACTGGTTTTTCTTCCACTTGTGGTTCTACTACCATTTGTTGCATTGGCTTTTCTTCCACTTGTGGTTCCACTGCCGCTTGTTGCACTGGTTTTTCTTCCATTTGCGGTTTCACTACTTCTTGTTGCACTGATGTTTCTTCCATTTGCGGTTTCACTACTTCTTGTTGCACTGATGTTTCTTCTACTTGTTGCACAGGCTTATTCTCTACTCGTTCACTCTTAGAAGATTGCATTGCATTCGCTCTAGCCGCATGTCTTTCCATTAATCGCGTTCTGTCTTGTTTCAACATAACAACATTAAATGGTACGTGACGCTTTTTCTCACGTTTTGGTTCTTCTTTTTTTACAACTGGTTGCTCTTCTGCGACCGGTGTTTCTTCTACAACTTGTTGTTCTTCTGCAATCGGCGCTTCTTCTTTAACTTGTTGTTCTTCTGCAATCACTGCTTCTTCTTCAACTTGTTGTTCTTCTACAATCGCTGCTTCCTCTACAACTCGTTGTTCTTCTGCAACCACTGCTTCTTCTTCAACTTGCTGTTCTTCTGCAATCGCTGCTTCCTCTACAACTTGTTGTTCTTCTGCGACCGGTGCTTCTTCTTCAACTTGTTGTTCTTCTACAATCGCTGCTTCCTCTACAACTCGTTGTTCTTCTGCAATCACTGCTTCTTCTTCAACTTGTTGTTCTTCTATAATCGCTGCTTCCTCTACAACTTGTTGTTCTTCTGCAATCACTGCTTCTTCTTCAACTTGCTGTTCTTCTGCAATCGCTGCTTCCTCTACAACTTGTTGTTCTTCTGCAATCACTGCTTCTTCTTCAACTTGTCGCGCTTCCGCAATCGGCGCTTCCTCTACAACTTGTTGTTCTTCTGCAATTAAAACATCCGCAAAGCTTTGAACATCTTTCTTCGTTTGTTCATCAGCCTCAGCAACATGTATGAATTCATTCTTTTGTTCTATTGCTTCATTTAACACCATTTCTTGCTGCGTTTCCTCAAGTGCTACAGGTTCCGCTTCTTCTGGCGCTTCTGTTTCTGCAATTACTTCCACTTCTTCTGACTCTTCTGCTTCTGTAATTACTTCCACTTCTTCTCGCTCTTCTGTTTCTGCAATTACTTCCACTTCTTCTCGCTCTTCTGTTTCTGCAATTACTTCCACTTCTTCTCGCTCTTCTGCTTCTGTAATTA
>NZ_JBYTEA010000001.1:934295-967074 GCF_058791995.1 Bacillus sp. EB106-04-02-XG92
ACTTCCACTTCTTCTCGCTCTTCTGCTTCTGTAATTACTTCCGCTTCTTCTCGCTCTTCTGCTTCTTCTGGTATTTCCACAATGATTGTTTCTTCCAGTTTTTCTTCTGCTTTGACAATCACTGATTCTTCTGGAGATTGCTCTTCTACTTCAATAGTAGGTTGTTCTATTTCTGTATTACGTTTAGTTTCTTCTGATAATATTGTATCCTCGTGCTCTACTTTAGAATCTACTAATTCCTCTTGTAGAATGTTTCGGGCCACTACATCTTTTTCTTGCTTAGCATCTTCCATACGCTCAGCAACTGTTTCATGAAGTAATTCAGCCGCTGGAACTTCCTGCGGTGCACTAATTTCTTGAACCACTTCTTTTTCTTCTACTATAGGCTCTTGGCGTTCAATTTCATAACCGTTTTTCTCTAGCCATTGATCGACAACTGACTTTTCTTCCTTTTTACTTTGTTGATCTCGCTGATCAACTCCTGCATGACTGGAAGAATTCGTTGCTTGTCCTTGTGAGAAATCAGATAATGTATACCCTTTTTTCTCTAACCATGCATCAACGACTGGTTTGCCCTCTACAGATATTTCAAGGTCTTCTCTTTCCTTTTCTTCCTCCTGCTTTTCTTCCTTTTTCTCTACTGAAGGACGATTATATCCGTAAATTGGCGAAATCATTTCTGTCGGACGAAATGGTCTACGGTTACTTTCTTGCGTAGGTGCAGATGCTTTCTTTACGACAGGCTCTCGCTCCGGTTCATATTGCATTTCCGGCTCTTCATATGTAGAAACTACCTTCTCCACATACTGTCGTCTACTTCTTTCCACTTTGATTCCTCTTTGAATAGGCCGCTCTTCATATGTTACAGCTTGAACAGGTTGTTCTTCAAAATGCCCTGCTTCTATAACATCTTCTTCATCGAACCCATTATCTGGTACTAATGGAAAACGGCATTTCCCTGCATTCCTACTTGCCATTTGTGCTTCTCTTGCTTCAGTGTAGTGGTTTACACGAGGAATTTTCGGCTGACTTTCAACTTGCTTTTGTGCTTCTTTATTCATCGCTGTTTGTTCTTCCTCTTTGTTAAACAGCTTTTTCATCCAATCTAACATGCTTACCACTCTTTCTACTAAATAGTAACATCCTTTATTGTATCAGCATTCGGCAAAAAGTGCAGGTAAAATTAAGCATGTCATATTTATCCATAATATTCTAATTTACGAGTGTTTTCATATGGAAAAACGCACCCTTACATGTAAGACTGCGCTTAAGCTTTACTCTTCCGATATTCATCTACACTATCCGTTACACTTTGCAATAAAGAATTTACATACTGCGGGTTAGATAATTTTTTATCTTCTTCATGGTTTGACATAAATCCAAGTTCTAATAGTACGCCAGGTACTTTGGACCAATTAAACCCAGAAAGGTCATCCCTAAATTTAATTCCATTTACCTTCACTTGCTGATTCTCTCTCATTTTATTTACGATCGTTTGAGAGATTTGAAGGCTTTCCGCATAAATCTCTTTCGTATACGGACTTCCTTCTGCCGGTGTCAATACAGCAAATCCACTTTGATTCGGATTTTCAGAACCATCTGCATGAAGACGTAAAAATAAATTCGCCTTATGATCATTCGCCAATGTCGCACGTTCTTTATTACTTATATCAACATCTTGTGACGTTCTTGTCATTAATACTTGCATTCCCTTTGCTTCTAACTTTTCTTTTAATACGAAAGCCATTTCCAGCACAAGAACAGCCTCTCTTTTTTTCGTCACAACACCAGTTGTACCATCTGTCACTTTATATTTTTGCGTCGTCGCTCCTGGTCCAATCGGCTCTAAATTTAAATTCGCTTTTTGTTGATGACCCGGATCAATAACAACTAGAAACTTTCCTTGTTTTTCATTACTCTCTACTTTTGGTACATTATTTTGCAGTGGTTGCTCAGTTGGCTGCACTGGCGTAGCTTCCTCTTTCTTTTCCTCGGCCGGCACTTCCTCCTGCTTATGCTCCACTTGCTCATTCGTTTGAACTGCTTGTGGTTCTTCTTTCTTTTCTTGTTCTGCTTGCTGCTTTTCTACCGGTGCGTCTTCCTTTTTATTTTCGCTTGTTTCTTTTATAGAAGATGTTGTTTCTTTTTTCGGCTGCTCTTGTGAACAACCGGCCATATATATTCCAATGAATGCAATCATGCTCATTATTTTTATATACTTCATGCTTTTCTCCCATCACTTTGCACCGGTCTCAAAGTTTTTTATAATTGTTTTATAATCTCATCCATATTTCCGATATGAACGGGTTGCCACGTTTCTGTACCACGCTCTGCCGTATAAACTACATACGCATTATCAGTCACATTTACGAAAACTGGATCTCCCATATCTGTTTCATATCCGATAACAATCCATTCTTCTTTCCATTTTCCATGTTCTTCACTTATTAATGAATTTTTATGTTTATCATATCGATAACCGATTTGTCCTTTTTCTAATTCATTTTCACTAAACAAATATATTTCATAGGAACCTAACTCGATATCTTGTTGTTTTGAAGTTTCAATTCGTTTCAGAAGTTCTGCGATTTTTAGTTGTTGTTTCATACGTCTATCCCCTTCTATTTTTCTAAATTTTAACTATTTTGTTTATAAAACACAATATAGATTTTAAGAAAAAAGGTGACATCCTTATGAATATGAACGATTTTCTACATATATCTATTACAACTCACAATATATCAACGATTCAATAGAAAAGAGAGGCTGTCCAAAAGGACAACCTCTCTTTTCTTACATCAATTAAAATTTAAACTCTTGTCCAACTTCAAAGCTATCTTCTAATACAAGAATGCCTTTTTCTTGTGGAGCGTCTGGAAGCTCTAATTCACGCGCTGAGCAAATCATTCCAGAAGAAGGAACTCCGCGAAGTTCAGCTGGTTTAATTAGCATACCGCTTGGCATTACAGCGCCGATTTTTGCAACGACAACTTTTTGTCCTGCATCAACGTTCGGTGCGCCACATACGATTTGTAATGTTTCTGTACCGATTTCTACTTTACAGATGTTTAACTTATCAGCATTTGGATGCTTCTCTTTTTCAGCTACATAGCCTACAACAAATTTCGGAGAAAGATCTGCTTCTACTGTCTCTTCAAAGCCGTTCTTCGCTAAAATTTCGTTAATTTTTTCTACTAGTTCTTTCGTTAATGTTAGGTTACCTGTTTCTTTTACCTCTAAGTAAGAAGATGCATTAAAGATGTTGAATCCTGCTGTCTCGTTGCTTTCACGATCGTATACGCGTGCAACATCTCCTTTGCGATCAAAAGTACGGTTCTCTAAAGTAATATCTTGTAAGGCAACAATTAGAGTGTCACCAATTCCTTCAAGGTTGTAAAAAACGTTCACTTCGTTCATCCTTTCTCTTTTCCATCTGTCTTCTTCCGATTTTTCGCTAAAATAAAGATTGGTTCAAAGTCCCCATCTTCATATACGAATGAAAGTGATGTAATCGGAACATGCCCTTCGGCAAAAAATTTCATTGTCATTTGTGCAATAATATCATAACCGATTTCGTTGACGATATCAGCAATAATTAATACATCTTGGTGAGGAACAGCAACAACCATGTCACCAGAAATCTTTTCACGCATCGATTGTAGTAATGATTCGTTTAAAATACGCGTCGCATCATACCCATCATTTGTGTTTAAAAAGTAGAATGTATTACCTGCTACAGTGTCTTGTTTAAATTCATAACCTAATGAGCGAGCGTTGAATAATGCCATTTCACGCACTTGTTGCTCTGTAAGTCCTAATTTTTGTAATAAACGCTCATCAATTAAACGATATGTTTTATTCGAATCTAGCGCATAATAAATACGTGTTTCCGCCGTATGATCCGTCACAATGAACGGATTTCCTTCTTCTGCTTGTTTCGGGAAAGAAGTAGAGCGAATAACAGGTAAAATTTTCGCCGCGCTATTTTCTTCTTTATGCATCGCAATTAACGCTTCTTGTACGTAATAGGCAACCTCTTCAACCGCCTTTTCTTTATTCACTTCCCATTTTGCTACAACTCCTGGAAGCGATACGTTAATACCTTTTTTCGAGTCTTTCTGTTCTATACGTAGAACTTCTTTCTCGCTATCATACTGAAAGTCCCATTCCGGGCGAGATAATTTCTTCATTAACTCGTCTTTCATCTTTTTACTTGTCATCTTCATCTCTTTTTCCTCCCTTCCAAAAAAATAACCTCCCCCGCGAAGGTAGAGGTTGTTTTACAATTCAATTGGCACATTGCCTTATTTTAAACCTTCAATGAACTCTTCGATTTGTTCTTGTGTTTTACGATCTTTGTTTACATAGCGACCTGTTTCTTCACCTTTATTGTACGCTACAAAGCTCGGAATGCCAAATACGTCTAATTTCACGCATAGATCAATAAACTCATCGCGATCTACATAGTAAAATGAGAAATCACTATATTTCTCTTCTACTTCTGGCATAAATGGGTCTACAAAACGGCAGTCTGGGCACCATTCCGCTGAGAACATAAAGACTACATTCTCTTCATTTTTTAATTGTTGGAATTGCTCCATGCTTTCTAATGATTTCATCTATATTTCCTCCTCTAACGAGTGCATTTTTTCATGTTATAATCTTTCTTTTATACTACCATACATCGCGCATGGTGCAAGGTTTATGCTTGCTTTTCGTCATACTTATATTGCCCAACAAGTAACTTAACAACGTGTACAAATAATTCCGTACGGTCGACATAATCATCCGTAAAAATACCGATCGCACCTTCGTGACTACGAATATCTTTTCTCTGTACAAACTCTTCCATCACTTCACTTAACTCTTTGCCATCTTCAAGAGGTGCTAAAAAGTCATCTGGTAACTTAATACGCGCCCCGCCTGCAACGAATGTTTTCCCGTCACTTGTTGCTAACGCGCCCCAGTTACACATAAATAAACCGTGCTCTGTTTTCATTACGCCGCCTTCTAACCCAATACCGATTTGAGCTTTTCCTTCTTGCAACGCTCGCTTCGCTCTATTAATCGCTCCTTGCATCGTCTCTTCATCTGAAAACGGCTGGTTTGCTACTCCTGAAGGAACAGAAAGAGAGGTAATTTCATCATCTTTCCAAACCTTCTCCACAGCTCCAACCTTCGTTTTATTCTTCGATCCAACTACTACTTTCATTTCGTTCACCTCTAAAAAAATTCATCATCTTACTTTAATCAAGTTATTCTTTATACATGGGAGCACCGCCACCACACACCGCTAGGTCATCTCTTCTAACTAAAAGAGAAGACGGATTCCCTCACCATTGCTGTATTCGAACTTAAAATGCAGCCTTCCTCTCACTTCCTACCCCGGGTTTTAATACCTCACGCGAGAATCAATTAGGCACTAACCGCTTCCACACATGGATGGGTCATCTATTCAACCTAAAAAAAGAAGGGTTTTTCGCCCTTCCTCCTTACGCGTTATTCTTAATTGTTTCTAACGTCGTTTTATCCGTTGCTCTTACAAGCTTCGTAATGAGTTCTTTCGCTGCCGCATAGTCATCAACATGTAAAATAGAAGCATGTGTATGAATGTAGCGTGCGCAAACACCAATTACTGCTGATGGGATACCTGAGTTACTTGTATGTACACGGCCCGCATCTGTACCACCTTGTGAAATAAAGTATTGGTACGGAATGTTGTGTGTTTCTGCTGTATCTAAAATGAATTCGCGCATTCCTCTATGTGTTACCATCGTGCGGTCATAAATACGAAGAAGAGCACCTTTTCCTAATTGACCGAACTGCGTTTTGTCACCAGATGCATCATTCGCTGGACTTGCATCAAGCGCATAGAAAATGTCTGGTTGAATCATATTCGCAGCAGTTTGTGCACCGCGCAGACCTACTTCTTCTTGTACAGTCGCACCAGAGTATAATGTGTTTGGTAATGTTTCGTCTTTTAATTCTTTTAGTAATTCGATTGCAAGGCCACATCCGTAACGGTTGTCCCAAGCTTTCGCCATAATTTTCTTTTCGTTTGCCATCGGCGTAAACGGGCAGATTGGCACGATTTGTTGTCCTGGTTTTACACCAATTTCAATCGCATCTTCATAGCTATCTGCACCTATATCAATTAACATATTTTTTATATCCATCGGTTTTGCACGTTGCGCGTCACTTAATAAGTGAGGAGGAATAGAACCAACAACCCCAACAACAGGACCATTCTTCGTCATAACTTGTACACGTTGTGCTAACAGTACTTGGCTCCACCAGCCGCCTAACGTTTGAAAACGAAGCATCCCGTTTTTCGTAATTTGCGTAACCATGAAACCTACTTCATCCATATGACCTGCTACGAGAACACGTGGGCCAGTTTCGTCCCCTTTTTTCAGACCAAATACGCTACCTAAACCGTCTTGTACAATTTCATCCGCATATTTGCTTAATTCTTGCTTCATAAAACGGCGTACATCATGCTCAAAACCTGATGCACCTTGTAATTCTGTTAACGTACGAAATAATTGTAATGTCTCTTTATTCACGAAGTCCCCTTCTTTCAAACCTTAGTAGAATACCTCTTTTATTGTAACGAAATTTTCGAAATGTTTCTAGTTTCTTCTTTTTTAGCTGTATTTGCTTTATAATTATTATCGGTACACTATTTTTATTTTATAGAATTGAGGTGAAGATATGAGCTGGAAAGGTTTAGTAGCAGGTCTTGGCGTTGGTTTCGCAGCTGGTTATTTCGTTGCAAACAAAGTACAAGAACAATCCCATATTTCTTCAGAAAAAGCATTGAAAATGGTGAAACAAGCATTAAGTCATAAAGGTGAAATTACTGGCTCTTGGGTACATATGGTTCCAGAGACATTTGAAAAATATGATGTCGCATACGAAGTTTATCGCGGCGGTCTTACAACGATGTTAAATGATATACAAGAACGATTTGAATTTTTAGTTGATGCTAAAACAGGTACTGTTTTAGAGGTTATAGCAGCATAAAAAGGAGGGTTCCCATTAGGTGAACCTCTTATTTTTTTATTGTGGATAGGAATTGAAATTATATCGGCGATTTTCTAAATTTATCGGCGCAACTCAGTTTATATCAGCGATTTTTCAAATATATCGACTTACCGACAAAAATGACACCAAAAAGGAGACTGCTCCAACAGTTTGCTGGAACACCCTCCCATTTTTATGCTTCTATACTCGTTTTCCGCTCTATTTTTTTTACAATATGCCCTTCCTCATTCCACTTTACTGCACGGTAATATGCGTCATGATAAAAAGTAAACCATGCTCCTTTTTTAGCGCCGTACTCCATCCACTTTTGCTTATTTTCAATCGATGTCATTGGATAATCATCGTATGCCATTACCCATAGTACATTTTGATGTGCGTGCGTCGGCAATAGGTCTGCTAAATGAAGCATCGTTTCCCCTTGGCTTTCTAAAACAATAACTGCATGTCCATCACTATGACCACCTGTATGCGCCATTTTTATTTCATCTGTAATTTCTATTTCTTGCTGGAATGTAACAACTTGATCTACAATCGGCTCCCAATTTTCCTTCCAATATGTATTACGTGATCTAATATTTGGGTTCCTCATTTCATTCCACTCTGTTTCACTTACGTAAACTTTCGCGTTCGGAAACGCTGGTACAAGGTGATCACCTTCCCATTTTGTTAAACCAGATGCATGATCAAAATGAAGGTGCGTCATTAAAACATAGTGAATATCTTCTGGCTTTAATCCTAGTTTTTCTAATGATTCATAAACCGATGATTCTTCTGTTACACCTTGATTCCGCTTCATCTTCTCATTCAATTTACCGTTTCCTATTCCAGAATCGATGAGCATATTTCCGTCTTTCGTTTGCAAAAGTAACGGATCTGTTCGTAAATAAATATGATTTGTATCATTATGTTTATACTTACGTGACCAAAGTACTTTCGGCACGACACCAAACATCGCTCCTCCGTCTAAATGTGTATTCCCGCCTTTTAGCCACGTCACTTTTATATCTCCAATTTGTAACTGTTCCATTTTTCATCCCCCTTTCCTTTTAATACTAACATAAAATTCTGATTATTTTAGATACAAAAAACCTATGCATTACTGCATAGGCTCTGTACGATATTTCGCTTCCACTCGGTAAATACGATGACCCTTACTAGAGAACTTCTCTTCGTATTCAGTCATAATGTTTCCTTCATAATCACTATTATGAAGATCTAAGCTAAGGTAAGTTAATAACATACCATACTCAGCCATACTCATAAGAGAGTATTCAAATAAACCTTGATTATCTGTTTTGAAATGAATTTCTCCGCCCTCTACTAACACTTCTTCATAATTGCGTAAAAACGTTTTATACGTTAAACGACGCTTCGTATGACGTTTCTTTGGCCATGGATCTGAGAAGTTTAAATAAACGCGATCAATCTCACCTTTTGCGAAGAAAACTGTTAAATCTTCAGCATCTTTATTAATTAACTTTAAGTTCGGTAATTCTTCTTCAATTAATTTATCAAGTGCATCTACAACAACACTTGTGAATTTTTCAATTCCAATATAATTAATATGAGGATTTGCTTTTGCCATATCATACATAAAGCGGCCACGACCTGTACCTACTTCAATATGAATTGGTTGTTCATTTCCAAATACTTCTTTCCAGTTACCAGCGCGCTCCTCTGGGTTTCCGATTACGATATGTGAATACTCATTAATTCGATCCATTGCATATGGTTTATGTCTTAAACGCATAGATGTCTCCCTCTCTTTACATAGCTATTTTAAAGGAATAATTCCTTCTTTCTGTTTTTTAATCAATCTACCAAACAAAAAACCAAGTACGTACGAGCACTCGGTCCGTTTCTTTCAAGTATAAGATGTACCATTTTGATAAAAACTACATACAGCATTAAACATTCCATGACGAAACAGCTTTTTCTCTTACATTTCTAAAAAGAGAAAAACAATCGAAAGGATGATCCGTTCATGCCAATTAATCAACAACATCAATTAGAAGTGCTGAAAGATATTTTAGTCAATCACCAAAGTGATTGTTGCGGGACAGTTTCTGAATGCGAGCAATTGGAGCGTCTCATTCAATCGTTACTCGCAAACGATAATGTAAGTAGTGACGCTAAAGCAATGCTAAACGATGTATATTCTTATAGTCAATCGGGTAAATCTTCCTCTAATTTGGACAACCATATTTCCAATAATCAAGAACAGCTTACTCAGTGGATTGCTGGAATGGACAATTTTTCTTAAGTATTACTCTGAAGCAAGTAGTTGCTGTAAATATTGATGCCAATATTCAGCTTCTGCTTGCTGCTTTTTTGTTGTATGCCATTGAATAGACAAAATCGTTTGTGCTATTACATACCATCTCATACGCCTAAGCAGCGATTCATCCATTTCAATATCATAATAACCGAGCCACTCACTCCACTCGTGGCGCGGAATATACCAATATAATAACATACCAAGGTCTAGAGCTGGGTCAGCAATTACAGCTCCATCCCAATCAATTAAAAACAACTCATCTTCATCCGACAATAGCCAGTTGTTATGGTTTACATCACAATGGCATACAACGAATTCATTGTATTCAATATCTTTTAATGAACCCATTAAATATTGAAGACCTTGCTGAATCGTTTCATCATCCCTTATATCTCCTCTTAAAACGAGTTGCAATTGTTGTAATAACTCTTGTGCGTGAAGCGGCTGCTTCCCAAGTCTTTGAATCATCTGTACAAGCGCTTTAGAGGAGTGTATTTTCTTCAAAAGTTTCGCAACACGTTCTAGTTTCATATCCTCTGGCTCTAGCTTCTGTCCCGGAAGCCATTTTTGAGCAGAAATTACATCACCGTTCGTTACCCTTCTTGTCCAAAGTAATTTTGGAACAATTCCTTCTGCTGACAATACCGCTAAAAAGGGCGATGTATTCCGCTTTAAAAATAACTTTTGTTGTCCGTTTTGCGCAATATATGCATCGCCCGTTACTCCACCAGCCGGTACAAGACTCCACTCTTTTCCTAATAATTGTTCCAACCATTCCATATTCATTACCCGTTAACAAATCCTTATCTTTTATAGTTATGAAAAGAAAAACCGCAACATTTCTACACATGTTGTGGATTCATATATATTTTACTGTAAATGAAAAGAAATTTTGGCATAAGCCAAAAACTCTCTATTTTATTTTACAAAACCAGTCATAGAATGACAACTTATCAAAATCGTCACCTTTGTCAATTCTACATTTATTACATTCTCATCGTCAAGTAGCGATTTGTCACATTATCGTCAATATATACGTGCTAATTGGAGGGAGCCTAAGTTCCTTTCCTCTAAATGAAGAAATTGGCTCTATTTTCGCTTGCTTTTCGTTTACTAACACATGCCACGTTTCTTCTTTCGGAAGTTGCACCGTTTTAGCTTCTAAACCACTATTAAATAAAACGACAATCTCTTTCCACGGTCCAAGCGATTCTGCATGCTCTAGATAGTATGCAAGTACTTCTGGAGATGTTTGCAAAAAAGTCATGTGCTTTTTTATGAGGTCTGCATTTTGTAATCGAAATGCCCCGTGCTCTTTGCGAATCGCAATTAAACCTTTTATATAGTTAACGGTCTCTATCTCTTTCTCTTTTTGATCCCAATCTAATTGATTAATTTCATCATTTGCATTATAACTATTTTCATTTCCTTGCTTCGTACGATAAAACTCTTGCCCAGCATGTAAGAAAGGTATACCTTGTGAAAGAATTACCATTGCACTCGCTAGTAGGTGACGTCTTTTCAAAATCTCTTCTGACTCTTCATTACTGCGCATTAGTTTATCCCACATCGTCATATTGTCATGACATTCTACATAATTAATGCTTTGTACAGGCTCTAGAAACAACCCTGTTTCTTTCATACTCAAAAGGCTTCCTGCTGCTATATACTGCAAATGATTACAGTCTACATGCCCACCGAATGCAAAACCGCGCTTATTTATATGAAAGGTACTCCCTTTTATTCCATCACGAAATTGATCATTAAATTGCGCAATATACGGCATTTTCTTTGCATTATTTAGCGTTGCTTTTTCCTCTAGAGGAAGTGGGGTTTGTAGATCCCATCCTTCTCCTAATAGCAATGCATCTCGTTTTATATTTCGCACTTCTTTTTCTATTATATTCATTGTATCAACATCTAAAATTCCCATTAAGTCGAATCGGAATCCATCAACATTGTATTCAGTAAGCCAATATAAAATAGACTCTACAATGAATTTCCTCATCATTTTCCGTTCAGATGCTATATCATTCCCGACTCCCGTCCCATTAGAAGGCATACCATTTTCACCATGACGAAAATAGTATCCTGGGACAAGCTTTTCAAATGATGATAGCTCTCTTTCATAAACATGATTATATACAACATCTATAATCACCCTTATGCCGTGTTCATGAAATGTTTCAATTAACTGTTTACACTCTACTATCCTGTTATACGGGTCAGAGGGATTTGTAGCATAATATCCCGTCGGTGCATTGTAATATAATGGATTGTAACCCCAATTATAGGCAGAGGAAGGATTCGCCTCATCTACACCGCCGAAACAATATAAAGGTAATAATTCAACATGTGTAACACCTAAATCTTTTATATGAGACAAACCTGTCAATGTCCCATTTCGCCCTGTTGTTCCTTCTTCCATTAGCCCTTTATACGTTCCTTTTTTACTTACTCCACTATTCGGATGAATAGTGGCATCACGAATATGCAGTTCATACAATATGGCATCTGTCATTGCTTGTAATGGTGGTAATTGCTCCCCCTTTGTGACAGTTGTCTTTTCTAAATCGATAACAATGCCATACTTCCCATTTACAGTGACTGACTTTGCGTAAGGATCCACCGCTTCATTCCATATTAAATTAATACAAACAAGAAATGTATATTTTTCTCCGGCTAAATCTCCCTGTAATGTATGAGTCCAAACTCCATTTTCTCCTCTATACATTTCATGATCGATATATTCCTTATCACTTTTATAAATTCTTACTTTTGCAAGTCTCGCAGTTGGAGCCCATACTTTAAATGTCGTTGCTTCCTTTTGGTACACTGCCCCTAAATCAGTACCTTCGTAATAATACTTTTCATCAAAAATCGCTGTTCTTATGACAGCACCTATTTGTAAATCTGTTTCTTCATTCCGTTCATCTCGTACTGTATAATACTTCCCCACATCTAGCGGCTCTTCTATAAAGCACTCATACTTCGTTGCATCCGGAAGCGCAATTGTATGAGCAATCGGTAACTCTTTCACGTTACTTCCTTCTTGCAAACGAAATGTCCGGCTTGTTCCATACGCATGTGGGAGCAAAATTGTAATTTTATTCATTTCATCTAAATAGGCATCAAATGGACGTTTTACTTTCAACATAAAAAAATCACCATCATTCTTAAAGTTAAATGAAACGAGCTGCAAATGATAAGACTATTCTTATCCGCAAGACTCTATACAGTAACACATTATTCTTTATAGTATATTCACCTGTATAAAAAACGTTTTCATACATTCTATTTTTGTAATTTTATTTCAGCAATCGCTTTATACTTCGGTGTCTCCTTCACGTGAGATTCGTATAAAGTAATCGTATCCGCTTGAAATGATATTTCAGGCACTTCCTTTATATGTTCTAAATCAAACTTTCCTTCTCCTACCCATTTACGAGCAACAGTAATATGCGGATGATACGGGCGCGTTTCTAAAGAAAATCCATTCCCTTCACACATAGCATGTATTTGCTTTTGTACTTGAAACAAATCTTGATTCTCACTTACCTTCGCCCAAAAAATACGTGGCCTATCTTCCATACCGAACGTTGAAAATCCTTGTAACGTAAACGATAGTTCCTTTGTTTCTATAAGTGTTTGTAATCCATTCTTTATTCCTTCTAATTGTTCCTCTGTCGCACTACCTAAAAATGAAAGGGTAATATGATAGTCTTCTTTATGTACCCACGAACGAAATGGTAATTCCTCCTGCATTTCTTCTTTATAGTTAGACAGCACTTCTTTTATATGATTTGGTAACGCAATTGCGACAAAATAATGCGGCTCCATGTACATCTTCTCCTTCTTTCTATTGTTGCTTTTCTTTCTTATCTCATTCAATGAAAAAGAATCGAACTTCCCTACAAGTCTAACCAAGTTCAGGTCGCGTTAATAAAGTGAAACTTTAATCAGCCCTCACCAATCGGACTTTTATGGGCAGCCCGACCCCCACCTAAATTCTTTGCTTTCGCTGCATTTTGAGGTGGGGGTCTTACTGCCCATTAAAGCGGGATAAATGAACTTATATTGGCTTAACAACAAACGACACGTAACAGAAAACCGTCCCAAAATATGTATCGGGACGGCCTCCTATTATTTATATATCTATTACTTCGCTAATTCATGAATTGCTTGCGCGTAAATTGCTGTCGCTTTTAATAAGTCTTCAATTTCAATGTACTCGTCTTTTTGATGCGCAAGCTCTTCTTTTCCAGGGAACAATGGACCAAACGCAACGCCAGCTTTCAATGAACGTGCGTAAGTACCACCGCCGATTGCTAATAGCTCTGCTTTTTCTCCTGTTTGTTCTTCGTATACGCGCTGCAACGTACGAATTAATACGTGGTCTTTATCAACGTGATGCGGACGAGAGTTTGAATAATCCGCTACTTCAAATCCATGTGTACTAACGTATTCTTTTAACTTTGTAATCATTTCTTCAAAGTTAGTCGTAACTGGATAACGTACATTTAATCCTAAATTACCACCATTTTCTTTCGTATAAGAAAGGCGACCAACATTCACTGTTAATGGTCCGCTAATATCGTCTTTATAAGAAATACCAGCTTTCTCTCCTAAAATATCTCCTGTAAATGTTTCTGTTGCAAATGTTGCAAACGAAGCCCCTTTTCCATCAAGAGCGACTTTCGTTAAGAAGTTTGCCAGCAATAAACCTGCATTCTCGCCCTTCTCCGGAGTAGATCCGTGAGCTGAAACCCCTTTAATTTGCAACGTCACCGTATTACCTTCTACAATTGCTTCACCTATTTTTTTAGCAGTTTGTAAATACTCTTCATATGCTACTGTAAGTGCATTTACACCTTCTCCTGTAATAATTGCTTCTGCAAAATCAGGAACCATATTTAAACGGCGACCTGACTCAAACGAAACAAGTTCATATGTACCTTTCTTCTCTTCACTACCACTTTGCACAACTTGTATATCAGAAATACCTTTTTCCGCATTAATAATTGGAAAGTCCGCGTCTGGCGCAAAACCGATTGTTGGCATTTCTTCGTTTTTAAAGTAATAATCTACACATTTCCAATTGCTTTCCTCATCTGTCCCTAAAATCATACGAACGCGTTTTGAAAGAGGTAAACCTAATTCTTTCACAATTTTCATCGCATAATAAGCTGCCATCGTTGGGCCTTTATCGTCAATTGCACCGCGTGCAAAAATCTTTCCATCGCGAATATCCGCACTATATGCAGGAGTCGTCCAGCCATCGCCTTCTGGTACAACGTCAACGTGACAAAGAATACCTACTAATTCTTCTCCTTGTCCCATTTCAAGATGACCTGCGTATCCTTTTAAATTTTTAGAAGTAAAACCTTCAGTTTCTCCTTTATGTAACATGAAAGATAAAGCTTTTTCTACACCTTCACCGAATGGTGCGCCCTCTTTCGCCGATTCTTCTTCCCATACACTTTTAATTTGTAAAAATTGTTGTGTATCACGAATTAAATCATCTTTTCGTTTTGCAACCTCTTCTGTCCAATTAATTGCTGACATCACGCATCCATCCTTCACTATATTGTTTCTTTCATCATAACAAACCGAAATCTCTTATGCCATACACGAAAACTAAATACCGAACAATTGTAAT
Source organism: Bacillus sp. EB106-04-02-XG92 (assembly GCF_058791995.1). Classification (NCBI taxonomy): domain Bacteria; kingdom Bacillati; phylum Bacillota; class Bacilli; order Caryophanales; family Bacillaceae; genus Bacillus; species Bacillus sp. EB106-04-02-XG92. Next base: position 949,280 of record NZ_JBYTEA010000001.1, read on the forward strand.
ATTTCAGATATTTCTTATTAGTTTTTCTTTTATTTTTCTAAAAAAATTTGCAGGAATTTGGCGTTTTACGTAGAATTTTATGTGTTAGTTGACTGACCATATATACAATGTCAACTACCAATATTTTTCTATATGAATATTTGTTAAATTTCTGTAAAATTTAAGTAGATTAAAGCATGAATTTTATCATGTAGAGTACAATGGTAGTAACGACCTTCTTTCCTGAATGGGGTCAAAAAAACTAGTAGAGGAGTGGTTTTCTCTTGAAACCTACAACTACTCGTATGCTAACACGCATTAAATCAATTTATATGTACATCAATGAAAACGGAACGGTAACGACGAAAGACCTTGTAGATGAGTTCGGGATCACACCGCGAACGATACAACGTGATCTAAATGTGTTGCAGTTTAATGAACTCGTGTATAGCCCTTGCCGCGGTAAGTGGACAACAACAGGAAAGAAAGTGAGAATGACCTCATAACGAACAATAATTGTATGTAAATAAATACATACCCCTTTCTAACTCATTAGAAAGGGGTCTTTTCTGCGCCTAAAAACAGCACTATTTCTCAGTATCTACTTGATATGTTTTTAACATTTCTACTTCTTCATCTGTTAGCTCTCGGTATTGTCCAAGTTCTAGCTCTTCATCTAATACTAACGGTCCCATCTCTGTTCTCTTTAGGTAGACTACTTTTTTCCCTACCGCTTCAAACATACGCTTCACTTGATGGAACTTTCCTTCTGTAATGACAAGCTCGATTTCAGAAATCTCATCGCTTTTTAATATTGTAAGTGCACCTGGCTTTGTTTCATAGCCATCATCTAAAATAACACCTTTAGCGAACTCTTTTACATCCTCTTCTGTTACTACTCCTGCAACGTGTGCATAATATTTTTTCGGCACATGCTTTTTCGGAGATAACAATTGGTGTGATAACTTCCCGTCATTTGTTATCAATAAGAAACCTTCTGTATCGATATCAAGTCGTCCAACTGGGAACGGATCAAAGATTGCATCTTCTAACTCTAATAAATCTATTACCGTTTCATGATTATCATCTTCTGTCGCTGAAATAACGCCTTGTGGTTTATGCATCATTAAGTAAACAAACTCTTTATATTCCACAACTTCACCGTGAATCATGACTTCTTGTTCTTCGACATTTACATGAACCTTTGCATCTTTCACTGACGTTCCATCAATTTTCACAACGCCGTCTTTCAATAACTTCTTTACTTCTTTTCTACTTCCATATCCCATATTCGCTAATAATTTATCTAATCTCACGTTTTTCACCTTCTTTGTTTATCATAGAAAAGGGGACGTAATTACGCCCCTTTTGATTTCAACTTTATTTTGAATCTATTGCCAAGTTTACGCTGGATTTTCTCTAACGCTTCTCCGCCAAATACTCTTTCAAGTACTCCTGTACGAATCGCTAACAATCCGTACACAAGACCACCAATACCTGCACAAATCGCAACTGTAATAAGAGCGCCCATTCGGCTATCAGGCGAAATCATGAAGGATAGAATCCATTGTGATAATTTCACAGTAACGACCATTACAAATGTTAATATTGCAATTTGGAATGTTCTCTTATATACAACACCAAATGAATAATGTACATGTTTTTTGATTTGTCTATTCGTATACCATACGGAAGCTAAGAAACCGACTGCTGTTGCTAAAATCGCTCCAACTGTACCGAAATAACGAATAAAGATTACGTTACATAAGAATTTCAAAATAACACCCATAATAAGCGCGACGATCGCATGTTTTTGTTGATTGATTCCTTGCAGAATTGCTGCTGTTACTGTAAATAAAGCGAATAACAACGCAACCGGTGCATACCACATTAATACTTGTCCACCTAGTGGATCTGAGTCGTAAAACGCAGTATAGATTGGATATGCAAGTGTAGAAATACCGATAACTGCTGGCAATGTTAAGAACATATTTGCCTGGAATGTTTGTGTAATTTGTAACTTTAAATAACGGTATTGTTTTTCAGTAAATGATTTTGTAATCGCTGGTACAAGCGTTAAACTAAACGCTGTTGCAAGTGATACAGGAATCATAATTAATTTATGCGTCCACATTGTGAAAATACCAAGTGCTCGCTCTGCGATATCACCTTGGCCAATCGCCTGCATAATTGAGTTAAATGTCAATGTATCAATTTGTTGATATAAAGGAATTGTTAACCCAATTACAACGTAAGGAATCGCATATGCAAATAATTCTTTAAACAATTGAACAGTACTCACTGTCGATTCTGGTACAGTTTGTTCAATTAAATATTGATCCAAATGTTTTTTACGTTTTAACCAGTACCAAATTAATACACCGAGTGCTCCAACTGCGGAAACGAATGCTGCAAATGTCGCTACTCCAACTGCTGTTGCAACTGTACCGCCAAGTACTTTAATAACGATAAAACTACCCGCTAATAAAAAGACGATGCGAATAATTTGTTCAATAATTTGCGAAACAGTAGTCGGTCCCATTGATTGGTGACCTTGGAAATAACCTCGAATTAAACTCGCTGCTGGTACAACAATAAGTGCAAAACTTACAAGACGAATGATCGTCGTAACTTCTTCTACATTACTGTGTATACTTTGTTTACCAAGCATTGCTTCTGCAAACAGTGGCGCCGACATGTATAGAACTAGGAACGAAAGAACTCCCGTTACTATCATCATAACCATTCCCGAGCGGAACATTCTCCGGCTCGTTTTATAATCGCCAAGCGCATTATATTTGGAAACAAATTTGGAAACAGCAAGCGGCACCCCTGCCGTTGCAATACTTAAAAAGATCGTATATGGAATATATCCATATGTATAGAGCGTTCCGCCTTCTGTCCCTACCAATGCATGAAACGGAAAGACGTAAATCATGCCTAAGAACTTTACTAAAAATGTCCCTAGCGTAACAATAAGCGTTCCGCGCAGAAATTTCGAATCGGACATACAAAAATCCTCCTACATCTACATAAAGTGAAACTTTAATCAGTGTGGTGTTCTTCCCCACTGATTATTAGCCCCCACCAATCTGGCCTTTACGGGCAGTTAATCTCCCGCCTACTTCTTTGTCCTAAGCAAACTTTAAGGTGGGAGTCTTACTGCCCAGCAAATAGCGGGGTAAAGTGAAACTATAATGAATTGAACTATTCGAACATTTGAGGACTATTAGACTTCCCCTAACTCTTAAGGTTTTAGTCTTATGACCCACAAATAAAGTGAAACTTTAATCAGTGGGGGTTTTCTTCATCCCCCACTGATTATTAGCCCTCACCAATCGGACTTTTAGGGGCAGTTGATCCCCCACCTAAATTCTTTGCTTTCGCTGAATTTTGAGGTGGGAGTCTTACTGCCCATTAAAGTGGGATAAAAGGATAGTGCTGAACTCTAACTTTTGTATTGTACCACAATTCTCCCTTTAAGCAGTACTTCACTCTATTTTTCTTTTAAGGGAAAACATGCTATTCTTTTAGGCAGGAAATGTAGAAAATGAGGTCGATATATTATGCATTATGATGTTATTGTCATCGGCGGCGGGCCTTCTGGGCTAATGGCTGCAATCGGTGCTGCAGAAGAAGGCGCAAACGTCTTACTTCTTGATAAAGGAAATAAACTAGGACGTAAACTTGCGATTTCGGGTGGCGGTCGCTGTAACGTAACGAACCGTCTACCACTTGATGAGATCGTTAAACATATACCAGGAAATGGCCGCTTCTTATACAGCGCTTTTTCTATTTTCAATAATGAAGATATTATTACATTCTTCGAAAATCTCGGTGTAAAACTGAAAGAAGAAGATCATGGACGCATGTTCCCTGTATCAAATAAAGCACAATCAGTAGTAGACGCACTTTTAACACGATTAAAAGACTTAGGTGTAAAAATCCGCACGAATACACCCGTTGAAACGATTGAATATGAGAACGGTCAAACGAAAGCAGTTGTACTACAAACTGGCGAAGTGTTAGAAACAAATCACGTCGTTATCGCTGTTGGCGGAAAATCTGTTCCTCAAACTGGATCTACTGGAGACGGATATGCTTGGGCTAAAAAAGCCGGGCATACAATTACAGAATTATTCCCAACAGAAGTACCAATCCTTTCAAACGAACCATTTATTCGTGATCGCTCCTTACAAGGTCTAGCTTTACGCGATGTAAACTTAAGCGTATTAAACCCGAAAGGAAAAGCTATCATTTCTCACAAAATGGACATGCTCTTCACTCATTTCGGCCTATCTGGTCCTGCTGCACTTCGCTGTAGTCAATTCGTCGTGAAAGCACTGAAAAAGTTTAAAACGAATACGATTCAAATGAGTATCGATGCATTGCCAGACGAAAATAGTGAACAACTATTCCAACGCATGCTGAAACAAATGAAAGAAGATCCGAAAAAAGGAATTAAAAACGTTTTAAAAGGTTATGTACCTGAGCGTTACTTCCTATTCTTATTAGAAAAAAATGAAATTGACGGTAGTGAACAAGCTGGACAAGTTTCTCACGAGAAGATTCGTGCACTTGTGAAAGACTTTAAAGAATTTACTGTGAATGTAAATGGTACGCAGTCAATTGAAAAAGCATTCGTTACTGGTGGCGGTGTATCCGTTAAAGAAATTAATCCGAAAGAAATGTCTTCTAAATTCACGAACGGCTTATATTTCTGCGGAGAAGTTCTTGATATTCACGGTTATACTGGTGGCTACAATATTACATCCGCTCTTGTTACTGGTAGAATTGCCGGAACAACAGCTGGAGAAAACGCGAAAATGCAATATTAAACTGAGAAACAGGGATTCCTGTTTCTTTTTTTATAGGTACATAAAATTATATCGGCGATTCCACAACAAATATCCCCTCCCCTTAACTTCCTATTGCTTTTTTGTTGCTTTATATACCTTAGTACCTTTATATTTTATATTGTTGAATATTTGAAAAAGGGTAAGGGGAAAACATATGAGAAAAAAAGTCATGATGTCTTTAATGCTAATGACGTTTCTTTCTGCAGTAGAAGGAACGATTGTTAGTACAGCAATCCCTCGTATAACGAGTGATTTGTCAGGCGTCGAACTTGTTAGTTGGGTATATGCAATTTATATGCTTGCAACAGCTGTTTCGACTCCAATATACGGGAAGCTCGCTGATTTATTTGGTCGTAAAAAAGTTTTACTTATCGGAGCTACAATCTTTTTAGTCGGTTCTGCACTTTGCGGAGTCGTTACATCGATGGAACAATTAATTTTCTTCCGCGCTCTTCAAGGTATCGGTGCTGGTGCTGTTATGCCAATCACAATGACAATTATTGGAGACTTATATAGCGAAGCGAAAGACCGAGCGAAAGCACAAGGCTGGATGAGTGCCGTTTGGGGTGTATCCGGTGTTATCGGACCGTTAGTAGGTGGATTTTTAGTTGATTCCCTATCTTGGCGTTATATTTTCTTCTTAAACGTTCCATTCGGAATTATCGCTTGCTTAATGATTGCCATTTACTATAAAGAATCTATTAAGCCAGCTAAACACCATATCGATTATCTTGGTGCAACAGTCTTCTCATTAAGTACGATCGCTCTACTATACGCACTATTAACAGGTAGCAGTAAGCAAAACTGGGGAGACATAACAATTATTGGCCTATTAATCTTCGCTGTCGTTTCATTCATTATTTTCTTATTCATCGAGAAAAAATCTCCGGAACCATTAATTCCGCTAGCACTTTTCTCTAACCGTACATTATCTACAATAAACATACTAACGCTTATTGCTGGCGCAATGATCATTAGTATTACAATGTACCTTCCAATTTGGAGCCAAGGTGTATTAGGAAAAAATGCAACGGAAGCTGGACTTATTTTAATGCCAATTCCTGTTATGTGGACATTTGGTGCTATCTTCTCTGGTAACTTAGTAGGCAAATTAAAAACGAAACAAATCATTTTACTTGGAGCTAGCATTTTATCAGTCGCTACGTTCTTATTATTTACATTATCAACACATTCACCATCGTTCCTTATTTATGTAGCAGTCGGATTATTCGGTTTAGGAATGGGGCTTGTGACACCGATTTATATGGTAACAATTCAAGCAGCCGTACCAGCTCATACACGCGGAACAGCCGTTGGTTTAAACACATTTATTAATACATTCAGTCAAACGTTAGGTGCTGCAATCTTTGGAACAATCTTCAATACGATGATTCACGCACGTGGCATTAAAAACCTTGATCTTGTATCTGGCGGACACGGCGGGGCTACAGCAAGTGTAGCAACTGAATCACAATCCGCATTAGCAGCAAGTGTACACGTCATTTATATGAGCACTTTCGTATTAGCAGTATGTACATTAATTATCGCTTGGCTTTTATTAAAGCCAGCTACACAAACAAATGAGCAATAATAAAGAGGATGACCATTTCGGTCATCCTCTTTTTACTCTTCATTCTCCACAATATGTTTCAGCATGGACAATTTATTATCCCAAAAACGTTCATAATACGAGAGCCACTGTTGTAATTCCTCTAATGGCTCTGGATGCAAGCGATATATTTTCTCTCTACCGCTTTTTCTTCCACTTACTAAATTCGCTTCCGAAAGAATATGAAGGTGCTTTACAACCGCAGTACGACTCATCGGAAAATGATCCGTTATTTTGGAAATCGGTAACTCTTTATCACTTAATAACCGTATCACTTCTCGGCGGGTTGGATCAGCAATTGCTTGAAATACATCATATTTTGCTGCTGATGAGGACACTTAGCCTTCGACAACCTTTTTCAGTTTTTCATTTACAATCGCTACCCAGCCACCGCTCATTCTATCGCGAATAATAGAGCTCTTCGCATTCGCTTTCGGAAGAATTTCATCAGGATGTTTCCAGCCGCCATGAATTAATGTAAATTCTGTTTTATTATCTCCTAGATCTTTCAAATTAAATGAAACGACCCAGCCATCTGTATCCCATGAGAAAGATAGATAGTTTGGCTCATCGATTTCTAACACTTTACATGGCGATGGTCCAAATGGTGATTGCACATGAAATTCATGTCCTACCTCTAATACAAAATCATTTGGCATAAACCATGAGGCAATCCCTTCCGCAGTCGATACTACATTCCATACTTTTTGAATAGACGCGTTAAAAACGATCGTTTGTTTAATATCAGTTAATGTATTTTGTTGTTCCATTTTCATTCTCCTTTATTCAAACCTAAATGTAACACCTTTTGGTTTCATTTAGATAATATAACACCTTTTAGTTTCATGTCAACACTAATTCTTTTTTACTGTTGAGAAATTCTCAACATTTTTTCAACAGGACAAACACCCTCTGAGCATTCCCTCATAATATACTCACAAAGGCAACAAAAAATAAAAACTTCTCTCAACATGAAACTCCATCATTTATCTTGAAAGAAGAGCCTTGCGTATATCATGCGTATTTCGTCTCTCCTCCTTCCCTCAGAGACACTACGCGAGATATGAAAAATCAGAAGGAATATGCCCACCATTTGAGTAGGTAGTTATTTCTCTTCTCCTCAACATTTCCTTAGGAGCGAAATGACTACCGACTCACTTTTTTCAAACAAAAATAAAAAGGGGTTGAACGCTATGTTCTATTGCATTAACTGCTCTGACATTCACCACGAAAAACATCCGAATGATAAAGTATTCAAAAACGGTTTTTATATTGATCCATTTTTAGGTGATCGTTATCACCTTGGTATGTGTAAAGATGCCCAAAATCATGAGACTGGGGAGCCTCTTTTAAAGACAAAAAATTTAGGCACAACCCAATCTATTATGAATGTATTACCGACACATGTTGTCCCAACATAAAACATAAAAAAGAGCTGGCTCCCCAGCTCTTTTTTATGCTTTATAAACGATCATTGCTGAAAAACAATAAATTTGGTTTTCATCATCGTTAATGGAAACACCAACTTGATACTTAATATCTACAAAATTACTATCATCAATCTTTTTCAAAAAAACATTTACAGCGTCTTCTAAGTCTTTTTCGTGACTTTCATCAAATACTTTCACACGAATCATGTTAACACCATCCTAGATCGCAGCCATCCGCCGCTTGATTATTGCCACGGTGCGTATCTATGATGCGATAAAATTTTCCGTCTTCATATATATATCCGTCTTCTAACACATATTGTTTACCTTCAGTATAGACATAAAACTTACCTATCATAAATTTACTCGTATATAATTCCAAACAATCTGGTCTAAATTTAGCTACAACTTTATTTGTAATATCAATTTTTATTGTGCGCCCCACCTTCTCTCCCTCCTTTGCAAAGAACGGATTTAGGTATATTGTATTAGCGATTTTACATTTTATGCTTAAAAATAAGTGGATATGCCTTCCTTCCTCACCTGTACTATTTTTCTAAAAAAGTCATACATAAGTAAGAGCAAAAAAATATAAATAAAAAAGACCTTTTACTTATTGACTATAATATTAACATTATGGTATTATATAAAATTTGACATTTTTATATACTTATGATATCATTAAAGATGGTTACCACATATGGAGGTGGATGATTTGTTTCAAATTGGTGATAAAATCGTTTATCCAATGAACGGCGCAGGAGTCATCGAAGCCATTGAAGAGAAAGAAATATTAGGAACAATACGTCAATATTGTGTGATACGCATCATTAGTAAAGATATGCAAGTAATGCTTCCTATGGATCAATTACAAAAATCAGGTATTCGTTATATCGTAGATAAAGGTACGTTAGATGATATACTTCTTGAATTTCAAAACGGGGAATCAGATACATCACTTTCCTGGAAACAAAGATATACAATGAATATGGAAAAAATGAAAAACGGCAATCTGCAAGATAGCGCAGAAGTTGTTCGGGATTTACTTCGCCGCAATAAAGAGAGAGCTTTAAATGCGAGCGAAAAACAAATGCTAGATAACGCCCGAAAAATGATGATTAGTGAAGTTGCACTCGTACAAAATGTTTCTGAACATCAAGCAACAGAATATCTTCAAGATACAATTAATCATTAAATTTAAAATAGCTGGCCGCTATTTTTTTTTGCTTAAAAAAGGACAAAGAGCTAATACTCTTTGTCCTTTTCTATTACCCGCGCCCTGCTTGGAACGATGGATACAACGTCATTCCGCCATCTGCAAATAACGTAATTCCAGTTACGTAACTCGCCTCTGAGGAAGCGAGCCAAGTTGCGACTGCTGCAATTTCTTCTGGTTTTCCAATGTAGCCCATCGGTATCATACTTTCTACGTCAGCACGTTTTTTAGGATCAGCAAACTTCTCTGCATTAATTGGCGTATTTATTGCACCTGGCCCAATATTATTTACTCGAATGCCTTTTGGTGCGTATTCTAGCGCTAACGTTTCTGTCATCAGTTTAATGCCGCCTTTACTCGCCGCATAGTGCACAAATAGTGGCCACGGAATTTTCTCATGAACACTAGACATATTAATAACAGAACCTTTAATATCATGTTCTACAAAATATTTAATTGCTTCACGACTTCCTAAAAAAGCACCTGTTAAATTTGTATTAATTACCCTATTCCAATCTTCAAGCGGCATTTCATGCGACGGTACCGCGTTTTCTATCCCTGCATTATTAATCATAACGTCAAGCGTACCAAATTCTTTCACAGCAGATTGAATGAGGTTCACAACATCAGATTCAACCGTCACATCACCTTTTACAGCAATCGCTTCTCCGCCTACTTTTTTAATTTCTTCTAATACATCATGCGCTTCTGACTCTCGTGAACGATAGTTAATCACTACTTTCGCCTTCTCCTTAGCAAACCTTACTCCCATTGCTCTTCCAAGACCAGTTGCTGATCCTGTAATAACGACTACTTTTCCTGCTAAATCATTATACATTTCCATACCCCCTTTAACTTTTTGCTATACCTAACATAATTCCGGCTGCAATAATAAAAACGATACCGATAACAATGCCTGTTAATTGACGTTTCGTTTTCTTTTCACCTAATATAAGGATCCCACCAAGCGTCGAAATAATAATTCCCATTTGTGATAGCGAGAAGCTTGTTGCCACTCCAACACGCGGCTGCGAAATGAATAAAAACATATTTCCAGCTGCCCAAATTAATCCTGGAATAATATTTCGTATTGCATATTTATTAAATGGATGATGTTTAAAAGTAAGCAAAATGCCCCCTAACACCATACCGACTGCTTGTGGCAATAAAGCTGACCAACCATCTACGTTAAATAGTCTAATTACTACTACATAAACTAAATAACCGACTGTTGAAATCAATAAAATAATAATGCCTCTTTTAAAATTACCCGCCTGCTCTGCACTCTTTTCTTCTTCACTTTGAAGCGATGTTAAAATAACACCGATAATAATACAAATGAGAGCCAATACACCAAGGACGACTGATACCGTCGTAGACCACTCATGAAATACGATGACTCCAAATAAAGTCGTCGCAACTAATTGAAGTCCTGTTGAAATGGGCATCGTCCTCGAAACGCCCATTAAATCAATACTTTTTAATTGATTCGCCTGACCAAGTGCCCAAAATAAACCTGACACAATCCCAACTCCGATAACAGTAGGAGTTAATACGGGCTTCATAAAAATATAAACAACAATTGAGAAAATAAGTGCACCAAACGTTGTACCGAGTGTTTGGCTATACGGTCCTCCGCCTAGTTTCACGTTAAATAACACAATACTTCCCCAAAATAGAGCCGGTAAAATCGCTAAAAGTATGTCCATCGCTCATTACCTTTCTTTACTGAATGTCGTAGATTATCACTCTGAATCATTAGAGTGAGCTTTTATTTTTTCTCTTTCTCTTTCACAAACTTGTTCTACAATAGCACTAGAAACATTCCTTTCTCGCTCCACTTTCTTTATCTTTACGTGATCTAAATGATCTTCTAAAGTAAGTGTAACTTTATCATTCGGCGGATTATGTGCACCTTGGAACGTAAGAAATTGTAGCGTAATTTCAAATCTAGGAACGAACTCACTATTCTTACCGAGACGCTTTATATTTATAACTGAAGCACATTCAAATTGATCTTCTGTCACTTGTCTAATAACCGAATAATACCTATTCGATAATGCACTCTCTAAAAGCTGCTCCCTTGATTCTTTCGCGAAAGAATCAATTGGAGAAGAGAAAAAAACCGCACATAGCATTGTAATAACTACACATATTTTTTTCATAACACCCTCCTTGTTCTATACGTTAGTGTTCGCAAAACTTCCATAAAAAAACGACTTCCCTTATGTAGGAAAGTCGTTTTCATAAATCCAATATTAACCACCGCTCACCGGTGGGATTAGTGCAACAACATCACCAGATTGGACCCTGTCATCTTCATTTGCGTATTCTTCATTAATCGCAACCATAATTGGTGCTGTCATTGGTACATTATATTCTTTAGTAACAACATCTTTTAACTCTGCAACCGTAATATTTTCTTTCTCTATTTGTAACTCACTTGTTCCTGCTTCCTCTTGCAAGTACGCAAATAACAATACTCGAATCATACTTATAGCTCCTTCCCAGGCTCTCCCGCTGGATATGGCGTTTTTTCTAATTGATCACCAATCCATGAATCCCCATCTTCCCAAAACTCCTTTTTCCAAATCGGAACAATTTGTTTTATGCGTTCCATAATATATTCATTCGCTTCATAAGCCGCTTTACGATGCGGTGTTGAAACAGCAACCACAACCGCGATATCAGAAATTTGTAGTGTACCGGTGCGATGTGTAATCGCAACGTGTGTACCTGGCCACTTCTCTTTCACTTCTGAGCCAATTTTCTCTAGCATCTTTTCTGCCATCGTTTTGTAAGCGACGTATTCTAAGTATAATGTACGACGCCCTTTCGTAAACTCCCTAACCGTTCCAATAAATGTTGTAACAGCACCACATTCACGGCGAATAACCTTCTTCGCTACCTCTTCAACCAAGATTTCTGTATCAATTACTTCATAATATGTATTTGTCATTTCGTACTCCTTACCGTTTGTACAAACCAGTCTATATACAAATCTTCTTCTGTTATATGAAATACTTTATATTCTTCTCGTAAGTTTGCGGGAGCATCATGCCACGTAATAACCGCTACTATATTTTCTACTTTATGTAAAAGTTCAACGTCTTCCGCAGAACGAAGTAACACTATTTTCGGATAGCTCTCTTTTTTATAACCTTCAATTAAAATTGTATCTACTTCAAAAAACTCATATAAACGAACAATTTCTTGCAAAGACCAATCCTCTCTTAATGACGAAAGCGAAAGTAATCCAGCGCCTTCTACACTACTAACGACAGCACCAGCCTTTCGATGCCTCTCACTATCTTTTTGCGCTACTTCTGGAAATCCTCCGTGCCCGTGGTGTTTAATGGTAGCAACTTTCACTTTTCGTTCCGCTAACATATGCACTATTTTCTCAACAAGCGTTGTTTTCCCGCTATTTTGATATCCTACTATTTGTAAGATTGAAGGGGCTTTGCCCATGGCCAATCACATCCCTCGGCATGCTCTAACAATAATACAGATACTTTCATCCCTGCCTCAAACCCTCTCGTTCCCCCAGGCAACACAATAAAAGCATTCGCATCTGCGAGTGAAGATACCGCACTCGATTTATCTAAACCGACCGGCATCGCTTGTAATGCTCCGTCCATGATTGTCACCTTCGCTCTTACAAAACGAGTAAACGGATTTGGCTTGGGAAAATCTTTTTGTAAAATAGCATCTGCTCTATATATGTGAGGCTCCTTTGCATATAAATATGTTTGAATTACCGGATGCACAAATAACTCAAATCCCACGTAACAAGCTGACGGATTCCCCGATAAACCGAAAAGTAACTTCCCATCAACTTCAGCTACTGTCGTTACACTTCCTGGTCTCATCGCTATTTTATTAAAGAGTACATTTGCCTGTAATCTTTCATAAATAGCCGGCAAGTAGTCATAATCTCCTACCGACACACCGCCTGTCGTAATTAAAATATCAACCTCATTCATCGCTGATTGAACAGCTGCAAAACATGCATCTAACTCATCAGCAAGTTGACCATAATAACGGACTTTGCCTCCAGCTTTCATAATTTGAGCCGCAATCATATAAGAGTTACTATTTCTAATTTTCCCCGGCTGTAAAGACTCATGTACTTCTAGCAATTCACTTCCTGTCGTCACAATACCAACAACAGGCTGTTTTACAACTTTCACAGTACTATATCCAAACGTCGCTAATAAGGCCGCAACACCTGGATTAATTGCAACGCCTTTCTGAACGAGAACTTGATTTTGATTTATATCTTCCCCTTTAAATGACACATTGTCACCACTATGGAAAGGACGCTTTAACTTCATATATGTTTTTCCGTTCTTCTCAAAACCTTCCGTCAACTCTAGCATTACGACTGCATTACAATCCTCTGGAATAGCTGCTCCTGTCATAATACGAACCGCCTGAAAAGGTCCTACTTCTTCTGTAAAAACAGATCCCGCCCCAATTTCTCCTATTACTTCAAACTCAATCGCATTCTCTTGATTTGCTTCTTTCGTATCTTCTGCTCGAATTGCGAAACCATCGTAAGGTGAACGATCAAAATGAGGAACGTCATGATCAGAGACAACATCCTCCCCAAGAATTCTCCCGTAACTTTCCGTAATAGAAACCTCTTCTACTTCACCATTCTTCGCATATTCCATTACTCTCTCTACTGCCTCAGCAACTTGAATCGGAATTCGTTTTTCTACCATCGTTTCTCACCCCATATTTGCAATTTTTTGTATCTCGATTAAACTTTATATATTAAATAGAAATTACTTCAAGGAGGAATTCCATGTCTTCATTCACACACTTTAATGACCAAGGCCGCGCAAAGATGGTTGATATAAGCGACAAAAAAGCAACCGTTCGAACAGCAATTGCGTGCTCTAGCATTGTCGTTACAAAAGAAATTTACGATAAAATCTCTCACAACGAAATCGGGAAAGGTGACGTATTAGCAGTTGCACAAATCGCTGGTATTATGGCTGCGAAACGCACTTCTGATATTATCCCAATGTGCCATCCTTTATTATTAAAAGGTGTTGACGTTTCTTTCGATTGGAAACAATCCGAAGAACAATATCGATTACTTATTGAAGTAAAAGTAAAAACAGAAGGTAGTACCGGTGTTGAAATGGAAGCTTTAACAGCTGCTTCAGCTACCGCTCTTACCGTGTACGATATGTGTAAAGCTGTTGATAAAGGTATGATTATTGGCGAAACGTACTTACTTGAAAAAACAGGTGGAAAAAGTGGAGATTATGCGAGAAAGTCTTAATCTTCTCTCTGTTGAACCTAAAGGATTTCTTTAGGTTCAACCTATATATCTTGCATATAAACGTTTTGCTACATTGATATCATTCGTCCCATGAATAAACGCCCTGCCATCTGTAAATAAAACAAAACGAAATTCCTCTACCGGAAATGACAATAAATACGGAGTAGCTTTTACTTCCACACTTCTTTGTAAGCGCTTTTTAATTTCCTCTAAATGAAATTCATTCCGCACACCTGGACGGATTTGTACTGTATTTCGACCACATAACACTTCTGTTTTCGTTTGTGCTTCAAATGTTAAACTCGGATATGTACGTAATCTTCCGCAAGATAGACATGTGTCTTTTTTCTGCCTATTCACTTTAAATGCCATCTGTTGATTATTCCAAAGATCAAACGATAACATCGTTTCACGAAGCGCCCCATAGTCTTCTACTAATATTTTCAGCGCTTCCGTTATTTGATGCGCAACTACTAATTGTACTGCTGGCTGTATAATACCAGCCGTATCACATGTTGCTCCGCTCGCTGGATGCTCCATTAAACAGCGGAAACACGGTGTTTTTCCTGGTAAAATTGTATACGTTACTCCGTAGCTTCCAACGCAACCACCATATATCCACGGAACATTATACTTTTGTGAAATATCATTAATAAGAAGACGCGTTTCAAAATTATCTGTTGCATCTAATATTAAATCTACATCCTTCACTAGCTCTTCCATTTCTTGCACTGTTACATCAGTCACAACCGGATTTATTTCCACCTCAGAATTAATCGCTTTTAAATGCTCCGCCGCTGCTACCGCCTTCGGTTTATACTGCTTCGCGTCTTCTTCTGTATATAACTGTTGCCTTTGTAAATTACTCCATTCTACATAATCACGATCCGCAATTGTTATTTTTCCAACACCTGCTCTAACAATCGCTTCTGCATTTGCCGCACCAAGAGCACCAGCACCAATAATAAGTACATGCTTCTCTCTAATTTTTCTCTGTCCTTCTTCTCCAACACCAGCAAATAATATTTGTCTTGAATATCGCTCCTGCATACGATAGCCCCCTTTCTTATCCTCCTATATAAGACATTTCAATTTTCGGACGATTTTTTGCACTTTCTTCTGTCCGTTCATCCGAATACCTATCTTTTCTATTCATCCATACATCTTGTATAACACGTAATAACTCCTCATCCGAAAGCTTTCCCCTAAGAAGTTCCCTTATATCGAGTCCCTCTGTCGCAAATAAGCAAGTATAAAACTTTCCATCTGCCGAAATTCTCGCTCTCGTACAAGAGGAACAAAATGATTCAGAAACAGAAGTAATAAAACCGACTTCGGTATTTGTTCCAACGTAACGATATCGCTTCGCAACTTCACCGAAATAATGTGCTTCAGCTGGCTCAAGCGGATACACGCTATGAATCGTCTCCATTAACTCCCGCTTTGTAATAACTTGATCAAAGTTCCATCCATTTGTACTACCAACATCCATAAACTCAATAAACCGAAGCGTGATTCCTTGCTCTTTAAAATATGCAGCCATCGGAAGTACTTGATGATCGTTCATCCCTTTTTTCACAACCATGTTTACCTTTACATCAAGCCCGGCCTCTTTTGCGGCCATAATTCCTTTTATAACAGGTTTCGTACTAATATTCCGGCCATTAATGCCCTTAAATACATCGTCATCTATTGCATCTAAACTAACATTTACTCTATGTAATCCAGCTTCTTTTAATACTTTTGCTTGCTTCGTTAAATGAACCGCATTAGTCGTTAACCCTATATCTAACAGCCCGTCAATTTTCACGAGACGTGCAATAAGCTTCGTTAAATCTTTACGAAGTAGTGGCTCGCCACCAGTAATTCTAATTTTTCTTACACCGATGCTAACAAATAATTTTGCCAATCGCTCAATTTCATCAAACGTCAGTAAAAACTCATCTTTCAAAAAAGCATAATCTGGCCCAAACACTTCCGCTGGCATACAATATGTACATCTAAAATTGCAACGATCAATGACAGATATGCGCAAATCTTGAAGCGGGCGTCCAAAAAAATCTGTAACCATCTCCTGCATCGCCACCCTCCCTTTCTGCCAAATTTCTCTCTTTTCATTCTATTATAATATATTTTCGAACTGCGATGTTTTTGCTCAAGTGAATAAAGTAAAACTTTCCTAACCAATTAGACTCCCTACTTATAACGAGATAAAAAACCTTGAAGCATAAAAGCCCCAAGGTTTTCTTTCTATTAACTTAATCTAATAATAGTTAAAGTAGCTCCTGGCGTTGTCGTAGATAATGTGGCTATTGCAACTATTCCAAATAACTGTAGACTAACAGCAGCTCCAGCAGGCAAATTAGCAATGATTGTCGCATTAAATGAACCTGTAGCTACTGCTGGTGAATTTATTGTTCCTGCAAGCGGACTGCCATTAACAGTTATACGAGAACTTACAAGTAAAGAGGCTGTTAAATTTATTGTATAAGCTATATAGTAGTTCCCCGCATTCGCAACTGTAAATACGGTATTTCCTCCGCTAACGGTAATTCCTGGACCAATATTTTGATTGTTCGGCAACGGTACATTTGTACCACCTAACAAAACAGAAATAGCACTTCCTGATGTATTATTCGCAAATGAGTACGTTGCAGTTGTACTAACTCCTGTTGTTCCCGTACTTCCGGTTGGACCCGTTTCTCCCGTGGCTCCTGTATTTCCTGTTGGACCCGTGACTCCCGTGGCTCCTGTATTTCCGGTGGGACCCGTACTTCCCGTGGCTCCCGTGGCTCCAGTACTTCCCGTTGGACCCGTTTCTCCTGTGGTTCCAGTACTTCCCGTTGGACCCGTACTTCCCGTGGCTCCCGTTTCTCCTGTGGCTCCGGTATTTCCGGTGGGACCTGTTACTCCTGTGGCTCCCGTATTTCCTGTTGGACCCGTACTTCCGGTTGAACCCGTTTCTCCCGTGGCTCCAGTACTTCCCGTTGGACCCGTTTCTCCTGTGGCTCCCGTATTTCCTGTTGGTCCTGTACTTCCGGTTGAACCCGTACTTCCGGTTGAACCCGTACTTCCGGTTGAACCCGTACTTCCCGTTGGACCCGTTTCTCCTGTGGCTCCCGTATTTCCGGTGGGACCGGTATCTCCCGTTGGACCCGTTTCTCCTGTGGCTCCCGTATTCCCTGTTGGTCCTGTACTTCCAGTTACTCCTGTATTTCCTGTTGGACCGGTATCTCCCGTTGGACCCGTACTTCCGATTGGACCCGTTTCTCCCGTGGCTCCAGTACTTCCCGTTGGACCCGTACTTCCGGTTACTCCTGTATTTCCTGTTGGTCCTGTACTTCCAGTTACTCCTGTATTTCCTGTTGGACCGGTATCTCCCGTTGGACCCGTACTTCCGATT
>NZ_JBYTEA010000001.1:967173-978126 GCF_058791995.1 Bacillus sp. EB106-04-02-XG92
CTGTTGGACCGGTATCTCCCGTTGGACCCGTACTTCCGATTGGACCGGTGACTCCCGTTGAACCCGTACTTCCGGTTACTCCTGTATTTCCTGTTGCTCCTGTACTTCCAGTTACTCCTGTATTTCCTGTTGGACCGGTATCTCCCGTTGGACCCGTACTTCCGATTGGACCGGTGACTCCCGTTGAACCCGTACTTCCGGTTGCTCCCGTTTCTCCTGTGGCTCCTGTATTTCCTGTGGGACCTGTTACTCCTGTGGCTCCAGTACTTCCCGTTGGACCCGTACTTCCGGTTACTCCTGTATTTCCTGTTGAACCTGTACTTCCGATTGGGCCGGTGACTCCCGTTGAACCTGTACTTCCGGTTGCTCCCGTTTCTCCTGTGGCTCCTGTATTTCCGGTGGGACCTGTTACTCCTGTGGCTCCCGTATTTCCTGTTGGACCCGTACTTCCGGTTGAACCCGTTGCTCCAGTACTTCCCGTTGCTCCCGTATTTCCGGTTGGTCCTGTGCTTCCTGTACTTCCTGTCAAGCCGGTGACTCCCGTGGCTCCGGTACTTCCCGTTGACCCCGTATTTCCTGTTGGTCCTGTACTTCCGGTTGAACCCGTTACTCCCGTTGGACCTGTTTCTCCTGTGGCTCCGGTACTTCCTGTGGGTCCTGTACTTCCTGTCGAGCCGGTGACTCCCGTGGCTCCGGTACTTCCCGTTGTTCCTGTATTCCCAGTTGCTCCCGTACTCCCGGTTGCTCCCGTATCTCCTGTGGCTCCGGTACTTCCTGTTGGACCGATATTTCCTGTGGCCCCAGTACTTCCCGTTGAACCTGTATTCCCGATTGCTCCGGTACTTCCTGTTGGACCGGTATTTCCTGTGGCCCCCGTGCTTCCCGTTGGACCTGTTTCTCCGGTTGCCCCAGTATTTCCCGTTGGACCCGTTTCTCCCGTCGCTCCTGTACTTCCCGTTGGACCTGTTTCTCCTGTGCTTCCTGTACTTCCCGTTGGACCTGTTTCTCCGGTGGGACCCGTTTCTCCCGTTGAACCTGTATTTCCTGTTGGACCGATATCTCCTGTTACTCCGGTACTTCCGGTTGTTCCTGTATTCCCGGTTGCTCCCGTACTCCCGGTTGCTCCCGTACTTCCCGTTACTCCCGTGTTCCCAGTTGCTCCCGTACTTCCTGTGGGTCCTGTACTTCCTGTTGGTCCTGTGCTTCCTGTCGATCCCGTTACTCCCGTTGGACCCGTTTCTCCTGTGGCTCCCGTATTTCCTGTGGGTCCTGTACTTCCTGTCGATCCCGTTACTCCCGTTGGTCCTGTTTCTCCGGTTGCCCCGGTACTTCCCGTTGGACCCGTTTCTCCTGTGGCTCCTGTACTTCCCGTGGCTCCCGTATTTCCTGTTGGTCCTGTACTTCCTGTCGAGCCGGTGACCCCCGTTGGACCCGTTTCTCCGGTTGGACCTGTTTCTCCGGTTGCCCCAGTACTTCCCGTTGGTCCTGTGCTTCCTGTCGATCCCGTATTTCCGGTTGAACCTGTATTTCCTGTTGGACCTGTTTCTCCGGTTGCCCCAGTATTTCCCGTTGGACCCGTGACTCCGGTTGCTCCCGTACTTCCCATGGCTCCTGTATTTCCGGTTACTCCTGTGCTTCCCGTTGAACCCGTATTTCCTGTAGCCCCCGTGCTTCCCGTTGGACCAGTATTTCCGGTTACTCCCGTACTTCCCATTGGACCCGTGGCTCCTGTTACCCCTGTATCCCCAGTTGGACCCGTGACTCCGGTTGCTCCGGTACTTCCCGTTGGACCCGTACTTCCCGTTGGACCCGTACTTCCCGTTGGACCCGTACTTCCCGTTGTCCCTGTCATTCCAGTCGGTACTGGAGGGAAAGTAGGGCCGACAAGATCTGGGGATAACTTAAAATTAGAATTTATCAACCTCTGTATTTTTTGATTTTCATCATTTCCTTCCACTACTCCCACCACCTCCCCAAAAATACAACTACAAAATATGTTTCATATAAGGTGAAACATATTTTGTAGGGGGTCTTACTGCCCGTTAATGCGGGATAAAAACTCACCTTCTATTTGAATTGTATTTTTCAAAAAGTCCTCCAATACTACTTTTCACACAATTACTCCTATTTTTATGCTATATAAACTCTTCTTATAAATAAAAACTCCCCCTATGATTTTAGGGGAGTCCAGCAGTCGAATCAAAATTATCTGTATTAGGGACAGCTTGTGCTATACTCGAAACATTTGCACTTTGCCCCATATTTGTTCCTGTTACAGTACCGGCAGGAGTACCTCTTGTATATGTTGTCGTCACCGAATCACCCGGCTGTAAACAAAGCTTCGTCTCCGTTCCTATTACCGTAACAACGTCAATCCAAGTACACCCCATTGAACCACTATACGATTTCGTAGCAGTAAATGAAGTATCACTCAAATTATCACCAGTAAATATATTCCCAGTGTTATTCACAATAACAAACTCTTTTATATGAGCAGGCATAATTACACTCTACCTTTCCTCTATGAACCTAATGTACGTGTACTCGTTGCTAATGGCGGAAGGAACACTGATGTCCTAATCACCGCTTCTGGCTGTCTTTTACCATTTAAAAAAATAGCCGCACTCGATCCTCCAGCACCTGCATATATTTTTGCTACAGCTAAAGGAGAGATATCATAACAATCGCCGACATTAACAGCCCCTGTATTATTAATAATTTTTACTTTCCGCAAGTTAATCCCCATTTACCTATCCCCCTTTTGTACACTGTATGCAAAAGAAAAAAACTTGAAACAAACATGTTTCAAGTTTTTTAACGAATTTCCCGAAAGAATTCTCCTTCCTCAAGCGTGTGAAGGGCGTAGCCTAACGATAGGTGGGAGATGAATTTCGTTTTGACAGTAGTCAAAAAATTTCTATAAACTAGCTATATGAGGTTCTTTGATAACTTGATATAGAAGGTTGCAGGAAGAAAATAGAGTGCGAAAACCAAGCCATTCGGTTCCTGCGTAAAATATCAACCGTATAAAGAGAACATCCAAGCATTGGTCATCTAGGGATGGAACGCCCCGAAGTAACGCTCAGGGAGACGAAAGGTTGCTTTCGTCGTGGAACTGAGAAGCTCCCACTTCAAGCTTTGCTAAGTGGTGAGTAGTTCACGCTACTTATTTCGTTTCTCCCTCATATTGAAGCATACCGCCAACCATGTTCACTGTTTTAAATCCTTGCTCATTTAAATAATGGCATACATTTTCACTACGCATTCCCGAACGACAAATAAAGATATATTCATTCTCTTTATCAAAGAAATCTACTTTATTTGGGATATCGCCCATTTTAATATGTACAGCTTCTGGAATTTTCCCTGCCGCTACTTCTTCATCTTCCCTTACGTCTACTAAAAATAACGTTTCTCCGCTTTCTAAACGCTCTTGCACTTCTTCTGTAGTAATTGTTTTAACTTCTGTCATATGTCGTTCCTCCTTATATACAATAAAACCTTTAGTTTCTTCTTTAAATAATCATTTCTAATCAATTTTAGCATGTGAAAGAAAGAACGCAAAGAACGGAAAATTTATTTCTCAATTTTCTCGCAAAACTTATTCTTTACAAACATAACTCGTGCATTGTATCCTCAATATACTTGTTTTATGAGAGGAGTCAATGAAAATGACACTTTTTCTTTTCATTATGGGCATCATTTTCTTAATCGCCGCAATTATTGCACTTAGTATGAAAAATAATAAAAAGATAAAATCACCACAAGAAATGTCATTCTTATTTCTATTGCTTAGTATCGCATTCTTCGGTATAGCAATTGCCACATATATTTTCCGTCTACAAATCATGTAAAAAAAGGTGCCTACTACATACATTGCACCTTTTTCACACCATTTATTTTCTACACAAGGCTAGACACTTTCCGATTCAAAAATTCATAAACTTTCTTTTCAAATAGATGAATATCAAACGCTCCTGCCATATGCCCATTTATACTTTCTATCTCATACACTTCCGCATATTTCCCTTGTTTTTGCAAAATATCTACCATTTTATAATTATAACGTGATGGCTGAAGCAGGTCTTGTTTGCACGGAATCATAAGTACATTTGCTTCTATGTTAGACAGTGCCTCTTCTAAAGACGAAAACCCATGCGCAATATCATGTAATAAAACTGCTTTCGCAGTATATATCCACGAATTTGCATCTACTAAAGCTATACTTCTTTTTGTAACTTTATTTATTTCTTTCTCAAATGATGTTAATGTAGAAATCTTTTCATACGGGTCTACTTCTATACTATTACGAGGAAATGTTGTTTCATAAAAATGCTCATCAAACGCGTTCATAAACATCATTCTATTCGCTAAATGAAGCCCCTTCATTGGCTGCTCTTCTCCGTATTTTCCGCCCTTCCAACTTGGATCTAATTGAATAGCCTCAATTGCATTTTGCGCTACATTTACCGACGTAATAATTGGATTTTGCGGATTCGTAATAACACCAATCATCCGCTCTATCATATGAGGATAATGAACAGCCCATTGCTGCGCAATCATCCCGCCAGCTGACGGTCCCATTACAGCATGTAGCCTCGGGATCCCCATATCTTTTATTAACTCATATTGCAGACGAGCTACATCAAGAAATGTAAAAACAGGAAAATTCATCGCGTATTCATCCCCAGTTTTCGGGTTAATCGATTTCGGTCCCGTTGTAGTTACATAAGGGTTCTTCACCTGCACATTACAAAGATTATCAGTGCATATAACGAAGTATTTATTTGTATCAATTGCTTTTCCTGGTCCAATTAAACCATCCCACCAGCCAGACTCCTCATCATGCGCCGTATATTTTCCTGCGGCATGACTCGTTGCACTAAAGTAATGACAAACCAAAATCGCATTTGACCTCTCTCTATTTAAAGTACCATACGTCTCATACCCCATTTGAACAGGAATTTCCCTACCATTTTGAAATGTAAACTCTTTTAAAATAAACTTCTCTTTTTTCACAAATTGCACAGACTCGCCCTCTTCCTGACATAGTATGAACTGCTTACTAAAGGATTTTTTCTATGCAAACCAATCTCCTCCTCCTTTTCATAAATAAATGAATAATATACAAAATTAGCCACAAAATAGCACTATATTACACAATTAAAGAGGGCATACATATGATTTGGAATTGGCTACGTAAGAAAAAAAAATCAAATGCAACAGAGAAAAGAGAAACAGATAACTCGGAGCAACAACCGAACAATCAAGAGGATAATAACCAAAAACAGACTAGAAGTATGAAACATAATAAAGGTAGCGATAGCGAGCAAAAAAAAGAGGAACATAAAGAATCTTCTCAAGATAAGCGGCAACATTCTAAACAAGACGACTCGAATCAGGATCAACAACAAAACTCTAAACAAGATGACTCAAATCAAGATCAACAGCAACGCTCTAAACAAGATGACTCAAATCAAGATCAACAGCAACGCTCTAAACAAGATGACTCAAATCAGGATCAACAACAAAGCTCTAAGCAAGATGACTCGAATCAGGATCAACAACAAAGCTCTAAACAAGATGATTCGAATCAGGATCAACAACAAAGTTCTAAACAAGATGACTCGGCCCAGGATCAACAACAAAGTTCTAAACAAGATGACTCGGCCCAGGATCAACAACAAAGCTCTAAGCAAGACGACTCGAATCAGGATCAACAACAAAGCTCTAAACAAGATGATTCGAATCAGGATCAACAACAAAGCTCTAAGCAAGACGACTCGAATCAGGATCAACAACAAAGCTCTAAACAAGATGATTCGAATCAGGATCAACAACAAAGCTCTAAGCAAGATGACTCGAATCAGGATCAACAACGCAGCTCTAAGCAAGGCGACTCGAATCAGGATCAACAACAAAGCTCTAAGCAAGGCGACTCAAATCAGGATCAACAACAAAGCTCTAAGCAAGGCGACTCGAATCAGGATCAACAGCAAGGCTCTAAACAAGATAACTCGGATCAAGATCAACAGCAAAGTTCTAAACAAAATGACTCATCTCAAGATCAACAGCAACACTCCGGAAATAATAGTATTTATGATTTTACGAAACCAGAAAAAGATCGTATTCATTCTCTACAAGATTTAATAGAGAAACTCAAAAAATCTAGTGATTTTGTTAATTACCATACATCTGACGATGAAACGATGCCTTATTGGATTTCTTACTATCGACCTTCGCTTGATGGTGAGAAATTGCAAAAGTATTTAATGCCTACTCTTTTAGAACGACCTAACGCTTCACTAGAAGAGCTGAAAGAACATATTCCGATGAGCGGTATTACAATTACGAACGATTTACAAAAAATTGAGGATATGGTTTTAAAGGGGCATGCGATTGTTCAAGTAAATCAACAAGAGCAAAAGTGTATGCTCGCAAATATTGCAATTGATAATTATCGTGCACCCACTCCTCCTTTAAATGAATCAACTGTTATCGGTCCTCAGGAAGGTTTCGTAGAGGATATTGATACAAATATTAATTTAGTTCGAAAACGACTTCCTGTTTTAGATTTACAAACAAAAGAAATGATTGTTGGCGAGTTTTCCAAAACAAAGGTTGTCATGATGTATTTAGACA
The DNA here is from genome assembly GCF_058791995.1 of Bacillus sp. EB106-04-02-XG92. Lineage (NCBI taxonomy): Bacteria > Bacillati > Bacillota > Bacilli > Caryophanales > Bacillaceae > Bacillus > Bacillus sp. EB106-04-02-XG92. Next base: position 973,816 of record NZ_JBYTEA010000001.1, read on the forward strand.
ACCTCGCTGAAAAAGATAATGTAGATTTTCTCGAGGAGTCATTACGCGCTCTTGAATATGATCAAATTAATGATAGTGCTTATATACAAGAACTAATGGGAGAAAAGTCGATTTTCCCATTATATATCAATACAGAACGTACTGATAGAGTTACAAAAGCACTAATTGATGGGAAAATCGCTATTTTTGTGGATGGTTCTCCAAGTGTCCTACTAACACCTGTATCCTATTTCGATTTTTTCATTTCCCCAGAAGACTATAATGTCTCTTGGATGTACGCTACATTTTCAAGGATTTTAAGATTAATTGCCGTGCTATTTTCAATTTGCGCTACACCGTTATACGTTGCAGTTTTAAATTATCATTATGAACTTATTCCGAGTGATTTACTTGAAACTTTGATTTTATCAAGGGCACAAGTACCGTTCCCACCTTTAATCGAAGCACTATTTTTAGAACTTGCAATTGACTTATTAAGAGAAGCTGGCGCGAGGTTACCGATGAAAGTTGGTCAAACGCTCGGTATTGTAGGCGGTATCGTAATCGGACAAGCATCCGTACAAGCTGGTTTAACGAGTAATATTTTATTAATTATCGTTGCCTTATCAGCACTCGCTTCCTTTATTACACCTATTTATAAGATGGGTAATGCGGTTCGATTACTACGCTTTCCCTTTCTTATGTTTGCAGAAATAGGCGGATTGTTCGGGATTTCTCTTGGATTTATCTTTTTATTTACTCATCTATTCAGGCTTACTTCCTTACGCAAGCCGTACGCTTTGTTTTATCCGACGAGGCAACAATCGGTTAAGGACTCTTGGATCCGTTTTCCTTTAACGATGATTGATACAAGAGATGTGCAAGCAAGACCACAACATGTAAAAAAATCAGCAAAAGGGATTTCAACAAAACATAGATCAGACTTCGATGATTAAGGAATGAGGTGCATTGATGAGTAAAGTTCAAGAAAAATATCAAATATCTCCTGTCTTTGTCTTCTTCTTAATTCACGGTGCACAGTTTGGAGCTGGCGTTCTCGGCTTCGCTCGAATTACTGCCAAGGCCGCTGGATACGACGGCTGGATAGGCGTTCTAATCACAGGACTCTGTATCCATCTCCTTATATGGATGATGTATTTTTTATTAAAAGAAACAAACGGAAATTTAATTGATTTACAACGACAAACGTTTGGAAAGTGGATAGGGAATGTCTTTAATATTATCTTTGCAGCCTATTTTTTAATCGTCAGTATTTCGGTCATTCGAACGTATGTTGAAATTATTCAAGTATGGATGTTCCCAACTGCTTCCACGTGGATGTTAACACTCTTTTTGTGCTTAGTTAGCTATTACATTGTCTCTTCTGGATTTCGTGTCATTACCGGTATTTGCGTCATCTCTGTTGGTGGTACATTAGGATATTTATTTCTAAGCTTATTTGTTTTGAAATATTCACATTGGGGGAATTTACTACCTATATTCACACATTCTTTTCCGGACATTTTAAAATCCGCTCAAGTATCAATTTACAGTATGACCGGTTTTGAGATTTACCTCATGGTATATCCATTTGTGAAAAAGCCTATGCAATCTCATAAATACGCTCAGCTTGGAGCACTATTTTCAAATCTTCTATATTTATTTAGCACCCTTTTAGCCTTTGCATTTTTTAGTGAAAAACAATTGCTAAAAACGATATGGGCCCAACTTTCTATGACCCAAGTCATTCAATTACCATTTATAGAAAGACTCGAATATATTGCAATTTCAGGCTATGCACTCGTTATTATTTCAAGTTTTATCCTCCCTTTATGGGCGTCCATGAGAGCAACACATGAAATATTCCGTGTAAAACAAAGAGGTGTTTTAATCGCTTTTATCTTTATCACTCTCATTGTTTCACAACTTTTAACAAACAGACACGATATTAATAATTTTATTAGTAATGCATCAAAGGGGAGTTTTTGGCTCATTTACGTATACATCCCAATCCTATTTATCATTGTGTGGGTGAAAAGAAAATGGAAAAAATCAAAAGCAAATTAATACTTATTTCTTGTATAGCACTTTTTAGTTTAACTGGATGTTTACAAAAAAATATTATCGATGACGTACACCTTATACAAGGAACTGTCTTTGATGTAGCAAAAGATAATAAAATAAAGGTAACATTTGTTTGTCCTATTCAGCAAAAAGGTAATAAAGTTCAAGTTTTTGAAGGGACAGCAAATGCGGTAAAACAAGTAAAAGCAGACACATCTTTAGAGTCTTCTCAACCATTTGCCAGCGGACAAATGCGTGTTTCTCTATTTACCCTCCGAATTGCTAAAAAAGGAATGGTTGCTTCCTTCGATACATTAATTCGTGATGTAAATATCGGAAATGCCTTATATGTTGCTTTACTCGACGGCAATGGTACTGAACTTTTAAAAGGAAAGTACACGACTTCATCTAACGTTGCAATTTATATAAAAAAAATGCTCGAACATAATATGAAGACAGGTCCTTTACCAACAGATAATCTGCATATAGGAGCATTCCGTTATTATCAAGAAGGGCAAGACTACTATATTCCAATTCTAAAGAAACATGGTGATAAAATAAAAATCACGGGAATTGGTCTTTTTAAAAAAGATAAATATGTTGGTAAAATCGCGGAAAAAGATATGTTTGTATTTAAAGGATTGTTAGAAGAACATAAGTTAGATTCACATGAATTTAAAGCAGATCCTGGGTACGTAATGATTAACAATATTCGTTCTGTTCCAACATACGATATAAAAATAAAAAACGGAAAGCCCTCCTTTTCCATTCATGTGAAGCTTGATGCCCGTATTCAAGAAGTATCGAAACAAATTAACTTAGAGAATGCTAAGAACACAAAAAAGATTGAGAAGGTCGTTCAAAAACAATTAAATACACAAGCTGCTAAATTAATTAAGCAGTTTAAATCTTTAGGTGTCGATCCCCTCGGGCTAGGAGCTAAATATAAGCAACATTATCGCCCATTCAAATTAGAGGAGTGGAGACAAATGTACAAAGATGTTCCAGTTACTATAAAATACACCGTAAATATTACAAATTCTGGTGTGATTGAATGAGAAATGATTGAACTCCTCTCTCCAGCATGATACAACGGAAAGAGGAGTTTTTATTTTAGATAGAGAGAGAAGATATTTATGGGGGAGCTTATGTCTAAAAAATTAGTAAAGCCTATTTTAAATGGTATTTTATTTCTCGGTGTCTTTTTATTTGCTCATACATACTTAAAAAATGTTTCCTTCACACGTTATTTACTTGTCGTTATACCAATGTTGCTCGTTGGTATGTTTGGCATCGATCTTATTTTATCTATTTTAATAAAAAAAGAAGAATAGCGAGCAGGGCTGTCCCAAAAGTATTCCGGGATGGCTTTCTTTTATTAATGGGTTATGTTTTGTCGTTTAGTCGATATAATCTTTCCCTATCTTAACTAAAAGCTAAAACTTTTGGACAGTCCCTTTTCATTTCATAATCACCCTATGTTACAATGAGATTCGGACAAAGCGAGAAAGGATGAAACAACATGACAAACGAAAAAGGTTTAGATAAAGGATATGAACTTGTTGCAAAAATGCATGAAGAGTTCGGACATCCTGTGACAAATACTCCAACAAAATTAACAGAAGAGCGTGCAAAAATTCGTGCAAGTTTTATGCAAGAAGAGCTAGAAGAATTTCTAGAAGCAACGACTGTTGAAGATCAATATGATGCACTAATTGACCTTATTTACTTTGCATTCGGAACGTTTGCTGAAATGGGCGTACGTCCTGATAAAGGATTCGAAATTGTAAATAACGCAAACATGGCAAAACTATTCCCTGATGGGAAACCTCGATTCCGCGAAGGCGATGGCAAAATTCTAAAACCAGAAGGCTGGCAAGCACCAGAGCCACAACTTCGTGCTGAAATCGAGCGTCAACGTCAAGAAGCTGAAAAAAACTGCTAGGGTTTCCTAGCAGTTTTTTATTATGTCTTTTTTCATTTAGTTCATTAATGACCCACGTGTCCCGCGTGCCCTGCTGCTCCACTAATGCTAGCCGCTCCTGCCGCTGCTCCTGCTGCTCCCGCTCCAATTCCACCTGCCCAAGGAGAAGATTGTTGTTGATACTGTTGGTATTGTTGGTGCTGTTGACCTTGTTGGCCTTGATGGCCATGTTGGCCGTGGTGACCGTGCTGACCATGATGACCGTGCTGACCATGATGACCATGATGACCATGATGACCATGATGACCATGATGACCATGATGACCATGATGACCATGATGACC
>NZ_JBYTEA010000001.1:978226-1106626 GCF_058791995.1 Bacillus sp. EB106-04-02-XG92
TGACCATGATGACCATGATGACCATGATGACCATGATGACCATGATGACCATGATGACCATGATGACCATGATGACCTTGGTGCGTTTGATAAAGAACAGCTTGCGGATGAATGTGGTGGTGACCGTGGTGATGTACTTGTTGTTGATGACCATGGTGGCCGTGGTGACCTTGGTGATGATGATGTCCATGGTGACCGTGTTGGCCTTGATGATGGTGTCCATGATGGTCGTGGTGACCTTGGTGATGATGGTGTCCATGGTGACCGTGTTGGCCTTGGTGACCTTGATGGTGATGATGTCCATGATGACCGTGAACAACTTGCGGATATCCACCTATTCCTCCAGCTATAACACCGACTCCAGGTACCGGAAATCCTGTCTGTACGCCAGCTACTGATGTCGGAAAGCTCCCTGTTACTGTAGGCATTCCAGCCCCTGATGTCGAAAAGCCTCCCATTGATGTAGGCATTCCAGCCCCTGATGTCGAAAAGCCTCCCATTGATGTAGGCATTCCAGTTTGTACGCCAGCTACCGATGTTGGAAATCCTCCTGCTGCTCCACCCATCCAGCTCGGAATTCCACCGTATCCTTGTTGGCCAGCTCCTCCCATTAACATCATTTGTTCATAACTACCCGATCCACCTCCGAAGAAGCCATGTGGTGCATTATTGTCCATCCCTTTCATTCCTTTCACCTCTTCTACTCAATTTAGCCTACCTTTTTTATCATATTTCCTATAGAAAAATAGGTGTTTGTCTGCACTAGAATTCCGCTTCTTTTTCTTCATTCATGATAAAATTAATTAACTGAATATTTTTTCTAGGAGGTATTTCTATTGAAAAACGTAACAAAGGCTTCTATCAATGACTTAGATGCAATCTTACATATAGATATTGATGTAATCGGAAATGATAGTAGACGAGATTATATTAAGGAGACTATTAATGAAGGTAGATGCATCATTGTAAAAGAAGATAATTCTATTTCCGGTTTTCTAACATACGATACAAATTTCTTTGGTTGTACTTTCCTCTCATTAATCATTGTTTCACCAACTAAAAGAAGGCGAGGCTATGCAAGCTCGTTAATCTCATATATGTTAAGTCATTCTCCTACTCAAAAAATCTTTTCTTCAACAAACAAATCGAATGAAAGTATGCATACAGTATTTCATTCGAACGGTTTTATACGCAGTGGCATGATTGAAAACTTAGATGAAGGTGATCCAGAGATTATTTTCTACACAAAAAAGCTCAGAGTATAAATACTCTGAGCTTTTATTTAGAATGAATTAGTTTGCAACAACGTTAACAAGTTTTCCAGGAACAACAATTACTTTACGAACTGTTTTCCCTTCAATTTGGTCTTGAATTGCTTCAAGTGCAAGTTGTTCCATTTCCTCTTTTGATGCGTCTTTACTCATTGTTAGTTTTGCGCGAACTTTACCCATAACTTGAACAACGATTTCAACTTCATCTTCTACAAGTTTAGACTCATCAAATGTTGGCCAGCTTGCATATGTGATTGTTTCATTGTATCCAAGTTTGCTCCATAGCTCTTCCCCGATGTGAGGTGCAACTGGTGCAATCATTTTTACGAAACCTTCTACATATTCTTTCGGAAGTGTTTCAGCTTTGTATGCATCGTTGATGAATACCATCATTTGAGAAATCGCTGTGTTGAAGCGAAGCTCTGCATAGTCTTCTGTCACTTTCTTCACTGTTTGGTGGTAAGCTTTTTCAAGCTCTTTATTTGGTGCATCCGTAATTTTCTCACTTAATTCACCGTTATCTTGAACGAATAGACGCCATACGCGATCTAGGAAACGACGAGCTCCGTCAAGACCATTTTCAGACCAAGCGATTGAAGCATCTAATGGTCCCATGAACATTTCGTATAGACGAAGTGTATCTGCACCGTGGCTTGCTACGATATCATCAGGGTTTACAACGTTACCTTTTGATTTACTCATTTTCTCGTTGTTTTCACCTAGAATCATACCTTGGTTGAATAATTGTTGGAATGGCTCTTTCGTTGGAACTACACCGATATCATATAATACTTTATGCCAGAAACGAGCATATAGTAAGTGAAGTACAGCGTGCTCTGCTCCGCCGATATAAATATCAACTGGAAGCCATTGTTTTACTTTTTCAGGATCTACAAGTGCTTCACTGTTGTTTGGATCGATGTAACGTAGGTAATACCAGCAGCTACCAGCCCATTGTGGCATTGTGTTCGTTTCACGACGACCTTTTTTACCAGTCTCAGGATCAACAACATTTACCCACTCGTCAATGTTAGCAAGTGGTGATTCACCTGTACCTGAAGGACGAATGTTTTCTGTTTTCGGAAGAACTAAAGGTAATTCTTCTTCTTTCACAGCTGTCATTGTACCATCTTCCCAGTGGATTACTGGAATCGGCTCACCCCAGTAACGTTGACGGCTGAATAACCAGTCACGTAGACGGTACGTTACTTTTTGATTTCCTGCGCTCGTTACTTCAAGCCATTCAATCATTTTTGCGATTGCTTCTTCTTTATTTAAACCATCAAGGAATGCTGAGTTTACGTGTGCACCATCACCTGTGTACACTTCTTTCGTAATGTCTCCGCCTTTTACAACTTCCTTCATTGGAAGATTGAATACTGATGCGAATTCATAGTCACGCTCATCGTGAGCTGGAACTGCCATTACAGCACCTGTTCCGTAAGTTGCAAGAACGTAATCAGCGATCCAGATTGGTAATTTCTCACCGTTTACTGGGTTTACTGCGTAAGCACCAGTAAATACACCAGTTTTTTCTTTCGCAAGTTCTGTACGCTCTAGGTCACTCTTCATTTTTACAGCGTTAATGTAAGCTTCTACCGCTTCTTTTTGTTCCGCTGTTGTAATTTCTGCAACAAGTGCATGTTCCGGAGCAAGTACACAGTATGTTGCACCGAATAATGTATCAGGGCGCGTTGTGAAAACTGTGAATTTCTCGTCTGTACCATCGATATTGAAGTGTACTTCTGCACCTTCAGAACGACCGATCCAGTTACGTTGCATATCTTTTAAGCTTTCTGGCCAATCAAGCTCATCTAGATCTTCTAATAGACGATCTCCGTAAGCTGTAATTTTTAACATCCACTGCCTCATCGGACGACGCTCAACTGGATGTCCGCCGCGCTCACTCTTACCGTCAATAATTTCTTCGTTTGCAAGTACTGTACCAAGTGCTGGACACCAGTTTACAGGTACTTCATCAACGTAAGCTAAGCCTTTTTCAAATAGTTTTAGGAAGATCCATTGTGTCCACTTGTAGTAGTTTGGATCTGTTGTATTTACTTCACGGTCCCAATCGTAAGAGAAACCTAATGATTTAATTTGGTTACGGAACGTATTAATATTATGCTCTGTAAATTCTGCTGGGCTGTTTCCAGTATCAAGTGCATATTGCTCTGCTGGAAGACCGAATGCATCCCATCCCATTGGATGAAGAACGTTATATCCTTGCATACGCTTCATACGAGATAAAATATCTGTCGCTGTATAACCTTCTGGATGTCCTACGTGTAGGCCTGCACCTGATGGATATGGGAACATATCTAGTGCATAAAATTTTGGTTTTTCTGTCTCATCTGGCGTACGGAATGTTTTATTCTCTTCCCAGTACCCTTGCCACTTCTTCTCAATATCTTGATGATTAAAGCTCATGAGATACCCTCCTTGAAATTCTATTTATTTTCACCGCCCAAAATACAAAAAACCTCTCATCCCTAGAAAGGGACGAGAGGTTATAGATTCCCGCGGTACCACCCTAAATTAATGTAAAAATGTACATTCGCTTAGATCCGTAACGTGGATTAACGGCAATTGCTACTATTAGTTTCACAACTGCAACTCAAAGGCGAGTTCATAACGAAACGTGGATTGACTTGCACCGACCGTCAACTCTCTAAACCAGCTTCTATTACTACTACTCCTTCTCACTGTTATTACAAATATGAGTTAAGTGAACTACCCTCCGCCTCGTATCTCTACAGAGCTTACTTAAAGCGTGGCTTCTCGGTTAATCGTTACTTTTCATAACTAACGAATTCGTCTTCAGACAGCCGAGCTATCTCCCTTGTTCAAAAGGTTGTTTTATTTAAATATATTCTAAAACATGTGAACATGTTCCGTCAAACTAAACTGCAATTTTTTCTTCAACTGTTTCTTCTACTTTGACTCGTTTATCATAAATGCTCGTTGCAATAATCGCTACTACAAGCATTACCATGATTGCTATAAACAATACTTCCATATTGTATAAATCAACAATTGCTCCGCCAACGACCGGTCCGAACATTTTTCCTACAGTTGCCGCGCTATTTACAACGCCTTGATAAAATCCAAGTTTATCTTTTGGCGCAAGTATATTTGCAATGGTCGGAACTGCTGGCCATACGAATAGCTCACCAATTGTTAATGTTACCATCGCAACGAGAAACATCGTAAATTGCTGCGCTTGACTTAACACAATGAATGAAGCTGCAAAAATGATAATTCCAATCATAATTTGTTGTTTTAAAGAACGCTTCATCCAGCGAATTAACATGCTAACTAGTGGCTGCGCACAAACGATCATCGCTCCGTTTATCGTCCATAATAAACTGTAGTGACGAAGGCTAATGTTTAATTCTTGCATATGTGTTGCAATTGCCCCTTGCCACTGTACGTATGTAACCCAGCATAACGCATACGCTACACATACGATAAGAAGTGCTTTGAATCCAGGCGTAAGCGACCAACCTTTTTTCGTTTCGACTTCTTTTTGTACGCCTGGCTCTTTTTTGTCTTCCATACCACGGAATCCAATAAAAGCAATTAAGAAGAATACAAAGTATAAAATAAAGTTCGCTAAGAAAATATAATCAAAACGATACGATGCAACTAATCCACCACACGCTGTTCCGATCGCAATACCAACGTTTTGTCCAACATACATCGCATTAAATGCTCGTCTTCCGCCCTCTGGCCAAACCGTACCAACCATCGCATACATCGATGGGAAGACCATTCCAGAACCAAATCCGATTAATGCTAGCCATACAACATATAACGGCCAACCGTGGAAGAACACAAGACCTAAAATCGATACGAGTGTAATCACAATCCCTACTAAAGTTGATTTATAACCGCCCCATTTATCAAATAAAACACCGCCGAGCAAGTTTCCGATTACACCAGTAAGCGAGTTGATCATTAATACCATTCCGGCCACAGATAAAGATTTTCCTAGGTGATCATGCAAATAAATTGTATTAAAAGGCCATAAAAAAGAAGCACCCGTGACATTAATAATCATCCCAGCTACTAATAGCCATACTTTCCTTGGCATAGTCTCCCCTCCTATTCTATTTTTTCGTTCATCTATAACAGTAAAATTGTAGTCGTTTTTAAATAGGAAGGCAACTGATTAATAGTTGATGAAATTCAGATAACGGTTTGTCGGTAAATGAAATTATACTGATTGCTGCTTGAAAATATATCGGCGATTTTGGAAATATATCAGCGATTATTAAAATATATCGACTTACCGACAAAAAACGACAGCAGTAACAATAAAAAAAGGGAGATTACATGAAGTTCATGCAGTCTCCCTTTTTTTATACTATCCAACTTCTTTTTCTCGCTTCGCACGTTCTTTAGTACTCCATTTAAATACCTTATCTAGTAGAGAGTATATTCTCCCAGACTCTTTCGTTAATAACGGTCCTAACGATGCTAATATTAAAACGTACAGTGCAGAGAACGGTTTAATTGCTGCCATTAAGCCACCCGCAATGCCGATATTCGCGACAATAATGGAGAACTCTCCGCGTGATACGAGGGTTAAACCAATATTCGTAGAAGCCTTATGCGATAACCCGGCTTTACGCCCTGCAATCATTCCAGCTGTAAAATTACCGATGAGTGTAATAAGAACTGCTCCTAACGCCAACCATACTGCTCCTCCAAGTGAAAATGGATCTATACTTAAACCGAAGCTGAAAAAGAATATAGCTCCAAAGAAATCACGAAACGGGACGACGAGATGTTCGATCCGATCGCTATGCTCTGTTTCAGAAAAGACAAGCCCTAACAATAACGCTCCAATCGCTTCCGCAACATGAATCGTTTCTGAAAATCCTGCTACAAAGAATAAAATAGCGAATATTACGATAATAAAAATTTCATTTGACGAAATATCTAATATTTTATTTAAGAACGGCGTAGCTTTTCTAGCGATTACAAAGAATAGTAGCATATATCCTACTGCGATTAATACCGATGTAAGAGCACCTATAAATGATGTTGCACCACCAAGTACTAACCCTGAAACGACTGATAAATATACAGCTAAAAAAATATCATCAAACATAATGATTCCTAATATTAATTCAGTCTCTTTATTGCCAGATCTTCTTAAATCAACAATTACTTTTGCAACAATTGCACTCGATGAAATTGTAATGATTCCAGCAATAATTAACGTTTCTAATAAGGGGAAGCCCATCACATATCCATAAATTAACCCTAATATGAAATTAAGCGATATGTGGACAGTCCCCCCAAAAGCAATCGACTTTCCTGATTTAATTAATTTTTTTATTGAGAATTCTAAGCCTAAATAGAATAGGAGGAATATGACGCCAACACGGCCGAGGAAGGAAATAACTTCTCCGCTTTCAATAAACCTTAAATCGATAAGTCCTAAATCTGGGGCATGAGGCCCCACTAACATACCGAGTATAATGAGAAACGGAATAATCGAGAACTTTAACTTCGCGGCGAGGATAGCTGCAAAAGCTACTAATACTAACGCAGTTCCAACTTCAAAGATTAAAGTATCCATCGATTATGAATCACCTCCTGCTGAAAGTAATTCATTAATAATTCTTTTCACTTCATGTCTCGCGCCTGATAATACAAGCATATCGCCAGCTTCAATAATAGAGTCTGGACCTGGATTAAAGAATTTCTTCATATTCTTTTTCAAAATGGCAATAATCGTTACGTTATATGTTTTTCTAACATGTAAACTACCAATTGTTTGTTGTACTACTGGCGCATGATTTTCTACCTTAAACCATTCAATTGATAATCCCTCAAAAGCCATCTCAATTGTGTCTAACGCTTGCGGTCTATATACCATTCCACCTAATATAGCTGCGATTTGTCTCGCTTCAGAATCACGAAGAGAAATGCTTGAAACACTCTCATCGTGATCCGCATCGAAATGATACATTTCTCTTCGGCCATCATCATGAATAACGATAACCATTTTTTCATTACCTTTTGTTATAACTTCAAATTTACATCCAATGCCCGGTAGTTCACTCTCTCTAATATTCATATTTTCCGCCTCCTAAAGTTTTTAGTTACGGCTTTTACAAATCTACATCAATCTCTGTTTTAAACTTCTCATCTTTTGAGATTCCTAAATACTTGAGCGTCTCTGATGGAGTCGCGTGATGGAAATGCTTTTGCAATAGTGCAATTGCTATTCCTCTTTTGTACGCGTGATATCCAAATGTTTTTCGCATTGAGTTCGTTCCAATCTTCCCAACAATTCCAACCGCTTCAGCTGCACTATGAATCACGCGATACGCTTGTTGGCGTGAGATTGAATTCGTTGTTTTATTAGATTGAAATACATAATTTTCTCTTTGAGCATCAATAGTTTGTACGTACTCTAAAAGTGCTTCTTTTACTTTTGTATTTAAATAAATATCTTGTTTAAACTTTTCATCTTTCACAGGAAGAGAGTAGAACTCTTTCACAGTTCCATCTTCATTTAATACCTCTTCAAATTTCATGCTAAGTAGTTCAGTAATCTTTAATCCTGTGTTAATTCCAATAACAAATAAAAGATAATCTCGCTGCGAGTGCTCTTTTAAATACTTTTTCATAGCCTCAATTTGGCTTATATCTTTTAATGCCTCTACAACTTCCATACATGTATCTCCTCATCTTATGAACGGTAATTTTCTCATTATCCTGTTCATTTTACCTTATCACGCTATGGGATTTCCATGTATTATCCATTATTTTCACAATATACGACTTAGGTCTGACAATTCTTCATTCGGAAATTTATGATTGTACAAATACGGTGTGGGTAGAAAAATAGGGGATACAAGTTCAGCTCTTTCTATAGATTGGATTCCTCCTTTCATTTTCCGGTTGCTGATACTCACATATTATGTTACTTATTTATATTATATTATATATTTCAGTAACATTAAAGTATTTTTTTCTGAAAATACAAAAAGCCGAGTACTTTCACTCGGCTTTTTACGTATTAATCTTCTTTTGGAAGAACAATTCCTTTATACAATTGAACTGTAATGAAGTAATAAATCGCATAAATAACTATGAAAATTACGATTGGTACCCAAATACGGAAGTACGGATCGATTAAAATAAATCCGAAAATATTCATACCAACTAATACGTGAGCGATACCCACAATGGCTGGGAATAAAAATACTAAGAATAACTCTTTATAAATCGATTTCGTTAATAACTCACGGCGCACACCGATTTTACGAAGCATTTGATAGCGCGTAATATCTTTTGATGCACCAGAAAGAATTTTAAACATTAAACAACTTGCCATCATCGCTAAGAACGCAATTCCAAGGAAGAATCCCATAAACACTGTTCCACTCGCAATGCCGTAGAACCCACTATAAGCTTGATATTTACTATCCATTTGTTCAGCTTTTACATTTTTATATTTATCTAGCTGCAACTCGTCAAGTTTTTTCCATTCTTTTTTATATGTTAAAAAATCATCTGTTTTTCCGATAAATGCTATACCTTCTTTACCATTTATCCCATCGTACATTTTTTGATCTACAATTTTAATTGCATGATCCTGGTATACATAAAATGGCTGAATTGTTCTGAAAGCATCGTCCCATTCTGCCGGAAGTTCTTTCGCATTCGCATCTTTTTCGTTCATTTCTCTAGAAACTGCACCTACCGGTAGTTCCTCTGAAGCTTTTTTCGTATTTACTAAATCCTTCATAGACTTCATCTTTGCCATATCTTTTACTAACGGACGATTTTTCTCTAAATCTTCTTTTACATAGTAAACGTATTTATCATCAACTTTATAACGATATTCGCTTTTCTCTTTAAATGTAATACTGTCTAAAATTTTCTTTTCTTCAGCTGTTGGGTTATGAACTACTGAATCATAGATTACTAAACCGTCTACCATTTTTATAACGTTATTTTTAAACGCCATACCACCTGAAATCGCACCAGCCCCAAGCGCAACTAACATCGCCACTGTCGCAAGTACTTTCGTTAAACTATTAATACGGAAGTTTAATTGTGCAAATGTAAAAGCGTTAAGTCCTTTTTCACTACGTTTTTTATTACTCTTTAACTTTTTAATAATAACTGGAAGAAGAGATCCAAATAGCATATAAGTACCCGATGTTGTTGTAACTAATGCAATAAGTATTCCCATCTCTTTTAGTTTTTCCATATAGATCATAGATGCATAACCTATACCTAATAAAATAACAGCAAGGAATGCCACTACAACTGTCTTTTTACCTTTTACTGCAACACGCTCTGTTTGTGCATCTGCATGTACAAGTTGCAATACAGAAATACGTGACAATTTAATACTGTTCATAATTGCTGACAATACAAATAATGCAAAGAAGAAGATGCAAGTAACGGTCATAGATGGTAAGTAAAATGCTTTATACCCTTCACCAGCAAATTCAAGCTGTTTCATTAATAACTGTCCGATACCTTCTGCAAGTCCTACTCCAACTGCAATTCCGATTGCAAGAGACGCAGCACCTAATACGATTGTTTCAATAAACATAAGTAATGTAACTTTATGTTTTTTTGCTCCTAACATCATATACATACCGAACTCTTTTTGACGAAGAGATAATAAGAAAGAGTTTGCATATAAAATGTAGAAGAACGTTATAATGGCTAATAAAAATGATCCTGCTTGGAATACGAATCCAATAGATTTAATAACTGAATTAGATTCTAAAAATGCTTTATTCAATGCTAACGTTTGGAACATGTAAAAAATTGAAATCGACATGACAAGACCGACAAGTAAGACAATATAATCTTTCAGCTTACTTTTCAGCCCTGACATGGAAAGTTTAAATAACATACTGGAACCTCCTTTCTTACGCTTTTTGTGTACCTAAGTCTGCAAGTACATCTAAAATTTCTTTGTAGAACTCTTCACGCGTACCACCGCGATGAATTTCTTTATATAGCTCACCATCTTGAATGAATAAAATACGCTGACAGTAACTTGCACTGTACGGATCATGCGTAACCATCATAATTGATACGCCTTGATCTTTATTTAAGTTTGTCATCGCATCAAGTAAACTCGTCGCATTTTTAGAATCAAGAGCTCCTGTTGGCTCGTCCCCTAAAATAATTGCCGGCTCATGCACAAGCGCACGTGCTGCTGCTGAACGTTGTTTCTGTCCACCAGATACTTCAGATGGATACTTTTGAAGTATTTCTGTAATCCCTAACATATCCGCTACTTTCTCTACTTTCGGTCCAATATTACGTGATGGAACACCTTGAAGAGAAAGCGGAAGTGCAATGTTTTCATAAATAGATAAATTCTCTAATAAGTTAAAGTCTTGGAAAATGAATCCTAATTTTTGTGAACGGAAATCAGAAAGCTCACCTTGTTTCATTTTCGTAATATCCGTACCCGCAATTTCAACAACGCCGCCCGTTGCTTTATCAAGCGTTGAAATTACATTTAATAATGTCGTTTTACCAGAACCAGATGGTCCCATAATCCCAACAAACTCACCCTCTTGAATCGAGAATGAAACACCTTTTAACGCGTGTGATTGGTTCTCACCTTTTTTACCGTACACTTTTTGAACGTTTTTCACGTCTACAACTGGTTTCGTCATATATATCCTCCTACGCTTGTTTTTCCATTACCTATTTTGCGCCTTTTAGAAGGGAACTGCTATTTGTTAACATTACAATTACCTTACACTTTTGTAATATAAAAAAGGTGGGCGTGTAAGGTTCGTTTTTTCTTTTTGATCAACTTCATCGGTAAATGAAATTTTATCAGCGATTTTTCAAATATATCGGCGATTCTTCCACTTTTATCAGCGATTCCCAAAATATATCGGCGATTCTTCCACTTTTATCAGCGATTTTCAAAATATATCGACTTATCGACAAAAGATGACAATAAAATGGGCTGTACCGCAAAAGGAACAGCCCACTTCTCTCTCTATTTCTTTAAAGGGGTTACCGTCCAATACGTAATAACACGCCAAATCCATTCTAGTGGACCCATTTTAAAGATTTTCATCCAAATTACACTAAACACAATTTGAATAGCGTAAATTGCGATACACACATATAACGTCTGCATGTATGTTAAATTTCCTGCAAAGTTACATACACTACCTGCAATTAAGATTATTGCAGTTTGTCCGATATAATTTGTTAACGCCATACGACCGTAGTATTTCAGTGGTGCTAACAATGTTTGAACTGGTTTTAACTGAAGTAATAAAATTAACGCTCCGACATAGAAAGCTGAAATAATTGGTCCGACTGTCACGCCAATTTTTAAGAATTGACCTGTAGCGTCCATTGTTCCATCCTCATTCATGAGCATCATATTTACGAATGGCTCAGCAGGAACGTGTCCATATTGATACCATAACGCTACGACACTTAAAATGAACATAACGCCTGTAAAAATAGCAACTTGTTTAATTTTTGCTGAAAGATTTTCAAATACTTTATACTGCCCTGCAGCAAGACCTAATAAAATTAAACCTAATGGTAATAATTCCTTAGCTGCCATAATACTAAAAGCTATCGTAAGAATAAGACCAATTACTACATTCACTTCTTTTTTCGCTTTATAAAACGGTAAAACGATTAATCCACAAATTGCGTATAACGCTAGTGCTTCTCCAGGCTGAAACATTTGATGAATTAACCCAAAAATAAATAGCGCAACTACGCGGCGGAGAAATAGAACGTATCCATTCTTCCCTTTCGCAATTGCCCTTGTAATGAAGATGTAGAATCCTACTCCAAATAAGAATGAAAAAATCGAGAAGAAACGACCTTCTACAAATAAGTATAGAAACCTTTGATAACTAGCATCTACTGTATTAGGATCTGGCACTTTAATATTCAGTAGTGCAAGAATATTCACCAAAATAATCCCCAGTAATGCGAAGCCACGAATGTAATCTAACTCATCAATTCGTTTGTTTGTAATGTTGTTCCCCATAAAGCCACTCCTTGTCCAAAATTTAATCCTCCCTTACTCTACTGGAAATATAATCTTACAACTATCGGCAAACCTTACAGAAATCTTACATTATTGTCATATAGCAAAATAAAACCAGGTCATATTGCGACCTGGTTTACTCTGATTGCTTTGATCTTTGAGGTTGTCCTTTTTTACTATTTCGCTGTTTCACTTGAACAACTGGATCAAGTTCATTCGAAAACTCAGCGTTATGTCCATTTTGTGTTTTTTGCTCTGGATTATTTTGATCTGAACGTTTCGCCATTACATTCACTCCTTATTAGTGCGGTGTAATAATCATTTGATGTTGCAATTGGCGAATTGCCATACGTGCTCTATTTAATTGCTCACGTTGCTCATCATTCGCATGTTGTTGCATCGTTTGTAAATCGTTATATGCTTGTTCTAATTTTAACTGCGCATCCGAATACTCCATCGTATTATAATGCTCTTGTCTCATGCCTTGGTCTAATTGTTCTTTCGCATATTCCACCGCTTGTTCCGCTTGTGTAATATACGATTCAAGTGATTGACGCTCTGCCATAATTGTCCCTCCTTGCTTCAATTCCCCTTTAGTGTGTCCCTTCCATATGAACCTTATGAGTATGTTATAATGGATTTTGTTTCATTTTGACTCGGCTTAGGAGGGAAAGTAATGAAGGTTCAAAACCCTTTTCCATATACAAACGACAATAAACGTTATCATACATGGAATTACCATTTACGAAATGAATTTGGTGAAAAAATCTTTAAAGTCTCATTAGATGCTGGCTTCGATTGTCCGAACCGTGACGGTACAGTTGCTTATGGCGGGTGTACATTTTGTAGTGCCGCTGGATCTGGTGACTTTGCTGGCGATCGCCGCGATGATGTTATAACGCAATATCATGAAATGAAAGAAAAAATGCGCTTAAAGTGGAAAGACGGAAAATGTATTGCTTATTTCCAAGCGTACACAAATACACATGCACCACTTGAAGTATTAAAAGAAAAGTTCGAACCTCTTCTAGCAGAAAAAGACGTTGTCGGTCTTTCTATCGCAACTCGTCCAGATTGCTTACCAGATGATGTTGTTGAATATTTAGCGGACTTAAATAAACGCACATACCTTTGGGTTGAACTCGGACTACAAACTGTTCACGAACGGACTGCAAACCTTATTAATCGCGCTCACGATTACCCGTCTTACGTGGAAGGCGTAAATAAATTACGTAAGCACGGCATTAGAGTTTGCTCTCATATTATTAACGGTCTTCCCCTTGAAGATTACGACATGATGATGGAAACAGCTCGTGAAGTAGCGAAGCTTGACGTACAAGGAATTAAAATCCACTTACTTCACTTATTAAAAGGAACGCCAATGGTGAAGCAATATGAAAAAGGACAACTAGAATTCCTTTCTCTTGAAGATTACGTAAATCTCGTTGTTGACCAACTTGAAATGATTCCAGAAGACGTAATTGTGCACCGCATCACAGGTGACGGTCCGCCTGATTTAATGATCGGCCCAATGTGGAGCTTAAATAAATGGGAAGTATTAAATTCCATCGATGCAGAATTTGTACGCCGCGGAAGCTGGCAAGGAAAATATGCAAATGAGGAGAAACAACAATGAAATTAGAACGTGTATTACCGTTTGCTCGCTCACTTCTGCAAACGGCAGTAAAAGAAGGCGATTATGCTGTAGATGCAACTTTAGGAAACGGGCATGACACTTGCTTCCTAGCTGAAATCGTTGGAGATAACGGAAAAGTATTTGGATTTGATATTCAAAAAGAGGCGATTGAAAGCTCAACAACTCGTCTAAAAGAAAAAAAACTTTTCGAACGTACTGTTTTAGTTCACGATAGTCACGATACACTTCTATCCGTATTACCAGAAGATGCAAAAGGAAAAGTAACAGGCGCAATTTTCAACTTAGGTTACCTTCCAGGCGGAGACAAGCATATCGTTACAAAACCGAACTCAACAATTTCGGCAATTGAACAATTACTAGAAGTAATGGCACCTGAAGGAATCATCGTCCTTGTCATTTACCATGGACACCCAGAAGGACAAGTAGAACGTGACGCTGTTCTCAAATTTGCAGAAGAACTAGACCAAAAACAAGCTCATGTACTGCGATATGGCTTCATTAACCAGCAAAATAACCCGCCATTTATTGTGGCGATTGAAAAGCGATAAAGTGAAACTTTAATCAGTGGGGGCATTCCCCACTGATTATTAGTTGAACCAATCGGGCATTTATGGGCAGTTTATCTCCCACCTAACATCTTTGCTCCAGGCGAATTTTAAGGTGGGAGTTTTACTGCCCGTTAATGCGGGGTAATATATCAACGATTCGACACACTATATCAACTTATCGACAAAACATAACAAAAAAAGACGTGCGCTCACTGCACGTCTTTTTTTTATTCTCCTATATAATGGATGTATACAATATTTGAAGAAAGAAGGATAGAAATTTGCTAGTAGAACTAAGGGGAATTCAAAAGAAGTACGGCAAATCACTTATACTAAACAACATCGATTTATCCATTCCAGAAGGAGAAGCACTCGCCATTGTTGGCGGGAACGGGACTGGAAAAAGTACTCTACTCAAAATAATTGCAGGTTTTATTTCACCTACAGCAGGAACACTTCAAAGAAAAGAACATATACAAATCGGCTATGTACCTGAACATTTTCCTGAAGGGATTCGTTTTACATTAGAGGATTATCTATATCATCTCGGCCACATTCACGGTTTATCAACAAAATATTTAAAAGATAAAATTCCGATGCTTCTTGAATCTTTTCATTTACATCATGCAAGACATTCCATTGTACGAAACTTTTCAAAAGGCATGAAACAAAAAACAGGCATTATGCAAGCATTGCTTACGGACGTACATTTATTAATTTTAGACGAACCACTTTCCGGGCTCGATCCTAACTCTCAGCAAGAATTAGAACATACTTTACTCTCATTAAAACAACAAGGCATATCTATACTCTTCACATGTCACGAAAAGCAACTACTAGAAAACTTCGCCGATAGAATTGTGACGTTAGCAAATCATACAATCACGGAAGATATCTCTGTGCAAAAGGCAGCAGAACAAGTCTATATTGAAGCAATCGTGCACGAAACATTTTCAGCGATAGAACTACGGAAGCAATTAGGATTTATACACGTTGCACACAATTCAAATCAAAACCTTATTCAATTACAAATCGAAAAAGAATATACAAATGAAATGCTTCAGTTTTTATTACATAAAAAAGCATCTATCACACTGCTACAACCTAACTTTTAAATTGAAAGAAGGTTTATTATGTTTGCGCTTATTCGTTATCACTTTCTCGACTATACAAAATCGTATAAGTACGTCCCTCCTATTGCGATGTACTTTGTGAGCTTACTTTTTGTATATACATATAAACCGACTCCTATTGTACCGACATACTTGGAAACGGCACTCGCACTTTATTTATTATCTGCTTGGATTACAGTCACAATTTTTCATACTGAAGACCCTGTCCAAGAACAAATTACTATTTCTCACACAAATAATATTTCCGCACTATATGTTGGTAAATATATTACGGCTCTTCTCATTTGTTCTGTGTTATCTTTTATATCTGTAATCTATCCAATTATTTTGCAAATGTTTAATGAAGAAATGACAGTTTCTTTATTTTTAATCGGATTTCTCGCTCACATGTCTTTCTCTATACTAGGAATTTCAATTGCAACTTTATTTACTAGAAATATTATTCAAAAAGCAAGCACAGCTTGGCTTAGCCTTACATTCATATTACTTATAACGATCGCCTCCATCCGGTTTAAAAAAGAGTTGCTATGGTTTTTACCACCTGTCGAAAGCTTTCTAATGCTTGGACAATACAAATTTAATATACTGACTCACACACTATGGCTCACAGCTTGGGCTATCGTATATTCATTTTTATTACTTACTTTATTTCTTTTTATCGTTCGCAAAAAACGTTTTTAATTACATATTAAAGGAGACAAACCAATGATCGGAATACTAGCAGGAATGGGGCCAAAATCAACCGGACCATTCGTCGATACAGTTGTAGCAAAGTGTCAAACAATATACGGAGCAAAACATGATATGGACTTTCCTCATATGATGATTTATTCGTGTCCAACACCATTTTATATGGATCGGCCTATTGATCATGAAGCGATGAAGAACGCGATTATTGAAGGGGCACAAAAACTTGAAAGTACTGGCGTAGACTTTATCGCTATGCCGTGCAATACGGCTCATCTTTATTTTGAGGAATTACAGCATTCTCTTTCCATTCCGGTTTTAAATATAGTCGATGAGACGTTACAAACAATTCCTGAAAATATAAAAAGAGTCGCGCTTCTCGCAACAGAAGCGACAGTTCAAGCTGGTATTTATCAAGACGGGATTGCAAAGCGTAATATAGAATATATTCATCATGAAACATGGCAGGAAATGATTAATCAAATTATTACTTGGATTAAATCTGGAGAGGTTGAAGAAGCTCGCGAATTGTGGAATGCGCTCGTTTTACAATTGAGAGATGAAGTCGATACCGCCATTATCGCATGTACCGATTTGAACGTGGTGGCGAGTGAGGATTTTGTTGATTCCGCTCAATGTCTTGCGAAAGCGGTTGTTAGGATGTATGTAGAAACTATAAGGGGGGCCCAATGAATATACCTTTTGAAATGGGATACACATTTGACGAAAACCTTAGAGAAAAACCTATATCCCTTGCTGAAATGAAGCAAGGGATTGCATTTTTGAAAGAACATTTACATGAAGGACCGTTATATGGAAAGAACTGCGGATTAATCGGTGTTTATGAACGAATCGCTGGCAACCTTTCTAAAAGTAAATATTACTTACAAGAGGCACTTCAATATTACACACAAATAGACAACATGAAAGGGATTTTTATTAACAAACTTCGTCTTGCACATACATATCATTGGGAAAGAAAATTTACTGCTGCAAATGCACTCTTTACGGAACTTCTACAAACACTACCAGACTTCCCCACCTATGAAGACTTCTTCTACCAACATTACGGAAAAAGTAAATTAGATGAGGGTGACTTTCATACCACCCTTACTTGTTTTCAAAAAGCGCTTCAAGTCAGGCTACAAAAAGGAGATGAAGAGCTGATTCATTCAACTAAGCTTTGCATTACGTATTGTATATCTCACCTATGAAAATCCAAAAACTTTTAACATTTTTCACAATTCTTTCAAAGTAATCACACTTAATCTCGCTATATTAAATACGTAGTTATTCATATAGGGAAGGTTAGGGGAACTGAAAGTATGAAAGTAAATCGTTCGCTTCATTACATTTTTTGGCGTTGGCATTTTTATGCTGGGCTTTTTATTACGCCGCTTCTTATTACTTTGTCACTGAGTGGCATTGGGTATTTATTTCGTGAAGAGGTTGAAGATTTCATCTATAAAGATTTATATTTTGGGAAGAGCGCCCAAACGGAATCTATTTCGATGTCTGATTCTATTTCCTTAACAGAGAAAAAATATCCGCATTATAGTGTGGCAAAAATTAGTGAGTTTAATGGGGACTATAATACGAGACTTACGATTGCAAATGAATATACGGGGCAACAAAAATATGTGTATTTAGATAGCAATAATCAAATTATTGGGGATCAAAATGCAAATGAAACGTTTGCCAATATAATGAGGGAATTACATAGTTCTCTTTTAGTCGGTGGCACTGTCGTCAACTATATTGTAGAGCTTGCGGCATGCTGGACAATCTTCTTAATTGTGACTGGATTGTACATGAGTATACGCCAATTCAAAAATACACCGGCATCCAATAAGCGAGAAAAAGCAAAACGACGTCATTCTATTATCGGTATTATATTTACAATTCCTCTCGTTCTGCTAGTCGCATCTGGATTGCCTTGGTCAGGATTTATGGGGAACCAAATTTATAAAATTGCATCTTCTAATGAATCACTTGGATATCCAAAATTGTACATGGCACCGCCTGAATCAAAGGTAAAAGAATTGCCGTGGGCAACAAGAAAAGAAGCTCCTCCTGAATCAAATTCAAATGAACCGAAAGCAATTTCTGTCGATGAATTACAAAAAGGAATTGAAATAAAGAAACCATATGTAATCTCATTACCAACTGATCCGAAAGGTGTATTCACTGTTTCGAAATCGAGCGGTTCTGGTATTACAGGTATGCATGTCGCACCAAATGAAGAAATAACAACTTATTTTGATCAATATAGCGGAGAGCTTATTTCCAAAACAGACTATCGTGATTATGGCTTATTTGCACAATGGTTCACTTACGGTATCCCTCTTCACGAAGGACATTTATTCGGATGGCCAAATAAAATATTATGCTTACTAACGACATTATCTTTATTGCTTCTCATTTATTACGGAATAAAAATGTGGTTAGCAAGAAGGCCGAAAGGAAAATTAGCAGCACCACCAAAGCAAAGAGATAAGAAAAGCATAATCGTTTTCTTTATCATGATGGTTATACTAGGCGCTGTCATGCCTTTATTCGGACTATCTGTTTTAGTTATTTTTGCGGTTGAACTTCTTATATATGTATTTTCAAAAATACGATCATAATGAAAAAGCATTTGTACTCTCGTGTACAAATGCTTTTTATTTACTATTTTCTTTTTTTCTACCACTTATTAAAAAGACAATATCTACTATAATAATCAATGCAATAATAACTTGGGCTACATAATCCATCTTTGTAGGGCCACCAGCTTTATTCATCATCACATACATTCCAGTTACAAACGAAATGGAAAGTAGGACGAGTAATGTTACTTCAATATTGTCATATAGATTTTGAAACAATCGCTTCACTTCCATCACCACATTTACCATATTATAACAAAAAAACCACTCTACAAGAGTGGTTTTCTTCATCACTGCGCCATTTTCTTTCGGTACATCTTCCCGTTCCAATAGAAGAATCGTGAAGTGAGGCCTCCGTATTTTACAATGCGCCGTGCCATTTTGTGCATATTCTTTTGTGCTGATACTTTTTGGTCTGATAAATAAATACCAAGTAATCCTCGGCTTATGAGACGATGAAACTTCGCATGAGGCAAATCACCAATGCTCTTCTCTGCTTCTTCTACAAAATGTTTCATACGATCTAATATCGCTTGCTCGTTTTCGTAATAACTACAGAAGTTCAAATCTCCGCCTATACGGTCTTCTTCTTGATCAATGAAATAATCAAGCAAAATGTGAAGTCCTTGTACGTAAGGGAAGTACCCTTGTCTAATTTTCGCAATATCTTCATCATGTAATTCATCGTGGAATGCATATGCGACAAGACAGAAAATTCCAAGCGTAGAACCGGCACATGCTGAAAATTCAAACCAGCTCATCTCAGGTAAGTTTTCTTTATGTGCTTCAAACCACGTTTGTAATCGTGGTTCTCTTTCTTCTAATTTTACATGTTTATGAATTTGTAAATCACAATAATAACAAGCAAGTTCATGAAGAATAGGAGCAATTTTATCATAGTGCTTCGTTTTCTTTAAAACATCTTGGCATGTTTCAACAAGTTCATCTAAATAACCACCATCATCTTGATCATCACGATAACGATAATAATTACCGCCACCTTCTACTTCAGGTGATAATGCCATTAACATCGATTCATGCAGTGCAGCAAAATCATTTGGATCAAGTGATGTACTACGATCACATAAATTATCTAAATAGTCGCTGATCGTTTGATACGCTACGATAAAACGAATACATTCCTCTCGGTGCTCATTTGCTAATAGCGCTAAAATGCCACCGCCTTCGCAATGAAACGTTTTATGCTCAATACTTGCGATTGCCTGACTATGAAGCTCATCATTCGGAATATGGTAGGCACGCTCTTTCCACATCGCTAGCTCATGGTGTACAACCGGAAACACATCACGGTATACTTTCGCCATGAGCGTTATGGGATTACTCGGTACGTTCACTTCTTCCTTCATCTCCTCTATTCAATGTACAAATAAATTACTTATTTGTTTGTTTCTATTATGTTATTGATGCGTATTTCAGTAAATGACTGAATATAATTCAAAATTTCATCACGCTCATACTCATTTAATAACTCGTGATAACAATTCGGCCATTCTTTGAAAGCCTTATCACTTATTTTAACATTATCAAACCAAGTGCGGACACGTGTTTTATCTACAAGTTTATCCTCACAAGCTTGCATTAGCAAGAGCGGAACATCTGGAAAATCATCTATTTTCTTATGAGCAATTTCGATAGACTTAATCAATTCACTATACCAACGTACTGATACTTTGCGCAAGAACAATGAATCATTCTCCATCGCGTCCCGAACTTCATGATTACGAGTTGACATTTCCACTGTAAGATTCGTTGCAAATTGCAATTTTGGAGCGACCACATTTAATATTTTTGAGGCAACTTGAAGCGGTGCTGAAGGTCCAGCTACTACACCTAAACATGGTGAACTTAAAATAATGCCGTCTACATCTTCTCTCTTCGTTTCTTGCATCATACGAATAACGATAAGACCACCCATACTATGACCGAATATAAAAATAGGTAACCTATACTTCCTTGCCTCTTTCACCCATAATTTAACTTCCTCTATGTATTCATCAAATGAATCAATATGTCCTCTATTTCTTGAAGTCGTTCCGTGCGACGGAAGGTCCCCCATCACGACGTGGTAGCCGTTATGATTCCACATTTCCGCTACAGCTTCATAACGTCCGTGATATTCCATTGCGCCGTGCACGATAACAACGACAGCTTTCGCTTCCTCAGCTTCATAATTCCACATACGGACCTCCTCCATTTCACTCTTTCTCATAATTTGATACACTAAAACTAGTCTCTAGGAAAGGAAGACTTTACATGATATATCCTTATAAAGAAAAAAATCCGAAAATTGCGAGTAGTGCTTTTATCGCTGACTATGTTACGATTACAGGCGATGTTTCCATTGGCGAGGAATCAAGTATTTGGTTTAATACAGTCATACGCGGTGATGTGTCACCAACAATCATTGGAGACCGAGTAAATGTACAAGACCAATGTACACTCCACCAAAGCCCACAGTATCCTCTTATTTTAGAAGACGACGTAACTATTGGGCATCAAGTTATTTTACATAGCTGTCATATTAAAAAAGATGCTTTAATTGGAATGGGGTCTATTATATTAGATGGTGCTGAAATTGGCGAAGGAGCTTTTATCGGCGCTGGAAGCCTCGTTTCACAAGGAAAGAAAATCCCGCCAAACACGTTAGCCTTCGGTCGCCCAGCGAAAGTCATTCGTGAATTAACAGAGGAAGACCTTAAAGACATGGAGCGAATTCGCACGCAATATGTTGAAAAAGGTCAGTATTATAAATCATTACAGAAGTAACTTTTCCAGCTGCCATTAAAGTGGCAGCTTTTTTTATAAAAACTAACTTTTTCTTTACAAAACATTATTACTCCCTCAATAAAATCTTATTAAAATAAAAGCTAATATCTCCATATATATGTAAGCGAGGGAGGAGAATTTTCATGAAGGTCAGTGGACTGTATAAAATAGAATGTTACATTTTCAAAGAAATTAACCGATACTTTGATCAAAAGACATTAAATATCTTTTTCAGCAATATTACTCATATCGGTGGTGCTACTTTCTCAATCGCACTCACACTTTTCTTTTTAATTTTCGCAAAAGGGACTTTGCATCAAGCTGCAATCGCAACTGCTATTTCTTTAGCAGTTAGCCATATTCCTGTACAAATATTAAAAAGATGGTATCCTCGAAAACGTCCTTATTTAACAATTCAGGATGCGAAATATCCAGTCCATCCATTAAAAGACCACTCTTTCCCGTCTGGTCATACAACAGCCGTTTTCTCTGTCCTCATTCCATTTATTTGCTATAATCCAAGTTTATTTATTTTTCTATTACCATTAGCATTATGCGTTGGTATTTCTCGCATTTATTTAGGGCTTCACTATCCGTCTGATGTATTTGTCGGTATGTGCCTCGGCACTTGCTCTGGCATTATCTCTTTTTATCAATTCATCCCACTTTTCGTATAAAGGAGTGATATGATGAGAGTCGCCATTTTTACCGATACTTTTACACCACAAGTCAACGGGGTTGCGAAAACATTAGAACGATTAACACGTTATTTTCAGAAAGAAAAGATTGCCTATTCTGTTTTCGCTCCTCAGCATACAGCTGAAGATAATTTCGTGGCTAATGTGAACAAGATGAGAAGTATCCCGTTAACAATATTATATCCAGAATGTCGCTTTTCTTTTCCTACTCCACGCATTAAACGAGAACTTCTTTCCTTTAAGCCTGACATTATTCACATTGCCACACCTTTCAACATGGGACTTTGTGGATTGTATTATGCAAAAAAGTTAAACATCCCAGTTATCGGTTCTTATCATACTGATTTCGATGCTTATTTACGCTATTACAAAATCGAATTTCTCTCTAATATGCTTTGGAACTATTTAAAATGGTTTCATAGTCATATGCAAAAAAATTTCGTTCCTTCTTTTGAAACGTTACACCAACTAAAAAATAAAGGCTTTCAAGCCCTCTCCATTTGGGGACGTGGTGTAGATTGTACACTCTTTCATCCATCTTATAATACAGACCTATTCCGAAGAAAATATAATATTACAGCGAAGCATATCCTTTCCTATGTTGGACGGATTGCCCCTGAAAAGGATATTGATACGTTGCAACACCTTATCGTAAAAACGACGCATACTCGAAACGACATTCATTGGCTCATCGCAGGAGACGGTCCGCTAGCAACAAATTTACGTGAAGCTGTTCCGAAAACAAATGTCACTTTTACTGGCTATTTACAAGGTAAGGATTTAGCTGAAGCATATGCTTGTTCTAACATCATGGTATTTCCATCCGCTACTGAAACGTTCGGAAATGTCGTACTCGAATCACTTGCATGCGGTACACCTGTCATCGGTGCAAATAGTGGCGGGGTTAAAAATATTATTACAGACGGAAAAACAGGAGTTCTTTGTCCCCCAAAACATGCCGATTCATTTCTATCATCCATCCATTCTTTATTGCAAAATGAAGAACAACTTATACAAATGGGCATAGCGGCTTCATCTTATGCTAAAACAAAAAGCTGGGATGAAATTTTCCGTGGGTTACTTGACCAATATGAAGAAGTCCTTCAGCACACCGCATCAGAATTACTTGCTTAAACAGAAAAACTCCCTTCAAAAAAACGAAGGGAGTTTATTACACAGTTATAAATTTTAGTTTCATAAATGATACATAAGGTTAAACATTGCTTTATTTCTATATTCATTATATCAAAAATAAACATAACTAAACAGACTTGTTATAAAAACCCATAAAAATTAATATATGGTTATACAGCATTTTAACTGTATAGTGATTTTAAGAAATTCCCCTTAAAATCAACTTACTCACATACCTTTATACAGTAATTGTTCTCCAATTTCTGTATACCAAAAGACCTTTCATTCATTTGAAAGGTCTTTTTGAGCCTGCACATATTCTTCTTTCGTGTTCACATTTATAAACCAATCCGCATTCGCTTGCACATCTTCACCAGCAATATATTTCACATTACATTGTGATAAAAGCTGGCCCATACTTCTTTTTTCTTCCTGAAGCAAAGCATAAATCTTTTCTTTCACACGGTTATGATACGCTGCAAGTAACGGTTGTTTCCTTCCATTAATAATAGGTACAACCGCATCATATTCATTGCTCGTTTGCTCTAGTAAAATGGCAAACCATTCTTGTGAAACATTTGGCGCATCGCAAGGCATAATAGCATACCAATCGGCTTCTATATATTCCATTCCTGATACAATTCCAGCAAGTGGTCCATTTCCTTTGTAATGCGGAATATCTTCTATAACAGGAACTTGTACAAGTTCCTCTAATCGCTCTTTTAGATCAGAATGACTAATGACCACAACTTCTTGGAGCGCATTTGTCATCACTTTCACAATATGCTCTATAAAAGTACTACCTTGCCAACTCGCTAACGCTTTCGGCTCACCAAATCGACTCGACATACCGCCTGCTAATACAATTCCAGCATACTTACTCATTGGCGATGCAGCTCAAATGTAATATGACCTAATTCCGGTAAAATTAATTTATTCATCGCAAGACGAACTGCCCCGCTAGACCCTGGCATGGAAAAGACAACTTTGCGCCCAATTGTACCGCCGATTGCTCTACTTAACATCGCGCTGCTTCCGATATCTTCTAAATAACTAATCATGCGGAACAACTCACCAAACCCGACAATTTCTTTATGTAATAGCGCTGATACTGCTTCAATCGTCACATCACGCTTCGTAATACCAGTACCGCCATTTGTTAACACGACATCAACATCTTCTCTATGATAACCAGCTAACACCGCTTGCTGAATACTTTCTTTATCATCTTTTACAATTTCATAAGAGGTCACTGTATGCCCTGCTTCTTTTAATAATTCATGTAATAGTTGTCCGCTCTTGTCCGTCTCTTCTGTACGTGTATCAGAAATCGTTACGATCTTGCAACGTACTTCTTTCGGTGCTTGTTTTTTATGTTCAGTTACGCTCATTTTATATCTTCCCTTTCCTAAAATCTTTTCTTCATTTTATCATATCTATCTTTACACAATTATGTATGAAGCTGCTAATACACCATGATACAATATAAGTATATACAACCACAAAAAGGAAAATATACTTTCTTGTACTCCTAGACTACACATCATTAGCTACTCTTTAAATCCTCTTATATTTTCCACATAGTAGATTTCATTTTAAATTACAAAATAATTTGGAGGTTCACTCACTATGGAACTTTATAAAAAACTAACAACAACATTCATCCTCTTATTCGTCGCTTCCATTACTGTCGGCTTTTCTCTAAAAGGTGCAATTCCATACGCTACATTAGTAAGCATTATATTCGCAACACTATTTTTACTAAGCAGTGCCTTTTGCGCAGGGAAAGCACGCCAAATGAAAGGGTGATTACATATGTTCAAGAAGAAACCAATCCTTTGTAAATCCTGCGGGAAAGAAATACAAACATATGAAAAAGCGTGGATTCATATGCCATTTCCGGCGAGCGGTATGACGAATATGAAAAAGTACATTGAGCTAGACGGAGAAGTTTATTGTGGTTCTTGCATCCAAGTCGTAAATAAAACCAAATAAAAAAAGCTTTGCGCTCACGGCGCAAAGCTTTTTTTCATATATTATAGACCAGCTTGCTCTTTTAAAGCTGCAGCTTTGTCTGTACGTTCCCATGTTAGATCTACATCAGTACGTCCGAAGTGGCCGTAAGCTGCTGTTTGTTTGTAAATTGGGCGACGTAAGTCTAGCATTTTAATAATACCAGCTGGGCGAAGATCGAAGTTGTTACGAACTAGTTCTACTAATACGTCTTCAGATACTTTACCAGTGCCGAATGTATCAACTGAAATTGATACTGGTTGTGCTACACCGATTGCGTATGCAAGTTGTACTTCTGCTTTTTCAGCAAGACCAGCTGCTACGATGTTTTTCGCAACATAACGAGCTGCATATGCTGCAGAACGGTCAACTTTCGTTGCATCTTTACCAGAGAATGCACCGCCACCATGGCGAGCGTATCCACCGTAAGTATCAACGATGATTTTACGTCCTGTTAAACCAGCATCACCTTGTGGTCCACCAATTACGAAGCGGCCAGTTGGGTTAATGAAGAATTTCGTTTCTCCATCCATTAATTCTGCTGGAACGACAGCTTTAATTACATGCTCTTTTAAATCGCGATCGATTTCTTCCCATGTAACATCTGGATGATGCTGTGTAGAAATTACGATTGTATCTACACGTACAGGTTTACCATTTTCATCATACTCAACTGTAACTTGCGTTTTTCCATCCGGACGTAGGTATGATAATGTATCATCTTTACGTACTTCAGTTAAACGGCGAGCTAATTTGTGAGCAAGCGAGATTGGAAGTGGCATTAATTCTTGTGTCTCATTACATGCAAAACCAAACATTAAACCTTGGTCTCCTGCACCAATTGCCTCAATCTCAGCGTCAGTCATTTGACCTTCGCGTGCTTCTAGCGCTTGGTCAACACCCATAGCGATGTCAGCAGATTGCTCATCGATAGATGTTAAAACTGCACAAGTTTCTGCATCGAATCCGTATTTTGCGCGTGTGTAACCAATGCCTTGAATTGTTTCACGAACGATTTTTGGAATATCTACGTAAGTAGAAGTCGTAATTTCCCCCGCTACCAATACTAAACCAGTTGTTACAGTTGTTTCACAAGCTACACGTGCATTTGCGTCTTTTGATAAGATCGCATCTAAAATTGAATCAGAAATTTGGTCACAAATTTTATCTGGATGTCCTTCAGTTACAGACTCAGATGTGAACAGATGACGTTTTTTTGTCATGTGGTAAACCTCCCTACAGTAATTGTATATATTGTACGGAACTCATCCTTAATTTGCCACAAATTGCGACATACATTTATTCTCCCACACAAGCATACAGAAAAACCTTTCCCACTTTACATAGAGGAAAGGTTTAATTTGCTACTTGCATACTGCTTTTTGCCCTTCGCTCTTATCGTTCGAGACCTGTAGCCTCGCACAGGTTTTAGCACCTATTCACCTGTATTTACCACTACAAGTGAGGTTGCTGGGCTTCATCGGGCCTGTCCCTCCGCCAGCTCGGGATAAGAGAGTATCCGTCCCAACCTATACTAAAGAAATGATATTCATTTGTCAATTAATATTCACATTTTCTTGAAAGTTTTTCTCAATAAGCCTGGAATGAAATATTAATAAGGAAATAATGCATTCACACAAACAAAAAGAAATAAATAGTATACATTATTTATATAATTGTGTTATACTCTTGTTGGGGATTACGAGAAATATTTCATTAAATGAAAAGGATGGTATATAAATATGAGTACTGTGAATGTCCAAATTGGTTTACACGAATTATTGAACGGAAGCAATGCACAGATTCAACTAAGTGTTCCGCAATTAGTGGAAAAAGTATTAATGCGAAATGAAGGGAAATTAACTTCTACTGGTGCCGTTTCTGCTTCAACAGGAAAATATACAGGACGTTCTCCTAAAGATAAATTTATTGTGAAAGAAGCATCGGTTGCTGACAAAATTGCTTGGGGAGCAGTGAATCAACCGATTTCTGAAGAACATTTTAATAAATTATATACTAAAGTTTTAGAATACTTAAAAGAAAAAGAAGAGTTATTCGTCTTCAAAGGATTCGCAGGCGCTGACCGCAATTACCGCCTACCAATTCAAGTTATTAACGAATATGCATGGCACAATCTATTTGTACATCAATTATTCATTCGTCCAACTGAAGAAGAATTAACGACTCATGAATCAGAGTTCACAATTGTTTCTGCACCGAACTTCAAAGCTGATCCAGCTGTTGACGGTACAAACTCTGAAGCATTCATTATGGTTTCATTCGAAAAACGTATCGTACTAATTGGTGGTACAGAATACGCTGGAGAAATGAAAAAATCAATCTTCTCTATTATGAACTTCTTATTACCTGAACAAGATATCCTTTCTATGCATTGCTCTGCAAACGTAGGTGAAGAAGGCGACGTAGCACTATTCTTCGGTTTATCTGGAACGGGTAAAACAACATTATCTGCTGATCCAAACCGTAAATTAATCGGTGATGATGAGCATGGTTGGTCTGATAACGGTGTATTCAATATTGAAGGCGGTTGCTATGCAAAATGTGTAAACCTTTCTCACGAGAAAGAACCACAAATTTTCGATGCAATCAAATTTGGATCTGTTTTAGAAAACGTTATCATTAATAACCAAACGCGTATCGCAGACTATAACGATACTACTTTAACAGAAAATACTCGTGCTGCATACCCTATGCATGCAATCGACAATATCGTACTGCCAAGTGTTGCTGGACACCCGAATACAATCATTTTCTTAACTGCTGATGCATCTGGCGTATTGCCTCCAATCAGTAAGTTATCAAAAGAACAAGCTATGTATCATTTCTTAAGTGGTTACACTAGTAAACTAGCAGGAACAGAGCGCGGTGTTACATCTCCGCAAGCAACATTCTCAACTTGCTTCGGTTCACCATTCTTACCTCTTGATGCATCTCGCTATGCTGAAATGCTTGGTGAAAAAATCGAGAAACACGATGCGAAAGTATTCTTAGTAAACACTGGCTGGACTGGTGGCGAATACGGCATTGGTAAACGTATGAACTTAGGCTACACTCGTGCAATGATTCAAGCAGCATTAAGCGGCGAACTTGCAAAAACTGAAACAGCTAAACATGACATCTTCGGTCTTGAAGTTCCACTTCACGTACCAGGTGTACCTGACGAAGTGTTAATGCCTGAACAAACTTGGGCTGATAAAGCTGCTTACAAAGCAAAAGCAATCGAACTTGCGAACGAGTTCAAAGCGAACTTCAAAAAGTTCGACAGCGTTTCTGAAGACATTATTAACTTAGGCGGTCCAATCGCTTAAGTACAAACTTTCTGTTGGAATAACCCTTACTCATATGAATAAGTGTCGTGTAACCGTAAAGTTTCGCGTACTCACCGACAAAACCCAATGCGGCTTTACGTTTACACACACTTACATAAAAAAGAAGCTTACGTTTTTGCGTAAGCTTCTTTCTATATGTTATCTATTCATCTGTGACTTAGTTCATTAAATCGCAGAAAATTCTTTTTATAATCATTTATTTTTAGCTTTTTA
Organism: Bacillus sp. EB106-04-02-XG92; assembly: GCF_058791995.1. Taxonomy (NCBI): domain Bacteria; kingdom Bacillati; phylum Bacillota; class Bacilli; order Caryophanales; family Bacillaceae; genus Bacillus; species Bacillus sp. EB106-04-02-XG92. The sequence goes on from NZ_JBYTEA010000001.1 coordinate 1,007,404, forward strand.
TGATACAATTTACATATACAGGAAAGGAGGAGACTTATGAAAAATTTTTCTCGTACAGGAAAAATTTTATTCAGCTATGGAGCAATTCAATTAGTTTGGGGACTTGTAATGCTTAACGTTAATTTATTTCAGCATACAAGTGAAACGATAAAATACATTATTCTAATTACCGGAATAACTTTTTGTATTATATCCAACTTTTTTAAAGAACATAAGGGTCATACTAATACGTGATTTCATGTTAACTTATCGGAAGCAGCAACCTATATTTTATGCAAAGTTACGCTTCCTGTTGTACTATTCATCACTGAATCCCTTATCCTAGAGTAAATCCATTTTCACACAGACAAATTATGGCTTCGAGCATATAAAGTATATCCCTACTCACTACATCTATCTGGTTTCACACCGCATGTGGCTAAAAAAGGCTCTGACCGCTTCTATCCGTGGCTGGATCATCTATTCCATCTAAAAAGAAATCTTTTATCTTTTTCTCTTTTTAGCTCTTCGTTAATTCTTTTTCATCCTTCATACTATAGTAGCCTAAATTAACAACAATTAAAAAATAACCGCCCATAATCCCTACTGCAAATGCCCACATAACCATATGGTGCTCAATTTCGTACATAATAATAGCACCCAAAATAGCAGCGGCAAAACGGTTAAACATACCGAGCGTCGGTGCTTTCGTTTTCTTTACGATACTATCCCCAAGCTTCTCAATTCGTCTTCCTAAAAGCCAAACACAATACATACTTACGATAAGTCCAATTCCTGCACCTAGAAAATGTGCTGAAAACGGCGTTACCATCCATCCTAGTACAAGAAAACCTAGTAAATAATACGATTGAATTTTAAATGACCTTAATGACATACTAATCATGCTGTACCTCTCTTCGTTAGTTCTGATCTATCCAACAAAATTTTCTTTCAAATCCATATTCCTTAAACCCATTTCACCCAAATTAAAAACAACATAAACAGTACGTTTATGTTGTTTAAATATTTTTAGAAAATAATATTATACAAGATTTCAAACATCATATTCTCATAATTTGTGACGTTTTTTCAAACATTTTTCGTCCATTTATGAAAAAAATGATATCAATCTATGAACATACGGATATGATGTAATAAGCACACAATTAAAGGGGGCATCTAATGATTTATTTTTTAATGGCTCTCATTCACCTTATTATCCCTGCACTTATTGGACTTTCATTGTATTGGTACACGAAAAATCATAGTATTTTCTACGCTGTCCTCGGTGTTCTTCTTCCAGGTATTATTCTTATCACACTCTTCCGTATTCCATTTTTAAACTTAATTCCACTTATTACTGCTATCTTATTTCTCATCTTCTTACCAAAAATAAAAAAATAGGAAAGCAGATCATAGGTGATCTGTTTTCCTATTTTGATATAGGTTCCTCCGCAATAGAATGCACTTTTATTTTCTCCGATTTCACAAACCATAGACCAAAGAAAATAATAATTCCACCGATTATTTGTTGAAACGATACATATTCATTTGCCCATACAGCTGCAAATAAGACAGCTACAAGCGGTGTTATATACATATATACCATCGTATGTGATGCACCAATTTTTTGAACACCAACATACCACATAACTAAACCAAATACTGTTACAAAGAAAATGGAATATAGTAAGGCGAATAGTGTCATTCCGTGTGTAATGTGAAATGGCATCATAAATACATATGGTCCACTTAACAATAAAAGCGGAATCGCGCCAACTAATGCTGACCATGCGGTAACACGTAGTGCTGAATATTTTTTAATTAATGGACTTGCTAAAACAGGATAAAGTCCCCAGCATATTGATGTAATGAGTCCGATCCCATTCCCGTAAAACGAACTAGCAAGTGAATGTCCTGCTACTAAAACTAACGCTGCACCGCCAAAGGCAATGATAGATCCGATGAACTTCCGAGAAGAAAACTTTTCTTGTTTCAAGAAAATCGCAAATACAGTTGTAAAAATAGGTGAAATAGAAATGAGTAAAGAGGCATTTGTAGCAGATGTATATTTGACAGTTTCCATAAATAATGTTTGATACAGTACAATACCTACAACGCTAACGATGATTAATCTAGGTATATCCTTTCGCTCCATGTAAACCGACTTTTCAATAAAAAAGGTAAGGAGTAACATAAGCGGTGCCGCCGATATCATCCGAATTGCAGTAAACTCAATTGCTGTAAATTCTAAAAGTCCATATTTGGCAATCGTAAAATTAATCCCCCAAATAATAACGACACTTAAAATTAATAACTCCATCCCCCATTTTCTCACGCGTATCCCCTCCGCAAATAAAATTATACAGAAAATTCAATCATATGTACATTTCATTATGTGAAAAAATCTTTGTATTGTCTGGAGAGGTGTGCGTTGTTTGGTACATGAAACTATATCAGCGATTTTTCGAATATATCAGCGCAATCCGAATTATATCGACTTATCAACAAAAAAGGTGGTTCCAAAATATATTATGGAACCACCTTTCCTCACTTACACTCGAACATGTAACTTCATATTTGGATTATAAAATTGACTTGGACTCTTCAGCTGAAAAGTTCCTCCACCTTCATGCCAATCAACTGTTAACTTATCATCCATAAATACAAGCTTTGTGCGATCTGCGATAAAGTTCATTACGCTAGATTCGATATCCACATCGCGCTCATCTTTTTCTACTACAGCTACTAAATCGATAATTCCGCTCATTACACAACCGCAGCCTTCATTATCGTAAAATAACTTTATATATTTCGCTTCATTTGGAATCGTATCCATAATCTTTTTATATGCTGCTTCTGTTACAGTAACGTACATACGTTAATCTTCATCCTCTCTTCTCGTATCCTTCATATATTGTACCACTATTTTTCTAATCACTGATCTATAACCTACACTTAAAACAATTCATTCCACAAAAAAGAGAGATCACTCTCAAATAAGTGATCTCCTTTTTTAAAATGTTTTTTCATGATATCGGCAATATAACCTTCACCGTCGTTCCAACCCCAACTTCACTTTCAAAACTCATTTTACCGTTGTGATCTTTAATAATTTTTTCTGTAACTACTAAACCTAAACCTGTTCCCGTTTCTTTTGTTGTGTAAAAGGCTTCATTTAGCTTTGGAATTTTGTCTTTTGGAATGCCGCAACCCTCATCCTTAACTTGAATAATGATTGCATCTTCTACAGTCACTTTAATCGTAATCGTTCCACCAACTGACATTGCTTCAATCGCATTTTTAATTAAATTAAAAAATACTTGTTTTAATCGTTTTTCATCACATGTAATCGATGGTATGTCTTTACTATAAATACCTTGTATATGCACGCCTTGATTTAAAGCAGGCTTTCCCATAACTCGAATAACATAAGCGATAATTTCTTCTATATTATGAATTTCTGATTCTGGTGATTTAGATTTCTCAAATCCACTAAGTTCTGTAGCGATTGTATGAATCCGTTCTACTTCTTGTTTCATAATATCGCTATATATTTTATCCTCTGGGTATTTATTCGCTTGCTTATTCACAAATTTATCTAAATTAGCTAGAGGTTTTCTAATTTTGTAACCAATAACTGTAGCCATTTTCCCAACAGTTGCTAGCTTTTCTGTTTGTTGTATTTCTTTATCCATCATCTCAAGCGTGCGAATGTAAGATTGAAACCTTAAAAACATAATCCAACATATAATAGTAAATACGCTATATAATGCCATCGGGATTAAAACGAGTGACGAGTGAATAATGATTCCTATAAGAGCATATTTCCCAACAAGTATGCTCGGAACTAACCAAAAATACCTTTTGTTCACAAAGAGTGGGGCAAATAAAATAAAAAATCCTTCTACTATATTCCCACCATCAAACTCAGCATCACTACCGTAGTAAATCATAAAATTATGGATGAAATCTAATAGGTTATATCCAATTAGAATAATATATTTCACTGCAAATGGATTCTTCCATTTTATGAAGTATACTCCAATACAAAACAAAATCACCATTAGAAAATAAAGCCATAAACCTAAACCATCTTCAAATTGTCCTACTCCTTCTTGCTCTCCTCCTATTAAAGGTACAATAAATTCGTAGGCAAGATCGTATACAAAAAATATAATGAAAAATAAACTTAAAAATATTTTCAGTGCCTTCATTTCTTCATTCTTAAATATATCGTCTTTATTCATATGGTAACTCCTAGCTTTTCTCCCACTTGTATTTCATTATTTCCACACTTTTTTGGAAGAATAATATCTATTCTCGTTCCCTTATCTCTTTCACTTAAAATATGTAACTTACCACGGTGTTCGTTAACAATTCGATCCGCTACCGTAAGTCCCAGGCCAATTTTATCTTGTTTCGTTGTATAAAAGGCCTCTTTAACACGAGCTAAATTTTCTTTCTTAATGCCGTAACCATTATCAATTACACTTAGCATTACATAATCTCGTCCTTTATTTTCTAACCGTAGCTCTAATGTGCCTCCTTGCTCCATTGCCTCCAGAGCATTTTTTATGACATATAGAAAGACTCCTCTTATTTTCCGCTCATCACATTCAACTTCTATCGTCTTTTCTTCCACATTAGAAATAAACTGGAAGCTAGATTCATTCATTTTTTCGCGAACAATTGTTACTGCTTGTAATGCAATTTCGCCTATATTATGTTTCTTATAAACAGTAGGTTTACATGTAGCAACTTCCATTAACTCACTTATCATATTATTCATATTTTCTATTTCAAAAATCATCTGTTTATAAATAGGGTCCTTCCCATGCTTCTCTCGTTGTAATTGCGTAAATCCTTTTAATGAAGCAAGTGGATTTTTAATTTCATGTCCCACTGTCGCTGCCATTTTTCCGATTACTGCTAATTTTTGTGATTCACTAGCGATCTTAATACTTTCCTTTACCGCTGAAAGGTATTGCATAAATCGATTTAAAATAATATATGCCGCTATTAATACGAGTGTATACATAATGAGAAACATAAATCCTTTTACTTCCTTTAATACAAATAAATAAATAACATATTTCCCTACAATAGTCGAAAGTACAAACACAAAATATTTTCTATTTAAAAATATAGGTACAAAGAAGATGAAAATAATTTCTATTATATTTACTCCATCAAATGCCGCCTCATTATAAAGCATATACGAAAGTATATTAACGATTTCTATTCCTATGTATGCAAATACACATGTATATTTAACAAGGTTCGCTTTCTCTTTTTTTATTAAATATACATTCACACCGAGTATTGCAGTCCCGCAAATAACTTGCCATAGTATGCTATGTCCCTTATCCGTTAGCGATTTATTCTCTAGTACGGTTGCGTAGAAAATTTGGTATGAAACAACAATGACATAGAGCACCCATAAGAAAATTTTTGCATTCCTTTCTTCTTCTTTATATGATAAAAAACTTCCTTTCACTTCAACACCCCTTCAAAATAATATTTCGAAGAATACCATTTATTATAATAAATGATTTTCATAGACAAACAAAGATAAATCGAACATTTGAGGGAAATCATTCCAAAAGCAAAGTATCTTCAGACTATATATAAGCATAAAAGCTATAAACAATAATAGTTATATTATTGGTACAAAAAAATAAAGTGAAACTTTAATCAGTGGGGGTTTTGTTCATCCCCCACTGATTATTAGTTGAACCAATCGGGCTTTTACGGGCAGTTGATCCCCCACCTAACTTCTTTGCTTTAGCTGAATTTTGAGGTGGGGGTCTTACTGCCCGTTAAATGCGGGATAAAAAAGCACAACAACGCTTTTTGGAAAGAGCGTATGAATAGGAGGATCATTTATGTTTGTTACCGTCGAGAAAGATGTGCATATTTTTGTGCAAGACGTTAATCCTGGCCCCGGTAGTAAAACTGTTTTCTTCGTCCATGGCTGGCCTTTAAATCATCAAATGTACCAATACCAACTCAATGTGTTACCACAGCACGGTTTCCGCTGCATCGCTATGGATATACGTGGGAACGGGCAATCTGATAAACCGTGGACTGGCTACACATACGATCGTTTAGCAGACGATATCGCCATTGTTCTAGAGGCACTTCAAGTCGAAAATGCTACATTAGTCGGGTTTTCAGTAGGTGGTGCTCTTTCTATTCGGTACATGTCTCGCTATAATGGTCATCGTATTTCTAAACTTGTATTAGTCGATGCCGTTTCCCCCTCTTTCGTTAAAAATGAAGAATCTCCCTACGGTGTCCCAAAAGAACAAGCAGATGCCCTTATTAATCAAATGTATGCCAATATGCCTAAATTTTTAAATGATGTATCTTTATCATTTTTCAATAGAAATTTAGGGTCTGCTACGCTAGAATGGTTTTCTTACCTCGGTATGCAGTCTGCTTCCTACGCTCTCATCAAAATATTGCAAGCAGCAGCAAATGAAGACGTAACGAAAGATTTAAGTAAAATTAACGTCCCAACAAAAATATTTCACGGTATTCACGATCAGCTTATCCCATACAAAAGCGCTGAACTCACACAAAAGCGGATTAAACATTCTCAGTTACACCCTCTTACAAATAGTGGTCACGGCTCTCCAATCGATCAAGCGGATGAATTAAATGAAGAACTTATAAAGTTTTTAAATTCGTAAAAAATTTATGCTAAATCGTGTAATAGGAATGCAGTTTTCAAAAAACAAAATTCACATATTTCTCACAAATCACTCAATAAAACGATTACATTTTCATTTATACTAAATGTACAGGTAATACTCCCTAACCCCAGCTTGTCTGGTTACCCCGTTAAATACTAAAAAAAGAACTTGTATCTTTATACAAGTTCTTTTTGTTTTCTATTTAAACAGTATATCTTTACTATACTGTTTTCCAGCAAGTAAATCATATTGGATCATTTTATATTGCTCTAACATTTCTTTTTGTTCTTTCGTTAAATCTGTTATCTCTTCTCCATCTTTATTAACCTTTAACTCATCTCGAAGAACAGGTATTTCTTTATGCATTTTTGATAAAAATTGATAAAATGGTGATTGATTTAATCCTGCATAATCAAAAACAAGACTAGAAAAATAAATTGGACTTACTAAACCCAAATTGTCATTTGGCAAATCGTAATTCGCATACATTAACAATGGTGTTTCTGACATAATTAATCTTTCTCTTACCGTCTCTTCATTTTCTATATATCCTGCTTCTTTATAAATAGATTTATTAGTACCTAACAGAGGTAAATGATCTCCAAAGAAGACTACTAAAGTAGGCCTGTCTAAATCGTTAAGCTGCTCGATTAAATATTGCAACGCTTCATCAGACAGTCTTACACCTTCTGTATATGCTTCTAATTCTGCCTTTGATTCCTCTTCTGTTAATCCACTAATTTCTACTTTATTTTCTCCAAACATATTTGGCGTATATGGAAAATGATTTTGCATCGTCACTGCATGAATAAACGTAGGCTGTTTTCTCTTCTTTAATTCATCTAAGATTTCTTTACTCATAGATAAATCACTAATATTCTCTCCAACTGTTTCTGTATTTTTCATCGTGTCTTCTGCATTAAAATTATCAAATCCCAATGTTTTATATACATCGTCCCGTTTATAAAATGATCGATTGAAAGCATGAATTGCACTTGTATAATACCCTTGCTTTTTCAATTCACTTGCAATAGATGGAACTTCTTTCTGACTTGGGATAGCTTGTTGATATGGTATAGAACCAGGCATTAAGAGACTCATCGAGTAACTCGTTAATGCTTCAAATTCTGTATTCGCTGTATTCCCTCCAAATGTAGGAGATATCGTTTGTCCCCCTGGGAAATCCTCTGTATAATGGTGTAAATTCGGCACTGGATCTTCGCTAAATGAGAGATTCGTTAATTTTGTCGGATCCCAGAATGCTTCGCTCATAATAAATATAATGTTCGGCTTCTCTGCTTTTTTTTGTACTTTTACTTTACCGCCATATTTCTTCTCTATATCCTTTGCAATCTGCTGCGTTTTTTCCTTTGAATATTCCTCTGGCTCTTTGATGACTGTCGTATCTAAGTTACTTAAAAATCCTATAACAAAACCATTTGCATTATAATTTCCAACTTGATTCCACGGCCGAATATCTACCCCGCCTCTTTGAAAAACATTATTCATAAAGGTATTAGGATAGTTGCTATACGCATACAACATAAATGCAGAGCCACAGATTAAAATAATCCTCATAATAATATGAGATTTTATAACTGGAATATACCTTCTTATATACATGAATACAAATATACACAGAACGATACCTACTATTACAAGAAACATATTCCAAAAGGTAAAGGAGTCCATAACCATCGGTATAACGGAATCCATATGACCAATCTGAGTGAAATCAGACGGATAGAATGGATCTCCTCTAAACATAATTTTAAAATGATTCACTAGAACAAAAATAAGTAAGATTATACTTGTTAGCGTTGTACTCAAGAAAATTCTGCCAAGCAAATTATAAGCAAAAACGTATACAAGATAAATAAATAACAGACTTAATATATACTGTCCATTTTGTAAATACACCCACGTATTTACTAGTAGAAGGCTCATATCCTCCTGTATCATGATATACATCCAACTCATTGTATGAGCAATTAAAAATAATACGACATAAACTCGAATAGCCGGCCTAAGCTTATGACCAATACCTTTATTTAAATGAATGGTGTACAGTAGTACCCCCCACAAAATGATAATGAGTATACTTAGCTGTATTGTTCCATTGAAAAATTCTTTCGTTCTCTCAAATTCGAAAGACCTTAACATAACAAAGAATAGCGTTTCTAAACAGATCGCCCACATTCCACTAAGAATGATAGAAATTAATAGATTATTTCTCGGTTGCTGAGCCGAAAAACTAAAATGAAATTCATCTCTTCTTCGTCGCTGTGTAAAAACATTAAAACGCAATTTATTCCCTCTTTCCTTTACCCCTTCGTCTCGCATCCACAAACATATTGTCTTATACAAAATACCATATTTGTATGCAGCTAGTCTCCCTATGTGCTTGTAATATACACATGTATCCTTAATTTCCCCTTAAAAATACAGTGAAACTTTAATTAGCTAGGGCCGTTCAGGATTGAACTGGATAAAACTTCTTCGCTCTATATTCTAATAGCATAAATGAACTATGCTTCACAAAACTATTACCATAAGAAAAGAACCTACCAACACTGATAGGTTCTCCTTCATTTTAACAGACATGATTATATTTATTATAGAAGAGGATACATCCATACTTTCCATATAATACATACAAATACGATAACTACAAAATCAAAAAGGTCTAATCTCGGGCCCTTTTTCATATTCATCTCTAGCCACATATGAATCCATTTTTTCTTTGTATATTTTTGGATGTTTTTCTTTGCAAATCGGTAAACGAGTACTTGCATAATAAAAAATCCGACTACGAAAATACACAATAAAATGAGAAAATCGACCACAAAATTCCTCCCTATTTTTGCAGTGATTTTTCTACTATTTGATTCCTCAAAACCCACTCTTCAAACTGAGCACTTCCAAATTCCCAGCTAAGATCACGGGCATGTACAGAAAAAACGTAATGACCAGCATATTCGTCCATAAATCTACCTGTCTCGATCTCACCTTTCTGAAGACCATATGCTCCAAAATTAAAATACACATCCCATACGTCTTCATTCTTCCTTTTATAAGCAATCGATTCCATATCGCATTCTGCTCCGAAATAATCAAGATGTAAATGTACGCTATCATCATATTCGTACTCCATTTTATCACCCCTTATATTTGTACTTCTTTATCATCCAAAAAATTCCTGCTATCTACACTCACATATGGGCACTTACCTACATATCATGCTTGTAGAGTGACTTCTAGGAGGTGTTATATAGTGAAAAAATTAATAGCTGTTTTTTGTATCATGTTACTAGCTGTTTTCACATTTGCTGCTTGCAGTAGTAAAAAAGAAGGTACGAAAGAACAAACGCAAAACATTCGCATCGGCGAAGTTACCCATTCTCTCTTCTATGCTCCGTTATATGTTGGGATTGAAAAAGGATTTTTTAAAGAGGAAGGGTTAAATATTGACCTACAAACAACAGCCGGCGGAGATAAAACGATGACCGCCCTATTATCTGGTGGCATTGATATTGCTCTCGTCGGTTCAGAAACGTCCATTTACGTTCATCAACAAGGTGCTAAAGACCCTGTCATTAACTTCGCACAACTTACACAAACAGATGGAACCTTTTTAGTTTCGCGTAAAAAATTAGACTCTTTTAATTGGAATGATGTAAAAGATGTTACGTTTTTAGGACAGCGTAAAGGCGGCATGCCGCAAATGGTTGGAGAATACGTTTTAAAGAAAAATGGTATTGATCCGCATAAAGACACGAACTTAATCCAAAACATCGAATTTGCTAACATTGCAAATGCCTTTGCATCTGGTACAGGAGAATTTGTACAGCTCTTTGAACCGACTGCAAGTATATTTGAAAAAGAAGGAAAAGGTTATATTGTCGCTTCGTTCGGAAATGAATCTGGTACTGTTCCTTATACAACGTTCATGGCAAAAGAAAGTTTCTTAAAGAAAGATAAAAATGCTGCTGAAAAGTTCACGCGTGCTCTCTATAAAGCGCAGCAATGGGTTGATACACATAGCCCAGAAGAGATTGCTGATGCCGTTTCCCCTTTATTTAAAGACACCTCAAAGGATATTACAGTAAAGGTAATTGAACGTTATAAAAAGCAACATTCTTATGCGACAAATCCGCTATTAGATGCTGAAGAATGGAAACAGCTCCAAACGATTATGAAAGACGCTGGCGAATTACAAAAAGAAGTTCCACATGAAGCGCTCGTCAATACAAAAATTGCCGAAAGCGTTATTAAGAAATAGAGGCGAAGTGTATGAGCTTTTTACAAATACGTAACGTTTCTCACTGCTTTTTCGCAAAAGAGAATGCCAAACTGATTCTCGAAGATATGAGCTTACAAGTGGAAGAAGGCGAATTTATTTCTATACTCGGTCCAAGTGGTTGCGGCAAAACGACACTCCTCTCCATTATTGCTGGGCTACTTGATCCAATTGAAGGTATCGTCTTTTTAGATGGTGAGCCCATTACAACGAAAACTTCATCTATGGGGTACATGTTGCAGCAAGATTACTTGTTCCCTTGGAAAACAATTGAAGAAAATATTATGCTTGGACTTCACATCCGAAAAATTTACAATGAACAGACGAAAGAACATACTTTAAAACTTTTAAAGCAAGTCGGTCTACATGATGTAGAAGAGCAATACCCTCGTGAACTGTCCGGCGGTATGCGTCAACGCGCCGCTCTCGTTCGAACATTAGCGACCGATCCGAAAATTTTATTGCTAGATGAGCCATTCTCGGCGCTCGATTATCAAACGAAATTGAAACTAGAAGATCTCGTTTTCAGCTTACTACGCAAATATAAGAAAACGTCACTACTCGTGACACATGATATCGAAGAAGCCATTGCGATGAGTGATCGTATTTATTTACTACAAGCGAACCCTGGGAAAATTGCAAAAACATTTATCGTCCCAGAAAGCATCCGCTCCTTATCACCGTTAGAATCACGCCATCACCATGACTTCCCATCCCTCTTCCAAGATATATGGAAGGAGCTGGAGCGACTTGGATAATATAAAGCAACTGCATGAACAGTTTCGGAAGAAAGAACGCAAGCGCGCATGGTTAGCTCGATCACTACAGCTTTTACTGCTCATTCTTTTCTTTGCACTATGGGAAATAGCTAGCAAAAAAGAGTGGATTGATCCATTACTCTTTAGCTCTCCTTCAAGCATTTGGGATCTCTTCCTTAGTAAATGGCTTGACGGTTCCCTTTGGGTCCACATATGGACGACATTACTTGAAACGGGAGTAGGCTTCATTCTTGGAACAGTGCTCGGCGCTATTATCGCTACTTTCCTTTGGTGGATACCGCTTCTCGCCCGCGTACTCGATCCCTATCTCGTAGTCCTAAACGCCATGCCAAAAGTGGCACTTGGTCCGATTATCATTGTAATCTTCGGTCCAAATATTTCTTCGTCGATTGCAATGGGCGTAATCATTTCCATCATCATTACCATTCTCGTTATTTACAGCGCATTTCAAGAAGTCGATTCTAACTATATAAAAGTGATGGACACATTTGGCGCAAATAAATGGCAATGTTATAAGCAAGTCATACTCCCAGCATCCTTCCCAGCAATTATTTCAACGTTAAAAGTGAACGTTGGATTATCATGGGTCGGTGTTATATTCGGCGAACTTCTCGTCTCTAAACAAGGTCTTGGTTACTTAATTAGCTACGGATTCCAAGTGTTTAATTTCACGCTCGTATTACTGAGCGTACTACTCACGTGCGTCCTCGCAACACTTATGTATGTGTTTGTTGAGGCATTTGAAAAACTTCTAATTGGAAAACGAAAAAAAAGCTGACTTAGAGCGATAGACTATAGTCAGCTTTTTTCTTTACCTTTTATCACACATCTTTGTTTCATTTGTAACGTTGCCATTCGCAACGGTAACTGTATGGAAACAATCTTTCACACGTACTGTAACGACATTTTCTTTTCGATCTATTACATGATAATCATCATACTTTTTATTTAATGCACTACGAATTTGCTCTCCTTCAAAAATCGGAAAACCGTGAGACATTACCCAAATGAGACCAGCAACCGCAAGAATCGTTTTCATACGTTTCATTACCTCCTCGAGAGTAAACTTATAGTCCCTACAATATGCGCATTATAATTGTGTCTAATTTGTGACATTTTTATACTAATTCTCTTTTAAAACTTCAGTTCCTTCTTCTTTTTTAGAAAAAAAGACAGAATTTTCAATTTTATAAACATAAAAAACGCAAAGAATTAAAATTCTTTACGTTTTCTTAGCTACAATATATCACTCACATTATTGTCCACTTTGCTGTTCTGTCGTTTTCGAAACATCATATAATCCTGCCAACACTTCCGCTCTCATTTTTACAAGCTCAGGGAATTGATAGAAAAAGGCAATTTTTTTATACTTTAACTCCGATCCTTCTTTCACCTTTTTTGAATCTTGCAAAATAAATGCTGTAAATGTATCTGCAATATCTTCTGCTACATTTGTCGTTCCATACTGTGATACAAACTCATCATGTTTTTCTTTAAAAAATTCAATTTGCGTTGCTTCACTTTCTTCTACTTTCTTTTCTGTCCACTCCTGCTCAATAGGCTTCCAGAAAGAATTATAAAATTGATTAATATAAGAGTTTTCCTTCGCACATCCCTCTTGTAAGAAAAGATTGCCGCATTTATTTCGGTACGTCAAAATATCTTTATCCTCTTCAAAATCCTTTACATAGTTTTCATCTACTGGTATTTGCTTATGCCCGAGCGTTAATACGTGAGCCGTCTCATGAATTAATGTTTTCATCACTTCATCGATATTTACCGCAGAATCAAGCGTATCTAAGCTAAGAGTCCAATCTTTCTGATTCTCTATACTAGGCATAACGTGAGCAACAACACCGTCATAACCATCCGTTATTAAATCAAATTCTGTTATATTCCCGCGATATTTAGCTGGAATAAGCGTGCGATACATATCCCATAAATCTTCATGATACCCTCTATCTTGACGTTGTTGTAGCACCTCTTCTTTCGCTTCTTTATCTTCAGCAAATACTTTATTTAAACGTTTCCGTTCTATTTTTTCAAAATAAGGATCTACAATTTCATCACCATCAATATAATAAGAAGCTAAAAAGAAATAATTTTCATCATCATCTTCTTTTTTCTGCTCTGCCTCTTTCATATCCGCACTTTCATGCTCTTCTATTTCATAATCTTCTACTGCTTCAAGCTCAGATAATCCATCTATTTTTTTATATACTTTTTGAAGTTTCTTATCTCCTATTTCCACACATTCTTCGTCCGTTTTACACACTTCTTTTTCTTTCACACTCTTCATAGAACTTTCGCATCCTGCTAGTAAGCCGATTGCAACGATAACCCCTACTAACTTGCCATACAGTCTCTTCATACACTCCTCCATCATTCCATTCTACAAAAATATAATAATCTCTTTTTAACGAATATGCGATAATTAATTATAAAAATTGCAAGGAGGTTACCCATGATTCGAGCAGTCCTATTCGACTTAGATGGAACACTATTAGATCGGCGCCAATCTCTAGAACAATTTATTCATGATCAATATAATCGCTTTCCCTCTCACTTAATGAGCATAGAAAAATCAGAGTATTGTTCTCGGTTTCTTGAACTCGATAATAATGGCTATACATGGAAAGATAAAGTATATGCTACTCTCCTTTACGAATACAACATTACTACTTTAACGCCAGAGCAACTACTGCACGACTACATTACTAACTTTCAACATCATTGTATTCCTTTCCAAAACATGCATGAACTACTTCAACAGTTAACACAGCGAAATATTAAAATTGGTATTATAACAAACGGCTTTACTGACTTTCAAATGAACAATCTTCGTGCACTAAACATACATACGTATACAAATACAATTCTCGTTTCAGAAGCGGAAGGAATAAAAAAACCACATCCTGAAATTTTCGAACGAGCTTTAAAATAGCTAGATGTGAAGGCAGAAGAATGTCTTTACGTTGGGGATCACCCTGAAAATGATGTACTGGGTTCTGAACAAGTAGGGATTCTTGGTGTTTGGAAAAGAGATTCATTTTGGGGTGATTTTGAGCATTCGCGTGTGGTGGATGATTTGTTGGAGGTGCTTTCGTTTTTAGAGATAGAGACAAAAACAAGACAATAGTAAAAGGAGGCTTCGTTTCCCGGACGCCTCCTCTTCCTTTATGATTCATATACAGTAAACTGCGGTTTACTCGGATGATCTTTAACTTGCGCATCATCTGGAAACTTTGAAACTTTTTGATATAAGGCAATGTCACCGATACAACTCGCTGTTAGTAAAATTCCTAAAAATGAGAGTGGCTCCAGATTCATAACTAATCCCAATACAATTGGCAAAATTCCAGTCGGTAAAAACGGTAACATTAACACTTTCTTCATTTGCTTTACTGTAATTTCTTTTTTAGAATGAGCGTATGCTACACCTAATTTCCAATTGACGCCCCATGTTAGTTCACTCCACGGAACACCTCCGATATAACGAAATCCAATTAAATGTATTGCCTCATGAATACAAACGAAAACAATCATTCCAATAATCAAAAGAAACATAACGGGCAATGTAAATTCAAATTGCACCCCGCCTGAAAGAAATATATGCAAATAACCAATTCCAAACGCCAAAGCGAATATTATAAGAAGTGCATAGATATTTAATTTAACCATCGAAACAGTAACAGTCGTTTCTTTTCTGTTATCCATCTTCCCCCTCCTAAAATGCAAATATATCTTTACAAAATTGTATAATATACCCAAAATAATGTAAAGATATATTTACATTCATTCTTGCCCACAAAAAAAGAAACCGGCCACTTTACTTCGTAAAACAGCCGATTTCTTCTATATGTTTCATCGTACGCGCCAATACATCGTCGCGCATTATAAAGCTAAATTTTCTATCCGTTTTAATGTTGTCAGGAATTTCTGTTAATAAAACAGATCCTTTCGTTTCTTCGTAATGCGTATGTTCTTCTACCGCACTAATTGTTGCAAAATAAATGTTTTTAATGATTATTTTGTCTTTTCCAGATACTTTATATTGTCCTAAGTAAGTTAAATCAGAAACTATGCCGCCGGTTTCTTCATGAACCTCTCGAACTGCCGCTTCTTCCGGTGTTTCCCCGAGTTCCACTTTACCACCTGGAAATTCAAGACCGCGACGTAAATGATGCGTTAATAACCATTGATCCCCGTACCGGCATACAACCCAAACATGCTTTGGCTCAGGAGAAAATGGATAACGTTCAAACGATAATTGTACAGTGTTGTGGTAATAATCTTTAAATTTGTACATGCCATTACTCCCCTATTGATGGTTACAAGTTTTTCCTACCACAAATTGTAGCATATTCTCGCTTTTCTGCATAATATTATCCAATTATAATCCATTGATTATTCCCATTTGCGCGACTAATTCTTTCGTCTCATGATTTCCTAAATCGTAAATCATTTTATATGCTTTTTGTAGTTGTTCATCATATCGGTCATTATTTGAATCGTGATGATACTCAACAAATGGAACGTGAGAACGTACAAATGAGCCTAAATCTTCTACATACGCTTGATCAAAGTACTCTCTTAACTCCGTAATTTCCTCATCACTTGCGGCAATCTCAAAATTATACGTATCCGCCGTCTTCACTTGTGAAATTTGACCGTTTCCTATTGATATATAATATGTTTTTTTCGTCTCCATGTAACACCCTTCTTTCATCCTTTTAATTTCTATTGTTTTCATCAAATACAAAATTATGTAAAATAAAGAAAAGGAGGGATTTCATGCTGAAAATATTAATTATCGGTATTATCATCGTCCTAGTCATACTAGTACTCTCCGTCATGACGATTAACAAAGGCTACGCTTATAAACATTCTGTTGATAAACCAGAAGATAACCCTTATACAAAAAACAGCAAGAAAAATTCATAATACATTTCATCGCCTTATCTATTATAACCTTCATCATGAGTGCAGAAGAAAAACAGAAACAAAAGAAAGTACATAGTATACTCTCCTTCTTTTCTGGCTTATTCACTTTCATTGTTGCTATTATAATTTTTGTCTCTCGGTAGTTACTTTCTACTAGGAGTTTCAAATGCATATAAGAAAATTGCAGCTAACCATCAGTTTAAGTCTTTTTACGATTGTTTTTGTTATTCCATTTATAATGTTCTTTTAAAGGAGGATTATATGTTTAAAAACATTCGAATTATCCTTGCTACTATCGCTCTTATTCTTGCCCTAGTTAGCTTCTTCGCAAACCTCTTTATGCTTTTACCATACGTTTTTATCCTTTTGAGTATTATGTTTATCTTTTTTGGAATTGATGAAATAAAAAAGCGGCAAAAAGCAAAGGCATTTGTTTATTTTCTCGGTTCTGCTTTTGTTTTGTATGTTGGGGTGTCTAGTATACTTTCATAATATTGTCAGTTTTTGTCGGTAAGTCGATATCCAATGTCGAAACGTCGATATATTAAAAAAATTGTTGATATATTTCAAGTCGTGTTCAATATATTCGAAAAATCGTCGATATAATTTCATTTATCACCGTACTACAAAAAAAAACTGCCCTTTCACAGGCAGTTTTTCTTTCTATCCAAACACTTTCTCAAGTTCCTCTTTATCTTGGCTTAACCAGAAGTTCATTAAGCGTTGTGCTCCTTCTAAGTCGTGAAGCTTCGCTTGACCACACTGCGTTTCATTTGCAGCTGGAATTTCTGTAATTTGAATCGCATCTTTTAATGTTAGTTCTAATAAATCAATGATTTCTCGAACTGTCGGTGTTCCGCTTACTACAAGATAATATCCTGTTTGACAGCCCATTGGTGAAATATCGATAATATCAAAATGCGGATAACGATCAATATATTTACGTAAATTAAATGCTAATAAATGTTCTAACGTATGAATAACATCTGGTTTCATTGCTTGTTTATTCGGTTGGCAAAAACGAATATCGAATTTATTTACAATACCGTCACTACCTACATTGTGAACTCCGCAATGTCTTACATAAGGCGCCTTTACAATCGTATGATCTAATTCAAAGCTTTCTACTGATGGCATACAACATCTCTCCCGCTTTTAATTTAATTCCGTTATATCCAATATGATATAATGGAAATGCACATTAGTAAAGTATTATGTACAGTCGTGCTATAATACTTTAAGAATATGCTGAAAAGGAGACCGTTATGAAACAGATTTTTATTGGGATTATACGCTTTTATCAAAAGTTCATATCTCCGATGACCCCACCAACTTGTCGCTTTTATCCAACTTGCTCTCATTATGGATTAGAAGCGTTTCAAAAACATGGTGCCCTGAAAGGGTTTTGGCTTACTTGTAAGCGTATATTAAAATGTCACCCTTTCCACCCAGGAGGATTTGATCCTGTCCCAGATAAAAAGGATGACAAAGTAAATTCTTAATTGTCGTAACCATTCACAACTAAATCTAATTTTCCTGTATCAGGATCGATAACAAGACCATGAACAGGTACTTCTTCTGGAAGTAATGGGTGGTTGCGAAGTACTGATACGCTATGTTCTACACTTTCTTCTACACTAGAGAAACCGCGCAAGAATTGTTCTAAATCGATTCCAGAATAACGAAGCATATCTAATTTCTCTTCTGTTATACCGCGCTCTTTCATTTTCTCAATTGTACTGCTTGCTTGAATTTTAGCCATACCGCAATCGTGGTGACCAACTACACATACTTCATCCGCACCAAGCTCGTATACAGCAACTAAAATACTACGCATAATACTTCCGAATGGATGTGAAATAACAGCTCCTGCTACTTTAATAATTTTCACATCACCGTTACGCATATTCATTGCTTTCGGTAATAGTTCAACAAGTCTTGTATCCATACAAGAGATAATGACCATCTTTTTGTTTGGAAATTTCCCTGCTACAAACTCTTCATATCTCTTCTCTTCAACGAATTTTTCATTGTACTGCAAAATCTCTTCTAATGACTTCATAGTAAAGGACCCTCTTTTCTCTCGTTTACACTACATAAATAGTGTACCAAAATATGAAAAACACAAAAAGGATATCGCTTTATAGTAAAAATAGGATATTTTCAGATAATCGACATAATTCTTTCAAAATATACACACAGCTTTGTAACAAGTCCCCTCTATTTAAAACGTATTTTCACTATAAACTAATTGTAGATAATGTAAAAAAGGAGTGAATATTTATTATGTCCGACGTTCTGTTACTGAGTCGTTTTCAATTTGCAATTACTATTTTTTATCACTTTTTATTTGTACCTTTGACAATCGGACTTGTTATTTTAGTGGCATGTATGGAAACTCAATACGCCCGCACATTGAATCCAACATATCGCAAAATGGCAAACTTCTGGGGTAAATTATTTACAATTAACTTCGTCATGGGGATTATAACCGGGATTACGATGGAATTCCAATTTGGAACAAACTGGTCTGAGTACTCCAAATATATGGGAGATATTTTCGGATCCCCTCTCGCAATCGAAGCACTCGTTGCCTTCTTCTTAGAATCTACTTTCATGGGAATATGGTTATTCGGTAAAGACAAGATTTCACCAAAGTTCCGTGCTTTCTGTATGTGGATGGTTGCACTTGGAACAAATATTTCTGCACTTTGGATTATTACAGCAAACGGCTTTATGCAAAATCCGGTTGGCTACGTCGTACGTAACGGTCGCGCTGAATTAAATGATTTCTGGGCACTCGTTACGAATCCATATGCTTGGAATATGTTCTTCCATACTGTAGTTGGTTGTTATATCGTTGGTGCTTTCTTCGTTATGGCAATTAGTGCCTATCATTTATTACGTAAAAATGAAGTGGAATTCTTCAAAAAATCATTCAAATTTGGTTTACTGTTAGGTTTATTCGCTGCAACTGTTACACCGTTTATGGGGCATCAGTCTGGTGTATCCGCAGCTAAATATCAACCAGCAAAAGGAGCTGCGATGGAAGCAGTTTGGGAAACTGGAAAAGGACAAGGATTCTCGATTGTTCAAATTCCTGATGTGAAAAACGAAAAGAACTTTGAATTTCTTACGATTCCAAAGCTAGGAAGTTTCTTCTATACAAATTCATTTGATGGAGAAATTGTTGGTTTGAAAGATATTCCAAAAGAAGATCGCCCAAACGTTAACCTCGTGTACTATAGCTTCCGCTTAATGGTTGCACTTGGTATGTTCTTTATGGCATTAACTTGGTATGGCTTCTATTTAAACCGAAAAGGAAAACTAGAAAACTCAAAACGTTATTTAAAGGTTACAATATGGTCTGTTTTACTACCATATATCGCAATTAACGCTGGTTGGATTGTTGCCGAAGTAGGTCGTCAACCATGGACAGTTTATAAACTAATGCGTACAGCAGAATCTGTATCACCTATATCTGTTCCGCAGATTTGGTTCTCATTAATTAGTTTAATCTTGTTCTATACTCTACTTTTAATCGCAGACGTATACTTAATGCTAAAGTTCGCAAAAAAAGGACCTGCTGCATTAGAAGAGCCTGCTACTGAAGGAGGTACAGCTCATGTCTCATGATATGCTTGCGATCATCTGGTTCGGTTTATGGGGCGTAATTTGGACAGTTTACTTCATTCTTGATGGGTATGCACTTGGTAACGGAATGATTTTTCCTTTCGTTACGAAAGATCGACAAGAACGAAATCAATTACAAGAAGCAATTGGCCCTTTCTGGGGTGGTAATGAAGTATGGTTAATTACAGCTGGTGGTGCAACATTTGCTGCCTTCCCAATCACATATGCCAATATGTTTAGTTATCTATATACACCGTTATTCTTAGTATTACTTGCACTATTTGCTCGTGCTGCTGGACTTGAATTTATGCATAAAGATGATTCACCAATTTGGCAAAAAACTTGTAAATGGGCATTTACAATTGGTAGTTTCCTAATCGCATTCTTATTCGGAGTTACGTTCGCTAACCTGTATTACGGACTACAAATCGGAAAAAATGGTTATGAAGGAAATTTATTTAGCTTACTCAATCATTACGGTATTTTAGGAGGTCTGTTCTTCACTGCTATATTCGTCGTATCTGGTGCCCTTTGGGTTATGATTAAAACGACTGGTGAAGTATCTGATCGTGCTTATAAAATCGCAAGACCATTTTCAATGGCAGCTGCTATCATTTTAGCTATTTTCTATGTAGCAACTGCAAATCGTACAAACTTATTCCAAAACTTCACGGAATATCCGGTACTATTCATTCTTCCAGTACTCGCCATGTTAATGAGTGTACTCGCACTTATTATGGTGTACAAACATAAAATCGGCCTCGCATTCACATTCGTTTGCTTAACAATCGCAATGTTTATGACGACTGGCTTTGCAGGCATGTTCCCAAGAATGTTACCGTCACGTATTAACGACGCATACAGCACAACGTTATATAACGCAGCGGGTAGTGAGTTAAACTTAAAAATTATGTTCTTCGTGGCAATGGTTATGGTACCAATTGTTATTGGATATCAACTTTGGAGCTACAGTATCTTTAAAAATAAAATTCATAAAGACTCTGCTAAAGGGTATCACTAAAATGAAAAAGACACTTCGTTTGAAGTGTCTTTTTTACGTATGATTTTTGATAGGATGTTATATTTCTAATCTAACAACTACACTACAGAAGAATCATTAACAGCTCACAGCTAGATTGTAGCACAGGACAAGTTCATCATTTTATGCAATTTTACATATCTATCTATAAAGTAAATTGTATTCCCTGATCATTCGCATCGCTATCCCTTACATCCGCTGTACTAATACCACTAAATGTTTGTACTTTTATTCCTGTATTCGATGATCCCGATCCATTATAAGCTTTCGTTTTTTCAATTGGCTGCACGTTATATTTATCACCTAAATTAATTGTTCCGTTACAATTTTCAATAATAACACCTTCCACAACTGATGGCATTTTGTCACCTACCTTCATTTCGTTACTTTTATTTTATGAAAGGCGCCTAAAAAAATAGCTTGTTTCAATAAGAAAAAGCACTCAGATTGAGTGCTTTTTCTTATTTACCGCTCTTCTCTCTCTCACAAGCAATTCCATCGCCATCACGATCTAAATGCTTTCCATAATACGGGCTGTCTCTTGTAATATCATAATATCCAGCATCGTTTGCTTCTTTACAGTTAGCAAAGCGCTTTGGTTCTTGATTTGCACCTGGTCTTTCCTCATATGGTAATGTTGCATTATATAAGAACTGTACATATTGTTCACGAGTTACGTTCATCTTAGGTGAAAACATATTATCACCTGTTCCAGCAGCAATTTTATTAGATTGTACAGCGCTAATGGCTTTATTCGACCATGACTTTCTATCTACATCTACAAATGTATGCTCCGATTTTGCCACTAATTTATATGCGTTTGTTAACACTTGAGCCATTTCTTGACGAGTCAAGGAAGCTTTTGGTCTAAAGTTCCCTTTTTCATCCCCCGCAAAAATCCCCATTTCTGTTAATGCTAAAATTTCTTTTTTAAAACTTGTTGAATTCTCATTAATATCTTTATACGGATTATTATAATTCTCTTTCGATTCTACTTTTAGCTGAAGATACATAAGCTTAGCAACTTGTTCACGAGTCACATCATCACCAAACCCAAAAATCCCATTTCCGTAACCACTAACAATATTTTTACTTGCTAAATCTAAAATAGCTTTATAAGACCAGTGTCCTGTTGGAACATCTTTGAAGATAATACTTGCTTGTGCCGTTCCAATAGATGTAAATGCAGTTGTTATGGCAAGCGCACCTGTTAAAAATATTTTCTTTACATTCATTCTAAAATCCCCTTTTCTTTTCTGAATAACCATTTAACATAATAACAAATTATTAAAATGTAATTTGTCATATCATGTCGAACACAAAAAAAGAATCCAGCAGGATTCTTTTTTTGCTAAGCATGAATGGCAATTTTGGAGACAGTTGACTTCTTCAAAAATTTATTAGGGGTAATATTTTGAAAAAGAAAGCCTTTCATATGTAGGTTAACATTACTGGAATATATAGTAAATTGATAATATTTATACGGAAGATTGCTAATGTTTAGTATAGATAGTTTCTACTATACAAACAGTAAAAACATTCTATACTAAACAAAAAAAGGTGCCTTCAAAGAAGACACTTTTACAAACAGACACTATAAAACAGAATTATTTATTGTTATAAGATTGTTAGATACAAAAAGTAGAGGGTAAAGTTTGTATAAAATTCTGCTTTATATAGTCTGCCTACCACTTATATTTTAATCCTCTTCACTTGAAAATAAATATAATATGCACAATTACATACCAAAAAGAAAAGACACTCCATAGAGTGCCTCTTCAACCATTTTACTTTTAATATATCGCCTTACATACATTGTAACATATGTATCTATATGTTTTATTGAGAAAATTCGAAATCATTTTTCCTTTCATTTTCAATTATAAAATCATGTAATATAGAGGGTATGTCAAATTATTATACAAATTGAGGTGTACTATATTTATGTATTTCGGAATTATCCCTCTTATATTGTTTATTATTTTTCTTATCTCTTACTTAAAGGATCCACGAAAAATAGTAAACGGCTTTTTATTTAATGCTTTTTTCTGTTTTTTCCTTCTGTTTTGTGTACTTGTCTCTTGGGACTCAAGTAACACTATACTAGGCTACATAATAGTCTTACCTATTTTAGCATTTATCGTTATGATTCCTTTCGGTGTTGTTGCTTTAATGTTTGGACTATTTCTGAATGCGAGAATTTTAATGAAACGAGAAGGACGACGTTTTACTAATTGTTTAACACTTATTGCTGCTTTAGGTATTTTATTCTCTATATTATTCCTTTTCATAAGTCCAGCAAGTTTCTTCTCACCGCATTTGCAACCTATTTTTGGTGGAATTTCTCTTATAACCTTATATTTCTTTATACACTTATCTAACTTCTTAAGCGCTTATTTTCTATATCAATTCAACAGACCAAGGCGTAATCAAGATTTCATCATCGTTCTTGGTAGCGGCTTAATTAATGATAAAGTACCGCCTTTACTTGCAAGTCGTATTCATAAAGCAATCGACTTTTACTGGAAACAAGCCGCTGTAAATACACCACCAACAATCATCTTCTCTGGTGGACAAGGTCCAGATGAAGGCCTTCCAGAGGCAGAAGCGATGCAAAAATATGCTGTTGAAAAAGGGATTCCACTTGAACATACCGTGCAAGAAAATCGATCTGTAAACACGTATCAAAATATGTCATTCTCAAAAGAAATTATGGATTCGTTAAAGCCTGAAGGTAAGTATAGAAGTATTTTTACAACGAATAATTTCCATCTTTTCCGCGCTGGTATATATGCAAAGCAAGCAGGTCTTAATAGCCAAGGAATTGGATCAAAAACTGCATTTTATTACTGGCCTAATGCAATGATTCGTGAATATGTCGCAATTGTTGTGATGGGACGTAAACGTCATATGAAAGTTTGCGGAGCTATTTTAGGATTCTCTTTATTGCTATCCGTGCTTAGTTTTATCATTTCTTAATAGTCTCCCATCCTTTGAAAGGATGGGATTTCTTATACTCATTTCAAAAATATTTTAAAGATAATATGGTCATAATATCCCCTGCATACATCCATTAAAGGAGAAATTTTTCAATTTAAATGTTAAAATGGAATTTAGGTGTGAATAACGTAACAAATAAGAAACTAGTTTGAAACGAGGAAATTACATGGAGAAAATTATCAAAAACAAGCCCAATAAGCTAAAAATCGCTTCTAAAGCTTTGATGATTATTATTGGGGCATTTATCACAGCGTACGGATTAGAAGCAGTATTAATTCCAAATAACGTATCAGACGGTGGTGTGACTGGTTTAAGTATCGTTAGTTCAAGATTATTTGGATTGCCATTAGGAGCTCTAATCGCAGTTATTAACATTCCTTTCGTTTGGTTAGGATATAAGCAAATCGGTAAAAGCTTTGCTATTTATTCCATTATCGGGATTGCTTCATTAGCAGTAGGTACTGTTGTTATGCACGGAATACCAGCTATTATTGAAGGCGATACACTACTTGTTACAGTTGTTGGTGGTATTATCATCGGTTTCGGTATGGGACTAGCATTACGTAACGGCGGCGCATTAGATGGAATCGATATGCTAGCTGTATTGCTTTCTCGTAAGTTACCTTTTGGAACGAGTGACCTTATTTTATTCTTAAACATGTTCGTATTTATTTTCGTATCAACAGTATTCGGTCTTCAAGGAGCTATCCTTTCAGCAATTGCTTACTTTATCGCTTCGAAAGTGATTCATATCGTTGAAGTTGGTTTAAGTGGTTCGAAAGCATTTAAAATCATTACGAAAGAGCCTGAATTAATGGTAGAAACAATTCGCGACCGTTTAGGCCGAAGCGCTACATATAACGAAGTGTACGGTGGTTATTCAAGAGAGAAATTCAAAGAAATTTCTTGTGTAATTAACCGTTTAGAAGAAAGTAAAATGAAAGAACTTATTAATGAAATCGATCCACATGCCTTTATTACAGTTTATGACGTAGCAGAAGTAAAAGGCGGTAACTTTAAGAAACGTGATATTCATTAATCATTATGAATAAAGAGGGTGTGCCAACAATTTGGCACACCCTCTTCTTTTACCATTGTCAGTTTTTGTCGGTAAGTCGATATATTTCAATAATCGCTGATATATTTTGAGTTATGGTCGATATATTCCAATAATCGCTGATATATTTTGAGTTGCGATCGATATATTCCAATAATCGCTAATATATTTTTACTCGCCCCATCTTCCCCCGCTTTTAATCCATGCTACGTATTTTTGAAAGGCGGGCACTTCTTGTTGAAAACGAAGCGGAACATATAGAAAAAGAGTACATGTACATAGTATCCATAGAATACCTACTACAAAGTGAAATTTCATCGTTGTGCTAATAAATAAACTGAGGAATAAGACGAGGAACATAATCAAACTAAACCTTTTATATATAGTCATAATAATCTCCTCCTTATAACTTAATTGTACCAGCCACAAGGAATTAATTTCCATAACAAAAAGACCGAAAAGCAAATTCCACTTTTCGGTCTTTATAACTATCTTCTCTTCGTAATCTTTCCTGAACCACCGATCCTCGTTTTCGGAGGAGATGTATTCCTTGGCGGGGTTTTAATAGATGATTTTGGCTTCACATCTGATCCGCTCGAGCCACCTGGCGTTTTTGTAATTTTCCCTTTGCTTCCAGTAGAAGGCGGAGGCGTACTACTTCCTTTTTTCGTAATACTTCCTGTATCTCCTACGGAAGGTTTCGAATCTACATTATCGCCTCGCTTAATGATAGACCCTTTCCCTTCCTTCGTAATTGGAGGCGGGGTTTTCTTTTCTTCTTTCGTAGGCGGTCTCTCTGGAATAACCGGTTTATGATTTTGTCTGTCATTATATCCGCGATAATCACCGTATGATGATTTTCGTGAACCGAATATATCGTTTAAAATACTCCCCATAATATATCCTTGCAAGAAGGATGGTTGGTAATTTTGACGGACAAATTCTTTGTTACTTATTTCAATTAACGTATCAGAAGGCTTCTCTTTATCCTTTTGCAAGTTATAAATCTTATCAGAATAAACGAGGAACATTTGATTTTCGTCTTCTTTAGATGCTTGCTTCGGTTCTCTTTCATTCATGAGTTCCTTTGCGACTTCAGGAACTGACCGATTGGCGGCCCTATACACGTAAGATTCTTGTTTACCTTCTTTTGCGACAGATTCTAGTGGATAACGGTCTTGAATCGACTTTGTCTGTCCGCCTTGACAACCTGATAAGGCATATCCAGCAACAACAAGTAACATAACGATAGCAAGTATAGGGATCACGAACGATTTAATCATGGTAAACAATCGGTTTGACATGATTACGCCCCCTTACGTTGCTCTTATAATTTGTACATCAGCAGGAATAATTGCTTCTCCCTCATACATCATTGTGCGACCATTTTGCCATTCAATACGTAATAATTTTCGGTTATCTGATTGGAATTCCCATACATGCTGTTCCTCTGAAGCAGCGAATGGTGTTTTTCCCATCACGACAACACGTCCGTTATATTGCTCTTCCATATGGTATTCTGTATCATCCATTTCAATTGTCGTCGGAATTTCATCAATCGAATCTAAGCGACCATCAATTGGTGTATATAATTTATAATATGTATTTTCACGGTCTTCAATTTTTAAATAACGAATATCTTTCCCGTCTTGCAGTGTCAAAACAATTTCTTTACGAGAATGCATACTCGTTTTCCCGGTCAATTCGTACATAACTAATGAAACTTCAATCATATCGCCAGGAGCTAATGTCACCAAACTTTTCTCCGGCTTTGGCGGCTCTGGGCTCTTCATTATATTTTTAATCCGTTTGAATAAACTCATGATCTACCCCTCCTTCTCTCTTTATAAACAAGCACCTAAAATAAGTGCCCCAACGATATGTAATGATCCGGCCAACATTGCATGCGCAATACTGCCTTCTTTCGTACCTTCTTCTAAATCTAAACCAGCTATTTTCTTTAAAACAAACTCAATAAACATTTCTACTACTAACAAAATAACGAAAGAAACTGCTGATGCAAGTAGCGCTTGCCATAAATCATTTGCTTTCGTAATCGATTGGGATAAAATGTACCCTTGCGCGAATAATTTCATAACAAAACGAGTTGTTACAGCTGTATTCCCATTCTTTATTTCTTTTAAGTCATTGTATTTAGTAAAAATTGAATCAACCCACATAATTGCAAATAAAAGTACTGCACTCGCTCCAGTCCATACAAGCATGGCTGCTACATTTGTCCATGTCATTGCAAAACCTCCTATTAAAAGTAATAGAAAACCGACATGAATTTATTTAGACATGTCGGTTCATTTGTCTCTATTCTATATTATTTCTCATACTGCTTCATAATACGAGCTAATTCATCATCAACAGCAGAATTTTTATTTAAGCTTGCGAATTCATCATCTAATGACTTTTCTTTTTTATAAACTTCGCCGCTCGCTTCTGCTTCAGCTTCTAATTGAAGAGCTTTCTCTTCCATACGGCTTAAACCAGCTTTTGCTGAGTTTGAATCAAATCCAGACATCGCTTGATTAATATTCTTTTGTGCTTTCGCCGCATTTACACGTGCTACAAGTGTTTCACGTTTATTTTTCAGCTCTGTTAATTGCTTACGCATTTCTTCTAGCTTCAGGCGAAGGTTATCAGCAGCAGCTTTGTTTTGCTCATAGCTTGCTTTATACTCATTCATCTTTTGCTCTGCATTTTGTTTTTCTTCAAGAGCACGACGCGCAAGATCAAGATTGCTTGCTTGAACAGCCATATGAGCTTGCTCTTCACGTTTTTTCACAAGTGCTTCTTGCTCTTCAAATAATATTTTGAATTTCTTCTCAAGTGCAATTTGAGCTGCTACACTTTTCTCAGCTTCTTGTACATCCGCTTGCATATCGCGTAAATATTGATCCGTCATCTTAACTGGATCTTCCGCTTTTTCAATTATTGAATACACATTTGACATTGTTAAATCTCTTAATCGTTTAAATACAGACATCCAAATTCCTCCTATGATATACCTCATATTTCAAATTCACTACTTGGAAAACTGAAAAATCTCCCTTTACAGTAAAGAATAGTCATTTTTACAGCCTATGTGTTTATTATAACAAAACAAAGATGTACTTACATGTTATTTCCAAAATACATCCAATATAATATGACATTCTAGATACAATATTGTATTTCTAATATATTCTCATTATCTCTCTTTAAAATTAACTTACTTTTGTGCACTTTCACTAAATTACATAAGTGTAATGTTACTGTAAGCTAACTCGATAGTTACGTTTCCATATTTCTTATACACTAATACCAGAAGCAACAAACAAGCTTCTCATCATTTCAGAACTAATACAAAAATGTATTTACTATAAAACATATAAAAGGAGACATCATCATGAAAAAATTAGTAGGAATCGGATTAGCAGCAGCAATTTCATTCGGAGCATTATCAGGTTGTTCTTTATTAGGAGATAAAGCAAACGGTTTTGTACTGTACGGCTCAGAAGAACAAGTTCAACAAATTACAGATAAAAACAAAAAAGAAGTAAAAGAAAAAGACTTCTATAAAATGAAAATGACAACATTAGATGGTAAAAAAGTTCTTGTCATGGATAAGAAAACTGGTGAAGAACTCGTGAAGAAAGAGTTACTTAGCAAAGTTGATGAAAAAGATGACACGAAACCACTTGATAAATTACCAGCTGTAACAGCAGAGCAAGGTGTATTATTCGCAAAAAACAAAGTAGAAAATGCTACACTTGATGGGACAAAATTAAAATATGAAGGCAACACAATTATCGGAAGTGGCCGTGCATATGCCGACATGTTCGCCATTGTTGATGATGCAACTTACGGAAATGTAAAAGGCGATGAAAAATCTGTTGGGGTATTAAAATTCGATAAAGACCCTAGTAAAGAATTCCCAGGTTACAACGGCGTAGAAGCTTCTCAACTTGTAAAAATTAAAAAGTAAAACAAAAAAGCTTTGCGAAATTCGCAAAGCTTTTTTACTATTTATGAGCAACTTGCTCCATATCCGGACTACAAGTTTGCGACTGACATGACTTATTTAAAGAACATGCTGCGCATTTTCCCTTTCTACTTCTCTTTACAAAATTAACCAACGTGTATGCTGCATAACCAAAAATGATAGCTCCAATTATAATATTGACCATCACCCTAATACATCTCCTTCTAGAATCCGAGTAAGGATCCAACTTGGTATATAATAAGCGTTAATACATAAGCAACAACGAGTGGATAAATGACGGAGAAAATCGTCCACTTCGCTGATCCTGTTTCACGTTTAATAACGGCTACTGTCGCTAAACACGGAACATATAATAAAATAAAGAACATAAATGCATATGCTGATAGCGCCGTATAATGTGCTCCCATTACATTTCCTAGCACATCTTCTTTCACCGCATAAATAATTGCCATTGTAGAAACGACAACTTCTTTCGCTAAAAATCCTGTTAAAAGGGATGCCGCAGCTTGCCATGTTCCAAATCCAAGCGGTGCAAATATTGGTGCGATAAATCCACCAATCATCGCTAAGTAACTGTCTCCCATATCAACACCAAATCCTGACGGACCTGCGTAGTTTAATAACCAAATGACAACAGAACCACCGAAGATAAATGTACCTGCTTTACGAACAAATCCTTTCCCTTTCTCCCACGTACTTAACCATAACGTTTTCGCTTGTGGTACGCGGTAAGGTGGTAGCTCAATGACGAAAATAGATTTTTCCGCTTTTAAAATGGTAAGAGACATAATTTTTGTAACGAGTAACGCTAGAACAATACCTGCAACATATAAAGAAAATACAACAGTTGCCTGACTTTGAGGGAAGAATACTCCCGCAAATAATGCATATACAGGTAAACGTGCCGAACAAGACATAAACGGTGTTACAAGAACTGTAAGTAAACGTTCTTTTTCTTGTTCAATCGTTCTCGCTGCCATAATACCTGGAACATTACATCCAAAACCGATAATCATCGGAATGAACGCTTTTCCGTTTAAACCGAAGAACTCCATAATTCTATCCATAACAACTGCAATTCGCGCCATATATCCTGAGTCTTCTAATAATGAAATGAAAAAGAATAGTGCAAAGATTTGTGGAACGAATACTAATACAGCACCAACACCAGCAATAATACCTTCTGTAACGAGTGCTTGAATAAAATTAGAAGCTCCAACACTTGTAAGCCCAGCTGTTATCCAATCCGTAAGCTGTCCACCAAAAAACTCATCTAGCATATCCGATAAAGGTGTACCAATCCACGTAAACGTAACCTGAAAAATAAAAAACATAACTGCTAAAAAGATTGGAAGTCCTAAAATTTTATGTGTAATTAATCTATCAATTTTTTCCGAAAAAGGAATTTTCCCTTCTTTCTCATGCTTCATAACATTTGTTTTTAACTTTTCAATATACGCTTCACGAGTTTTGTAAATATGCTCTTCCAACGTACAATCAAGTTTTCCTTCTAAGCGAGATCGAATGGCTATAAGCTCCTTATAAATTGGTAATGCTTTCATTTCTTTTTCTACTACGTCGTTATTACTTAAAAATTGAAGCGCTAACCATCTTGGATGCTTATAATTCGCTGTCTCTAAAAGAGAAATTACCTCTCCAATTCCTTCATCCATTGCTACACCATATGAAATAATGAATGGCTTTTTCTCACTTTTGTCATTTTCTTTAAGAGTGGCAAGTAATTCTTCACAGCCTTTTCCGCTTCTTGCAACGACAGGAACGACTGTTACACCTAATAGTTCTGATAACCGTTTTACATCAATTACAATTCCTCTTTGCTTCGCCACATCAACCATATTTAAACCAATTGAAACCGGCTTACCAAATTCAAGTAACTGCAACGTTAAATGCATATTTCGTTCAAATTGCGAGGAATCCACAATATTTAACATATGCTGAAATTCTTCTGTTAGTAGAAAGTTTGTTACAACACCCTCATCACGTGAAACTGGATTCAAATCATATACGCCTGGTAAATCTATTAATGTTCCTTGTCTATCTTTTAATTTACCAACCTTTTTTTCTACTGTTACACCGCTCCAGTTTCCTACGTATTCATAAGAACCAGTAAGTGCATTAAATAATGATGTCTTCCCTGTATTCGGATTCCCTAGCAAAGCTACCTTATTCACGCTAATTCCACCTTTATCATTTTCGCGTCACAATGACGAATACTAATTAACTGTCCACGACACTCCAATGTACAAGGACCTTTGAACATCGCTTTCTGCTTCATGCGAAGTTCGCTTCCTTCAGAAAGGCCGAAAGCAGCCAATCTTCTCTTTAATAACTGATCTAAAGATTGCATACTTTTTACTAATACTTTCTCACCGATTTTAATATCTACTAAGCTCATAACCTTCCCCCTCCGAAGAGAATGATAATTATTTTCAGAAAAATTATAGCACACTCTATTTCTCTTGTACTATACCCTTTTGCTTCATATTTATTAACATTTCACTACAATTCTATTTCAATTATTGTCATACTCTATTCGTTTGCCATTCTCATCCATTTCGCTTACAATATAACAATAGCAAATAAAGAATCTCGTTATCACTGGGGGAGCCATGCCGCTGAGAGGGAACACTTCGTTCCGACCCTTCGAACCTGTTAGTTAATGCTAACGCAGGGATTGTGCAAACGTCCGAAATACATACTTCTTTTTTATTTACGTATTTCGTATCCTCCTATGATACCTATTCTTTTTTGTACAACTTGGATTTAGGGGGAGACAACATGCGTAACACCAATTTACAAGCGATGATCGAATCCGCAATTCTTGCAGCCTTCGCCATGGTCATCGACATTTTTCCATTATTATCAATCAAACTTCCAACAGGCGGTTCCATCTCATTCGCTATGATTCCTATTTTTATTATCGCTTACCGCTGGGGCTTTAAATCAGCTTTCTTAGGAGGCTTAATTTGGGGATTATTACAAATTGTCGTAGGCGATGCTTACATTTTAACACCTGTTCAAGCATTCATTGAGTACTTCATTGCCTTTGCCTTTATTGGATTTGCTGGTTTATTCTATCGTCCAATTCAAAAGGCACTTTTAACGTCTAATGAAAATAACTTAGAACAATCCAGTTTAGGTAGCCGTAAAGACAAACCTTCATCAAAACAAAACGAAGGAAAGAAGGTTATTGGTTACATTATTCTTGCTACATTTATCGGTAGCTTTGCTCGCTATTTCTGTCACTTTATTGCCGGTATTATTTTCTGGGGACAATATGCGCCGAAAGGTCAATCAGCTGTGTTATATTCATTAATCGTAAATGGAAGTACAATGCTTGGTTCTTTTATTTTATGTACAGTTTTACTTATATTTTTATTCCTCACTTCACCACGCTTATTCAAAAGCATCAGTGCTTATCAAATGAATACACAAAAAAAGGGCGCTTAATGAGCGCTCTTTTTTCATATCGTAATATCAATTAAAAATACAATAAATGCACAAAAGAAAATAAATACCATTATACTTAGCAAATTGCTATGCACGGTTCATCGACTCCTTACATAACCTCATTTTCTAACCAGATTATATCGCTTAAAAATAAAGATTAGGTAAAGATAATATGAAAATAAATTAAAAAAAGCGTAGCATGCATTATCTACGCTTTTCTCGGTAAGTAAAAGTAAAATAATACACCGTCTTCTGTATTCTTTACTCCATATTCAGCATCGTGTAATTCTAAAATATTTTTAGAAATAGCTAGCCCAAGACCCGTTCCACCTTGTGAACGCTGACGAGCTGCATCCACACGATAAAAACGATCCCAAATTTTATCTAATTGCTCTTCTTCAATGTGAGTACCTTTATTTTCAATACACACTTTTATACGATTCTTTTCATCTATTGTAGAAATAATAATATCTTCTTTATTCGGTGTGTAACGTATAGCATTCGTAATGAAGTTCACGATGACTTGTTCAATCCGATTCTGATTTGCGACTACTTCAAATGAGCATATATTTTTATGCACATGAAGCTCTTTTTTCTCTATGTCCACAGAAAGGTGTTCACATATATCTTCAATTACCGTATCAATATAAAATGCATCCTTTTTCATTTTATATGTACCTGACTCAAATTTAGCTAACTCCAGCATATCCAAAATTAACGTATCCATTTTATCTACTTCTCGTTCCATTGCTTGAAAATAATACTCTTTTTTATGCTCAGCTACTCCATCTTTTAAAATAGAAATACAGCTTTTCATAATACTGAGCGGTGTTTTTAATTCATGCGAAACACCAGAAATGAATTCTTTCCGTGTATTTTCTAACTTTCTTTCTTTTTCAATATCTTGTTCAAGCTGTCCGATATGAGAATTTAATTTGTTAGAAAGTATATTAATATTTTTCGATAAATCACCAATTTCATCTTTTGAAGTAATCGGAATTTTTTCGGTGAAATCTAAATGCGCTATTTTCTTCGTTGTATCATTTATTTTTAATAACGGCTTTGCAATTTGTTTTGAATAATAAAACGAAGCTAGAAAAATGAGAACGACTACAAATGCAATGATGTAAATGTAGTAATCTTGTACCATTTGTACTGCTTCATCTACAGGCTGTAAAGAAGCCATCGCATAAATATATGTGACTGATCCGTCTCTTTCTGTTATTGGTTTCATTAATAATTTATATTTTATATCATTCTTTTCATAATCAATTATTCGTGTTGCATCTTGTATTTGCTTACTTTCTTTTACTAATAAATCAGCTTGAAATTCCTTTATATTATCCAAAAATAAATTATTTTTATAGATTGGATTTACAAGCCCTTTTACATCAGGGAATTGTACTTTCGTAATTTTTCCTTCTAGATTGAAATCTGAATTTTGAGCCGCCCTCTTCTGTTCCTCAGCACTCATAATTCCAGCAACCTTTTTTCTTTCTACAATGCTAGCATCTTGAGCGACTTTTGGCTTCTCATCACTCACCTGAGGTTCTTTTGCGGCTAATTTCTTACCTAACGGTTTATTCAGCCAACTCAAATTTACTTCTTCTACATATAAATAAAAAGCGATAAAACTATCATCCCTGTTTAGTCCATGAAAATACACGGATCGTCCTTCCAACTTAGGGAGTGTTCCACCTTCAATTTCATCTATGCTCATGAGATAGTACAAAGGAATTTTGATTACCTTTTTTCCAAACTCCTTTTCTGCCCTACGATCTAAAGTAACCTCTACATAGAAATCATCCACATGTTTTAAATTCCCATTCTGATCTAATGTCGTAATCCACGTATTATTTTCCCTAAAAAAGTCTTGCTCCAACTTCTGAATTCCTTCTGTACTTCCTGTATAATTCAAATAATTCTTCTCAAAAGAATTTAAATTCACTTTAATATCTTCCACTTTTCGATTCGCATAATATTGTTTAAAAAATATCGTTTGTCCAATAAATATCGTCGCTAAAATTAACATGCATAATGCTGTTGTGAGAGTAAATAATTTTAGTACAATCCCTTTTCTCATACATTCCCCTCAAATTTATATCCGGTGCGCACTACAGTTGTAATGTATTTTGCTTTCTCTCCTAATTTATTTCGCAAATTACGAATATGACTATTAACCGTTCGATCATCACCGGCAAATTCGTATCCCCAAATTCTTGAAATCAATTGTTCTCGTGTTAAAACAATCCCTTGATTTTTCATAAAATACGCTAATATTTCAAATTCTGTATGCGTTAAATTAATGTCTGTTTTATCTACCGTAACAGTGCGTGACGGAAAATGGACGTGAATACCGTTGATTGATAATGTATTATCTTCATTCTCTAAAAGTTGCTTTGTTACTTTTCTACTTTCTAACAATCTTTTCGCTCTTGCTAATAAAATTGGGGGGCTATACGGCTTCGTCACATAGTCATCCGCCCCAAGTTCAAATCCAAGTAACGTATCATCTTCATCTACACGCGCCGTCAGCATAATAATAGGAACCTCAGAAGTTTTACGGATTCTTCGGCAAACAGACCATCCATCAAGTTCCGGCAACATAATATCTAAAATAACTAAATCCACCTCTTCTTGCTCAAATACAACTAAAGCTTCTTTTCCATCTCTTGCTTCAAACACTACATATTGCTCACTCAAAAAATAATCTTTTAATATTTCACGCAAAATATCTTCATCTTCCACAATTAAAATGTTTTTTGACATAACTTATGTATCCCCTTCCGTTTTCAGAAACTATCACTTCATTTTGAATAACTACCAGTTAACTTCGCCTCGATAATATATCTATCTGGTGCATCCCCTATATAATCAAATGGATAGCAAGTCGTCAGTGTTAATACCGGTTCTTCTTTTTTTATAATAACAGTACGATCATCTGCATGGGTAATCCATGTCTTTTGAATTTCATATGTGTAAATTTTATTATCATACTCTAAAACAAGCGTATCTTTTTCTTTTAACTCCCCTAAATCGGTAAATACAGTATCCCGGTGTCCACTCAAAACAGTATGCCCACCTCCAGATGGCGTTGTCGTTAAATCACTAACGAACATTCCAACGCCTTTCTTCAAAGTTGCATCATCCGCTCCCCAATATATAGAAAACTTCTTCTTTATTTTCGGTATATGTAACATCGCTACCTTTTCTCCTTCTTTATGTTCTGTTTGAGAAGAAGGCACTTGGGAAGTTACAGGTGTTTCAGAAGAAAGTTCATTATCTTGTATATTTTCAAGGCTCTTTAGTTCTTTTTTTGTTAATTGTTGAGCAGAGCTTTTTCCTTTATACCATTCGACAGCGTAATATGCTCCCATAAATAGCCCTATAGCCATCAATATGATACCGATATAATTGAGTATCTTCATGTTTCATCCCTCCATGCAAAAATGGTAGGAATAACCTACCATTTTTAATATATGAAATTATGCCATTCTTTATAGGACAATATTTGATTTATGCCTTAACTTTATTCCGACGATTCAAACCAAATAATGTACCTAGTGCTACAAGACATGCGCTTAGTCCCATCATTGCTACATTATTAGATGCTGTGTTTGGTAATTTCTCTCCAGCTTCTTTTGCTGCTTCTTTTTTTGCAATAGCTTCCTTTTCTTTCACCTGTGGTGCTACTACTTCTTTAGCCATATTACTTTTTTCTTGTACTTGTGCCGCTTGCTTTTTCGCTATATCATTCTTTTCTTGGGCTTGCGCCGCTTGCTTTTTCGCTATATCATTCTTTTCTTGAGCTTGCGCCGCTTGCTTTTTCGCTACTTCATTCTTCTCTTGGGCTTGTGCCGCTTGTTTTTTCTCTGTATCATTTTTTTGCTGCGCCTGAATCGCTGCTTCTTTTTTTGCTATATCTTGCTGTAATTGCGCTGCTTCTTCCTTTGTCAATGTTCCAGTTGAAGCACTTGCTACTGAAGAATATCCTACTGTTAAAAGTGCCATTGCACAGATTGGTAATAGTTTCTTTTTCATTTTATTTCTCTCCTCTTATACGTTTTACATCACTTCGCATCGGATGTATTACTAGAATAAACAAGAGATATAAATATAAGATGCAGATGAAATATATTTTATTTAAAGATTTCATTGTAGAAAAATAAAAAAACATCGCAATATATACGATGTTTTTTCGGGTGTGTGTCTCAATATTTACATGTTACTTTCGCGTGATTTAGAAGTAGAGTGGGCTGGAGCGATAACTAATTGTCTCGGCTCAGTTTTCTTTAAGTGATTTTTGACGTTACACTTACGACGTTGAACAACCCATGCTTTAATAGGGTTTGTCAAAATAATCTTTTGCTCTTCGTTAGGGGTCTCTTCTTCAAACCTACAACTTTCGCTCCATTTATTCCATTTCATTGTAAATTTAGAAGAAGAATGATCATCTTCTCGATCAAACAAGTGCAAAAAATCCATTTCGCCAGCTAGCATTACGGTGTTGCTAGTTGCTAAAAAAGAAAAGGTCGTCCAACGTTTCTCCATGCCCTCCTACTCCTTTTTCACATATAGAGTGCCTAAAACTTAATTTACCTAAAATATGTTTGCCTTTTACCTTACACCTATAGTTTATCCAAAACACTACTATGCAACTATCGATTTGCCTTACAACTACCTTACATTTTTGTAAGAAACAAAAAACCTTCACTCTCTACACGTGAAGGTTTCTCATTTCTCATCTATATGATCTTTCATATGATCGACTCCAGCTTCTTTCAACTGTGACATCATACCATGGGAAATTGCGCCTAATACTAAAGTCATTCCAATTAGTGAAATCCGAATCGCTGGTACATCAATTATGTAAGCCAAACTACCAAGAACAATTGTTAAAAGTAATGCTTTTATAAATGTTGCACTTGTATACTCTTTCTTTTTCATCATAATCACCCTTTATGGAAGCGTTTTCTTAATATAGTTAGTATATCATATCATCTGACTACTTTGTGGGTATTTTTGTAAAAAACTTATATCTTCTTTGACTTTTTCCTTCCTTTCCTATACAGTCGAAATGTTCGCAAGTTTTACAATGTAGGAGGACTCCAATGAATATTGAAATAAAAGACACTTTAATTTCTGAACAACAATTACAAGAAAAAGTAAAAGAACTAGCACTTCAAATCGAACGTGACTTTGAAGGAGAAGAAATTGTAGTAATCGCTGTATTAAAAGGCTCTTTCGTATTCGCTGCCGATTTAATTCGTCACATTAAAAACGAAGTAACAATCGACTTTATTTCTGCATCTAGCTACGGAAATCAAACAGAAACAACTGGAAAAGTAAAACTATTAAAAGATATCGATGTAAACATTACTGGAAAAAACGTAATTGTCGTAGAAGATATTATCGATTCTGGTTTAACACTTCACTTCCTAAAAGATCACTTCTTTATGCATAAACCGAAAGCATTGAAATTCTGTACATTACTTGATAAACCTGAGCGACGTAAAGTGGATTTAAAAGCTGAATATGTTGGCTTCCAAATTCCAGACGAATTTATCGTTGGCTACGGTATTGACTGTGCTGAAAAATATCGTAACTTACCATTTATCGCTTCAGTTGTAACGGAGTAATATAAATAGAATAAACTTCTATCAATCATTGATGGAAGTTTATTTTCTATCACGATTCGTAAAAGACAAAGGGAGAGAATAAAATGACAAAAACAAAATTTGAAAAAGTACTCCTCATCGTAAATCCGAAAGCAGGACAAGGTGATTTACATACGAACTTAACGAAAATCGTACCACCTCTTGCGGCAGCTTTTCCTGACTTACATATCCTTCATACGAAAGAGCAAGGCGATGCAACGAAATATTGCCAAGAGTTTGCTAGTAAAGTAGATTTAATTATCGTCTTTGGTGGTGACGGCACTGTATTCGAATGCACAAATGGCTTAGCCCCTCTTGAAACTAGACCTACACTTGCAATCATTCCAGGCGGCACTTGCAACGACTTCTCTCGTACACTTGGCGTTCCGCAAAACATCGCAGAAGCAGCAAAGCTTATTACACAAGGACATGTAAAACCAGTTGATGTTGCAAAAGCAAATGGACAACACTTCTTAAACTTCTGGGGCATTGGACTGGTCTCTGAAGTATCAAACAATATTGATGCAGAAGAGAAAGCAAAGCTTGGAAAAATTGGCTACTACTTAAGCACAATTCGAACTGTCAAAAATGCTGAAACATTCCCAGTAAAAATTACGTACGACGGACAAGTATATGAAGACGAAGCTGTCCTTGTTATGGTTGGAAACGGTGAATATCTTGGCGGGATCCCGTCCTTTATCCCAAACGTAAAATGCGACGACGGAACACTTGATATTTTCGTAGTCAAATCAACAGGCATTCAAGCATTTAAAGATTATATCGGAAAGAAACTATTTGAAGACTCAAACGAAAATGATATCTTCCACGTAAAAGCGAAATCTATTCATATTGAAACAGCAGAAGAAAAAGAAGTAGATACAGATGGAGAAAGCTTGCTTCATACACCTTGTCAAATTGAATTATTGCAAGAACACTTTACGATGATTTATAATCCTGCGGTTGTGTAATACAAAAAGACGAGCTAAAGTTTAAACACTTTAGCTCGTCTTTTTTATTAAAAAAGCATTTTGATTTACTAGTTAATTATAAGTTTTCGTAATCAAACTCCACCCAATTTTTCCAGTACGTATTAGAATCCTTATTTACAATAATGGTTGGATCTTTCTGTTCTATTGCAGCGGCTACTGATTGGAAGAATTCATTTTCACTTACTTTCTCGTCTTCAACATGTTGCCACTCTTCCGTTTCATATGCTACTTCCCAATCACCTTCTAAGCCGAACTCTTCTAAGATTTCTTCTTTTTCCCACCATACTAATTTTCTAGCTTCGTCATTAGTCGCAAGCATACGCATGAAATCTCTTGGATAAGACTCTGTCGTTTTTATTTCTATTCCATTATTCGCGTAATCCTCTTCTGTAAATTTATATTCAAAATGATGCCCGTGAATTTTCAAACTACCGCTATGAATATCAGGTATAAATCCCCCTTCATTATCAAATAATTCATAATCTCCATTATTTAATTGCAAAATACCATCATCACCAATTGAATGATTCACTCTATCACCATATACGTGAATATCATTACATACCCCTAATGAACCTACACCAACAATTTGAAACACCATTAACCAATCCTTATTATCTTTAAAGAAAAGAGAGAATTTCACTTGTGAAATATCAATATATTCATTATCAAAGGTAGGAAATTCATAGTTACTTTGCTTTTTATCTAATAATTTTAAAATATCTTTTTGCATATGTACCATCTTCACCTCTATATAAGTTTTTTCAATTTCACTAGAGTATAACATAGACATAATTGCCTTTCACTTTCTAATAATACTCCTAATAAAATAGCAGAATGGTCTATTTGCATGCCCTATTTATTTTTAGGTACAATGAAGGAAAGAAGCACCTTAATATAAGGGAGAGGACAAACTTTTTTCAACCAACAGTTAGTTAATTTACGCATTGATTTTGCATTTAAACAATTGTTTGGTACGAATGGTAGTGAAGATATTCTAATTGCATTTTTAAACGCTACGTTACAAGAGTCTTTAGAATCACCCATCGCTTCTCTACAACTAGAAGATTCACATTTACATCGGGAATATGAAGAGGATAAGTTATCTATTTTAGACATTTCAGCGACATTAAACACAGGAACAAAAGTAAATGTAGAAATACAGCTCAATAATAATCACGATATGATGAAACGTAGTTTATATTATTGGGGAAAATTATAAACATCTCAATTACAAAAAGGTATGCCTTACAGTTCGCTTCATAAAACCATCACCATTAATTTATTGAACTTTATAATGTTCTCAGACCACAAAGAATTTCATACAACGGGCACATTATGGAATTCACAACAACAGAAACTCTTGAGTGATGACATAGAAATTCACACTGTAGAAATTCCGAAGTTAACAAAACAATGGCATGAAGAAAAAGTAAATCCGTGGAAAGATCCATTTGTTCGTTGGCTTTTATTGCTTTCAGCAAATGAAGATGAACACTTAACTAAAACATTGGAGGATATTGCTATGAACCAAGACCCTATTTTACAAAAAGCAATAAACAAGTGGGAACGTATGAGTCAAGATTCCTCTTTCCAACAAGCCTATGACGCAAGGGAGTAAGTTTTAATGGATGAAGCAGCGAAATTCGCCCATGCAGAGACAGAAGGTATGAAAAGAGGCTTGGAAAAAGGGCGAAAAGAAGGGGTACAACAAGGAAAAATTCAAATGATTAAAAGTATGCATGATCTTGGTATACCACTTGAAACAATTGCTAAGGCAAGTAAATTAAGTGCGCATGAGGTTGAGCATATTTTAGGACATAAATAATAATGAAAAAGAGCTTGAATTGTTTCAATCTCTTTTTTATCAACTTTCCTCAATATCGTCCAATTGAGTCTTATAACATTCATCACACTCTAGCATAGTAGGAAGAATCCCTCTTTCATCAGGTAATAAGACCCTCAAAACTTCTCTATCAATCTCTACGACATACTTCATAATAATGGGATATCCTTCAATAATATTCGTATACTCAATTCCTTGTTCAAACTTTTTTCCGCTCTTTATTTCTTCTATTTTTAGAATAAAAAATCCAAAACCATACAAAATGATTTCGGATTTACTTTCGTTAAAATATTACATTACATTTCGAACAAAAAGGAGCAGAATTGCCTCTCCTAATTTTCGCATTACATTTTGGACAATATACATATCGCTCTTCTATCTTTTCTCGTTCTATCATATGTAAAGATACGATTCTCATACTACACATAATCCCGATTAATATAAGGCTAACGATGAGTAGCATAACTCTCACTCCTCCCTTCTATATTTTACCATAAAATAATAAAACCGATTCCCACATTGAGAATCGGTTTTATACTTACAATCCTAACTTCATCTTTGCTCCATCAGGAATTTTATCTATCGTTACTTTCACTTTATCATATAAGAACTTACCTCTCGTAAACACATGCCAGTATGAACCTTTTGGTAATTCATCTACTCCGTCAATTGTCACTTCTTTTTCCTTACCTTTTTCATCATAAGCTTTCACTTTATATTCACGACCTTTATTTCCATCTAATTCTTTACCATCGTTATCAATTATTGCATAATGGTGCTCTATATCAAGAAATGGATTCATTCTATCCATCCCAGCGCTCCCCTTTAATAAATATGCCGCTCCTGCGACGATAACAAGTAATGATCCAAAAATAAATCTTTTCATCTATATGCCGCCTTTCATTCTGTTTTCTTTAAGGTGTTTCTAAGTATAGGGCGTATTTCTTAATAAAAACTCGTACTGTTTCTTAACATTTTCTTAAACTAAAAGCGAAATATTAATTAGTAAGCTCAAAAAACAAACAAAAGAACTCTCCACCCTAAAATTGACAAAATTACACTTTTGGTGTAATTTTACACTATAAAGAAAAAGGAGATGCATAATGGATAAACAAGAATTTATTG
The DNA here is from genome assembly GCF_058791995.1 of Bacillus sp. EB106-04-02-XG92. Lineage (NCBI taxonomy): Bacteria > Bacillati > Bacillota > Bacilli > Caryophanales > Bacillaceae > Bacillus > Bacillus sp. EB106-04-02-XG92. The sequence goes on from NZ_JBYTEA010000001.1 coordinate 1,049,918, forward strand.
AACTCGTTAATTCAAAATTAAAACTCATCCGTGTTGAAAATAATCTATCACAAGATAAAATGTCAGAAATTATCGGTTTATCGAAGAAAACATTAGTAGAAATTGAAAAAGGAAGACGCACGCTAACATGGTCAGGTGCCGTTTGCGTCGTAACACTCTTCGAACAGTGTGATACAGTCCAAATGACATTTGGGGATGATGTGAATGAAATTATAAAAACAATCGCTTTTACACATTACAATACGAACTTCCCAAAGACTTTAGGAGGAAAAGTGTGGTGGCGACAAATAAAAGAATCAAATGGCTATCAAATACAACAAAATATTTTATCTCAGCACTATCGAATTTTAGATAAAGAAGACCGCAGAATATGCCATTCATTCGATTTGGATGAAATTGAGCAAAGATTTATGGAAATGGCAAAAGCATCCCAGTAAAGTCTAAAAAAAATTCCGGAGTGTAATTCAAATGAAAAAACAGAAGAATATTACCATTTTAAACACGCTAATCATTAGCACGTTAGTATTAAATCTATTTATTTTCACATCACGAATGAGCTTTTTACCTTGGTATATTGAAGATGGTTGGGGACATTTAGGATTATTATTTACATCCTTTATTTTCTTACTTTGCTTCTTTCAATCTTCGAAGCTTCATAGAAATGGAAAGTTAACTACACTACAAAAGTTTATTCCACTTGCTTCTGCCATACTTTCAATCTTCGTTCTTATCACTCCATCAAGTGATTTTATGACTGTATTAGCTAACTTAATTAATACAACCATATTAACAATTTATATAACTGTATTTCAGACAACACCTAATATAAGTAATGAGGAACTATTACATTAAAAGGGAGAGTTATTTTACAAAATAACTCTCCCTAAATGTAAACCTTTATTCTATTTACTTACTCATCACTATACTTCTTCTTTGCTTGTACAAATATGCGCCTCCCGCAACAACAAAAATACCACCGCCAAAATAAACGCCATACTCTATCGCAATTGCTACAATACTTTCAATATGTTGTCCAAATAAAGAACCGAGCACAAAGTAAACGAGTGTCCAAACAAGTCCTGTCATATAGGAATACAAAGCATACGTCTTAAATGACATGTTATTCATTCCAACTAAATACGGTACGATATGTCTGACGACTGGTATGAAGTAGCTTGTGACTAACGCATAATGGCCATACTTCTCTACCATTTGTTGAGACTTCAAAAGATACTTTGCCTTTTTCCTTTTCATTAACTTATCAAGTACTTTCGTACCAAATATTTTTCCTACTATATAACCTAAAGATAGGCCAGATACAACGCCTAAATATGTTAGTAAAAATGCTGGAATGACACTTAATATTCCTAGTGAAGAGACAAACCCACCGCTCATTACAATCATTTCGTCTGGAATTGGCATACCGATAATACCTAACCATAAACAGAAAAATAGTGCCCAATAACCATACTGTTCAATATAAGATAATAATTCATGTAATTCCATTAGGCATAAGCTCTCCTTAACTCTTTTTTACAGCTAAAGATGTACGCTGGTGGGAAATTAAGCCACACTTTCTCTAGCGTAATTTCAGGAAAGAAATGCTGTATAAATCCTTTTTTCACAAGTGAATATTGAAATGTAATAAATTCACCGTTTTCTTGTATCGCTTCCATTACATTGTTTAAAATACGCTTTGAAACTTCTTCTGGTAAAGAAGTAAACGGCAATCCCGATAAGACGTAGTCAATACATTCTATATTGAACTCTTCCATATACTTCTTTATATTTTCAGCTGAGCCGTGTACGACAATGACATTCTGCTCATTTTTAAACTTTCTCTGTAACTCTTTACAAAACACTTCATTAATTTCAATAAGAAGAAATATTGTTTCCTTCCTCTTTCTCTTCATAATTTCTTTCGTGAAAACACCTGTACCAGGACCTAGCTCTACGATGCACTTCGCTCTATGAAAATCAATTACATCTACCATTTTCTTTGCTAATATTTTTGAACTTGGCGCAATTGCACCAGTATGTTTCGGATGCTTAATAAATTCATGTAAGAATGTTATGAGTTGCATGTAACCCTCTCCCCATTCGTTCAATAGTTTTTAACTTGTTTCTAAGTATAACTATCGTTTCTTAACAAAAATTGAGGAGATTTCTTAAGATTTTATGAAGAATGAAAAAAACAGCTACCGCTTATAGCGATAGCTGTTCCCTTATTATTTCGCGCTCACAATTTTATAATAAGAACGAACTGTTAGGAAGTAATATCCGATATAAATGACGCCATATACCCCGATACTAATTAGGAGCGGAATCATAATTTCGAATGGTAATATATTTGACAAACCTTTTAGTGCAAATAAACTGTGTAAAATACCAATAATTAACGGAATAGCAAAGATAAAGCTCACTTGTTTTGCGATAGCTCTCTTCATCTCTTGCTTCGTTACACCAATTTTGTGAAGAACAACGTAACGATCACGGTCAGCACTTGCTTCTGTAAGCTGCTTAAAGTAAATGATTGAGCCTGTCGCTAATAGGAAAACTAATCCTAAGAATAGCCCAATGAACATCATTAAACCTGTCGTTTCAATTCCCATTTGGAATCCTGTATAAAAATCGTTAAATGGTTTTAAAACTTCCGATTCGCCTGCTGGCATAACGCTTGCTAATTTCGCTGTTAACTCTTTACTATTTCGCTCACCTTTTACATCAATATTTTTTACAGTACGTGTTTCATGTACTTGTTTCGCCTGCTCATATGTTTGATCCGGAACAATTACAAATAGTTCATTTAAGTTTGTAAGACTTCTACTATTTACACCTTTAATGTTTAGCTCTTTCGATTCATTCCCAACAGGAAATACAGCTTTATTTCCTGTATAAAGAGGACCAAAATCAAGTTTTTCAATATAGAGGCTATCGTATACAAAGGCTTCATTCGCACCTAAGTTTACAGGCTCTACTTCTAATCGTTTCGCAATTGTATTAAAGCTTGATTGAGAAATAAGCTGGTACTGCTTCGTAACATTATAGTGTGTGTTCAGCACTTGATCTGCTCTTTCACCTTTAAATGTTCCCTTTACAGGAATCATTTCAACTTCTGATTCATATGTCACTGGATGATTACTCTGCTCTCCAGCAAGTATTTCTTTTACTTTTTTATCTAGTGCTTCATCTTTTTTTTCGTAAGAATAACTATACGGAGCAGCAACTTTTGATTGCGTAAATGTGTTGTAATACATCGTAACTGACGTACCAACCGCTGTTAATGTCACTGCACTTAAAATAGCAATTGTCGCTAATGATTTCGCGTTTCCTTTAATACGATATAGTAGTTGCGATGTCGTTACCATATTCATACCGTTATAAAACGCTGACTTATTATTTCTTGCGCGCTTCAATACAAATACTGTGAAGAACATAAACAATAAATAAGTTCCTGCTACTGTCGCTAATAAAATGTATAATGCAACGACCATAAAGTCTGCATACATAACTGCTTTCATGTACATTAACGCTAAGAAATAACCTGAACCGATTAAGAAAACTGAAATTAATGCCATAATAACCGATCCTTTTGGCATTGTTTCTCCTTCACGTTCCGCCCTGAAAAGTTCAATTAGCTTAAAGCGATAAATTAAACGATACCCTTGAAGTGATGTATACAAAATAATGACAAAGAAAATAATTGCTGTATCAATAACTGCGGTCATCGGTACTTCAAAATGAACGTTTAAGTTGATTCCCATCATACTTATTAGTAGTTCAAGGAATAGTTTTGAAAGAACGCTACCGATCGCAATCCCGATAATTAAAGACATTAACCCCATTAACATATTTTCATAAAAGAGCATTTTACCAATCTGTCTTTTTCGAATACCTAATAAGGAATATAGTCCAACTTCTTTTTTACGCTTCCTTGTAAAGAAACCGTTCGAATATATAATGAACACCGCTACGAAAATAATTAACATGACACTTGAAACTTGGAACGCTCCGCTAATTTTTTTAGAAGCTTCCGCAGCTTTTTCCATTTGTGAATTATACTGCAACGCCTTAAATGTAAAATAAATGACGATGCTAAAGATCATAGATGCAAAATATACAAAGTAGTCTTTAAAGTTCCGCTGTATGTTGCGGAGGGCAATGCTAGATAAGGTCATCAGCCATACCTCCAGAAATAGAAGACATTACGTCAACGACTTGTTGGAAGAATTGTTTACGTGTTAGTTCACCACGGTGCAATTCTTTATATAACTCACCATCTTTAATGAAAATAACTCGTTTACAGTAACTTGCCGCAAACGCATCATGCGTTACCATTAAAATTGTAGAGTTATCATATTCATTTAACGACTTCATACTTTCTAGTAAATCTGTCGCTGATTTAGAATCAAGCGCTCCAGTCGGCTCATCCCCGAAAATCATACTAGGATTCGTAACAATCGCACGCGATGCTGCGCAGCGCTGCTTCTGTCCGCCTGATACTTGATATGGGAACTGACTTAAAATATGATCAATACCGAATTTCTTTGAAATTTCAAGAACGCGGCGATCAATCTCACTTGCTTTCACCTTTGATAACGCAAGAGGTAACGCAATATTCTCTTTCACCGTTAACGTATCTAATAAGTTATAATCTTGGAAGATGAAACCTAAATGATCGCGGCGGAATAACGCTAACTTATCATCATTCATTTTCACGATATCTTTTCCATCAATTAAAATTTCACCGTTCGTCGCATTATCAATTGTAGAAAGAACGTTTAGTAAAGTCGTCTTACCCGAACCAGAAGGTCCCATAATTCCAACGAACTCACCTTCTTTTACTTGTAAGTTAATACCTTTTAACGCTGCAAATTTATTACCACCCGTGTCATATACTTTTTCAATATTTTTTGCTTCTAACACTGTTTTCATCTCGACATCCCTCATTTCTTCTATTCTCTATTTTCAACTATATACACTCTCTACTCTTGCCACTATCGATGTTTCTTACACAAACATGACAGTTATGTAAGACGCATAAGTAAAGATATAAAAATTTAACCTACTGAACGAAAGTACTTTGTTACTATAACATTGGGATATCATACCATCCATTCATTCTCCTTACAGGAACATTACAATTTTGTAAGGTTAAAAATGTACCCTACAAAGTTGTGCGTGAAATGTCGGATGGACTTCGTTTGTTCCTGCTATTCTATTTAACAAGGAGGTCATCATATGGATTCACTTAAAAACATGAATGCGGCAATGCAATATATTGAAAACAACCTAACAAATGAAATTGATTTTAAAGAAGTCGCAAAAATAGCGTACTGCTCTGAATACCATTTCAAAAGAATGTTTTCTTTCCTAGCTGGCGTATCACTATCAGAATATATTCGCTGTAGACGTCTTACTCTTGCTGCCTTTGAACTAAAAGATAGCGATGCAAAAGTTATTGATGTCGCTATAAAATATGGATATAACTCACCGGATTCTTTTGCACGTGCCTTTCAAAACTTGCACGGCATAACACCTTCAGAGGCCCGAAATAGTAGTCATTCTTTAAAAGCTTATTCACCAATGACCTTCCAATTATCCATACAAGGAGGAAACGAAATGAACTATCGAATTGAAGAAAAAAAAACCTTTCGAATTATTGGTATTACAAAACGCGTACCGATTGTATTTAACGGTGTAAATGAAGAAATCGCTTCTATGTGGAAAAGTTTAAATCCAGATTCCATTCAAACGTTAAAATCACTTTCAAACATGGAACCGAGTGGAATCATTAGTGCTTCTACTAACTTTTCTGAAGGAAGAATGGAAGAAAAGGGAGAACTCGATCACTACATTGGAGTAGCCACAACGAAAGATTGCCCAGAGCAATTTGCACAACTTGAAGTCGTAGCTTCAACATGGGCTATATTTGAAGCTGTCGGTCCATTTCCTGAAACATTACAAAATGTGTGGGGACGCATTTATTCCGAATGGTTTCCTTCTTCCAACTATGAATTAGCGGAAGGACCGGAAATATTGTGGAATGAACAGAAAGATACATCCTCTCCAAATTTTAAAAGTGAAATTTGGATACCGGTTTTGAAGAGATAAAAATAAAGCTGCTCTTCCTTAGATGGAAAAGCAGCTTTTATTTACATTTTTAGTTCTTTTTTATAAATAACATATGACTTTATCGTTGATATAAAGAGGCATATTAATATCATTCCAATCCCCATAAAAATATTAAATGGATCTGGAAGTAACGCCCCAGCATATATACAAAGTGCACCTATTACAAATACTTTCGAAGCAAACCTATGTGTTTTTCTCCAAACTACAGGATTCTCTAATGTCCAGTCCATTCGAATGCCTACTAACCCGTTCGGCTTCGTTTGTTGCATGTAATTACCTAGTACAAGAAATAATGTTCCCAGTCCGAAATTAAATGCAATGGAGCCCGATGCAATATAATTAGATGCTGCTAATAGTGCAAATATGTTACACCCAAATCCGATTAAGAGAATAGCATAATTAATCGCTGAAAGAACTTTGGATTGCTGTGTAGATTTATCTTTTATAAGTCCAAAAACTAGCCATATCATATAGAGCACTACCATACTACCTATTGAGAATGAACTCGCCTCCACTTTAGAGAAATATCCATCTACCATTCCCGTAGCGTTATAATGACGTGGAATTTGTTCTGGTAAATACGGCCACGCGGCACACCATGCAATAATCGTTAAAGCAATTAGTAGTAACGGAAATATATGTTTTTTCATTTCCCTTCTTCCCCCTTACTCGTAAACGTAAACACCCAAGTTAACAAATCTTGAAATACAGTTGTGTTTAAAGAGTACATAACGAATTGACCCATTTTTTCATCTTGAATAAGTTCAGCATTTTTAAGTGCGTTTAAGTGGTGTGAAATACTTGGTTTTGTCATATTGAAATGTTCAGCAATCTCACCCGCAGTTAGATCATTTTCTTTTAATAAGTCCAAAATTTTTCGCCTTGTTGGGTCTGCTAATGCTTTGAATGCTTGATTCAATGTCTTTCTTCCTTTCAGTAATTAGACATTTAGATATTTATCTAAACATTAAATCTTTTCCAGTTAATTGTCAATTACGCATACACCTTTTTATTTTTCACGCTTTTAACCAACATCAATTACTATACTACTTAAAACTGTACAGATTACACGTTGGAAAAAATAAAGGTTGCTCTTCCATCAAAGAAAGAGCAACCTTTATTTAAACTTTATTATTTTATTAACAAACGAACAAATCGAAAAAATTAGCAAGCTTGTAATAAAGGACATACCTACTATCGTTCCGAATTCATCTAACCAATAACTAATCATGCTTTCACAAACCTAGTATGGATTATCATTCGTTCTTTGTAGAGTCCTTTTGGACAGTTTTATGCGCCATATCCACTGGAATTTTCGTTGTCCAAGTTCCTTCCGTTCCTCCAACTCTGTTAATATTAATATTTATAAATAAAAGCTCTGGGAATTTTTCACCTTCTAACGGTTCAAAAACTATTACTCCCTCTGGTTTATCATGATCAGCTAACACCGTCTCAAAACTTTCCCCCGCTTGATTCGTTAAATACAATGTACTATTCTCTATTGCATCCGGATTACCAATACGATCTTTTTGATAATTATCCATGTGCGTGTTACTAAGAAAATGCAAATATTGCACAGCATTAAATTTTTTATTTTCATAATGTGGGCTCTCTACTTGTTTCCCGTTTTCTTTACCATCCGATTTAATATCAAGCCCAGTTGTATTAAATTCATATGGAACGAGCGAACCATCTTGCTGTTCAAATCGATAGTAAACAAGTATTTTGGCATCTTGAATTAATATCTCTTTTACATGAAGAGTAATGCCATTATTCACTACCTTTTCGTTTAACTGTATAGACTTCCCATCTGCAGCATCCTTTTTCACTTGATCATTAATCATGTCATTTAATTTTACTTCCGGCTTTACAAAATAAGAATTGTTTAATGCCATTGTACTCGTCGGTATAATCACAGCCGCTATTAAACCTGCTATTAGTAGTTTCTTTTTTGTTTTCTTTTTACTATCTTTTTTATACATTTGACTAAAGGATTGATAAGCACGCTCTTTAACCTCTTTTGGGACCTCTTGTTTCATTGCTTTTTTACATTCATTTGAAAACGACATTTGAATTAGATTCCTCCTCATCTATTTCTATACTAGATTGATTCCGAATTTTTTCTAACGCTCTGTGAATTCTAGATCTTACTGTACCTATAGGAATTTGTAATAGTTCTGCAATTTCTTCATACGTGTAATCATGATAAAAGCGATAAACGATCACTATTCTAAATTTAAATGGAAGTTCTTGTATCACCATTAATAACCGCTCTTCTGTTTCTTTTCTTATTAATACTTTTTCTGGAACTTCTACAACTGGATCATCACTTAAATGTTGTTTTTCAAATAAGCGCATCCTCTTCCATATATTTTTTCTCCATTGACTAATTTGTTTATAAACAATTCCATTCAACCAAAATAGAAACGGTCTAGATTGATCATACGTTGAAATAGATTTCCAAAGTTGAAAGTAAACTTCATTTACAATTTCATTTGTATCATGCCGATTCTTAACTATGGCGAAGACAGTTTCATATATTCTCTGACTCGTTAAATTAAATATAAATTCAAAAGCCTCCTCATCACCTTTTAATAAACGTTCTATCCAAATATGTATATCTTCATTACTTGCCAAGTAGTGCCCCCTCCTTAACGATGTTCTCACTATATATTGGACAGTAACCAAAATAAAGTTCCAAATCTCATAAAAAATATAATACTTTTTATTCATTCATATATTTAAAAGGAAAATATATTGAATTATTCCTATAATACTTTTTACTTTTCACGCTTTTGCCCTATACTGTTTACTAGCTTATCTTTCAACATAATGAAATGACTTGAAACACATGATACACTATAGCTACAATTGTTTTTTTAGGAGGAATATACATATGTATAAAATTTTAATCGTTGAAGACGATCCAAATATTTCATCATTACTACAATCTCACATTCAAAAATACGGCTATGAAGCTGTTGTTGCAGAGAACTTCGATGATATTATGGAATCGTTTAATGCAGTAAAACCACACCTTGTTTTACTTGATGTAAACTTACCGAAATTCGATGGATTCTACTGGTGCCGTCAAATTCGTCATGAATCTACTTGTCCAATTATTTTCATTTCAGCGCGTGCTGGCGAGATGGAACAAATTATGGCGATTGAAAGCGGTGCGGATGATTATATTACAAAACCGTTCCACTACGATGTTGTAATGGCTAAAATTAAAGGTCAATTACGACGTATTTACGGTGATTATGCACCAAATATTTCTGAACGTATCGTTGAAGTAGAAGGACTAAAATTATTCCCAGAACGCCCAGAAATTCATTTCGGTGCTGAGCAAGTTCTTTTAACGAAGAAAGAGGCTATTTTAGCAGAAATGTTATTATCTAAATTCCCTCGTACAGCGAGCCGTGAAGATTTACTAGCTGCCCTATGGGATGACGAAAGCTTCGTTGAGGAAAATACATTAAACGTAAACATTACGCGTCTTCGTAAAAAATTCAATGAGCTTGGGATTGAAAATGCTATTGAAACCGTACGTGGACTTGGGTATCGTTTTAACGCAACTTGGAGTGAATAAGCATGAGGCTATTTTTACGTGATCATTTTGCATTTTTTCTACTATACGTATTAAACTTCGGTATCATCTTCGTTCTGTATGATGCAGTAGATGGATTTCAAAATAATAAATTTTACTTCGTCGTTTTAAGTTTGTATTTATTCATTTGTTTCCTCGCTTATCGTTACGTTCGCAACCGTAGAATGTACCATAGATTAAGTGAGCAACCAGAGAAAATGGAAGATGCGTTTATTGAAAGAGCAACTGCTCCGATGCCTCACGGTGTAAATGAACTCGTACGCACGCAATATCGTCTATTCCAAAAAGAACTACAATCGTATGAAGTAAAACAACAAGAACATCAATTATTTATTAACCACTGGGTGCATCAAATGAAAACGCCTGTTTCTGTTATGCAGCTTATGGTGCTCGAAATGGAAGATGAGCATTTGATTCCGAAATTCAAAAAAGAATTAGAGCGATTAAATCAAGGACTCGATATGGCTTTATATATGGCAAGATTAAATAACTTCCATGAAGATTTCCACGTTGAGACGATCTCATTAAAAGATACCGTAACAAAAAATATTAACGGATTAAAAGAACTATTCATTCGAAACGGAGTCTTCCCTGTTTTAGAAGTTCATTCCGATTTAAAAGTTGCTTCTGATGCGAAATGGCTAAAATTCATCATTTATCAGCTAATGACAAATGCAGTTCGTTACTCTGGTGAGCGCGGAAAAAAAGTATTCTTATCTGCTTACCGAAACGGAAAAGATATTATTTTAGAAGTTCGCGATGAAGGCGTCGGTATTCCGCAAGAAGATATTCGAAGAGTATTTGAACCGTTTTACACTGGGAAAAACGGTCGCGCATTCGGAGAGTCTACTGGTATGGGACTTTATATTGTAAGTAAAATTTGTGATTATTTAGGCCACTCTGTCAAACTAGACTCTGAAGTTGGTAAAGGAACGACGATTAAAATCATCTTCCACAACGCTGCAAATAATCACGCAGAGTATACAGAGCAGGTGACTGAAGCATGACCCTAACATATACTAGCAAAATGTATGAGAACGCACTCTCATACATTTTTTGCAATAAAACTACATATTTACCTTCTAGCGGGAGGTACATATTATGACATTTTGGCAGTTTGCCTTTAAAAATGTAACACGTAATTCCAGAGCTTATTTTGCTTATTTCGTCAGCAGTTCCTTTTCCATTGCTGTTTTCTTTTCGTTTGCTGTTTACTTATTTCATCCGAAATTACAAAACTTTAGCATGACCTCTGAAGTTTCAGGATTAATGATATTTTCAGAAGTAGTAATTGTATTTTTCTCTTTCTTCTTTTTACTATATTCCATCGGTACTTTTTTAAAAGTGCGAAAAAAACAGTTCGGCGTTTTGACCGTTTTAGGAATATCGAGAAAGCAATTACATCGTCTCGTTTTTATGGAGAATATGTTAATCGGTATTTTATCTATCTTTTTCGGTATGCAGTTTGGACTTGTCTTCTCGCAATTTTTCTTATTAGTGACTGCAAAAATCACGCACTTGCCAGGCATATATTTATACGTGCCTACTAATGCTTTCATTTTAACAACAATTGTTTTTCTTAGCCTTTTTATCGTTGTATCTACATTTACACCGATGCTCATTCGAACGAAAAAAACAGTACATCTTTTAAAAGCGAATGGCGGAAAACAGAAAGAACGAAAGCCATCCATACTCATTTCTCTCTTTGGTGCTATATGTTTAATAGGTGGCTACGCTTTAGCTAGCAAACCAATATATTTCGTATCATTAAGCCCACAAATAGGAATGATTTATATGTTTTCCAGTATTTTTGTCATTCCAGCACTCGTTTCAATCGGTACGTATTTCTTCTTTTCACAAATTAGTTTCTTGCTCATTCATCTTTTGAAAAAGAGACGAAAGTTTTATATGAAACGGATTAATATGCTCTGGATTTCAGACTTAGCTAGCCGCATTCGATCAAATATTAATATGCTTTTTGTTGTAGCAATGCTCTCTACAATTGCATTCACGATGATTACTTTTTTATATGGATTCGGGAAATTCATGAAACTTGATGTTGAACGTAATTCGCCATTCGCATTTTCTTATTTCTCATATAATGCGAATCCTTTTACTGCCCAGCACTTGAATTGGCTAGAAAAACAGTTACAAGATGGACAGTTTTCGTACGATAAAATTAAAGTAGATTTATATAACACACCTGTAAAAACGGAACAGAGTTCAGAAATGTATAACGACACATTTGCCATAAAGCAAAGTGACTATAATAAACTTGCTACGTCATTACATTTAAAACAACTATTTGTGAATGACAATGAAACATACGTATTATCTGGAACTGCATATTTCCCGTTGTTTAGTGCATTCGATCAAAATTATAGTAGCCAACATGTTACACTCTCTCATACAAATGATAAGCTACTTGTAAAAGGATTTGAGGTAACAAGTGCTCTACCAGCTACTTTTGCGTATGAAACGTTAGTAGTACCTGATTTTGTTATTAATAATTTACAAAATCCCATAGAACATGTAACAGCCTATAATTACAACGTAAAAAACTGGGAGAATACATATGCTATTGCTGATGAGTTTGTAAAACGCACCGATAAAGATCGCAACAGTATGAAGCATGAAGGAAGCATCGTTCGTGTTTTCGAATCAGGCAATTCCCTATACCGGATCAAATCAGGAAGTGCTTCCTATTTCCTCATTGGGACATTCCTAGGGATTATTTTCTTTATTGGGGCTGGAAGTGTACTGTACTTCCGAATGTATACAGATTTAACAACTGAGCAAGAGAAGTATGTAACGATTACGAAGATTGGCTTAACAGAATCAGAAATGAAACGTTCAGCGACCATTCAACTTGGAATCTTATTTTTCGTGCCATACATTATGGCTTCTATTCATACGATGTTTGCTACAAAGATGTTGCAAGATATTATCAATTTATCACTATTCGCTGAAATTACAGTTGTACTTGTCATTTTCGGAACGGTTGAAATCATCTTTTTCTTATTAATTCGTTCCCTTTATATGCAAAAGTTATCGCAACATATTAAGTTTTAAAAATAAAAAGAGTATGAGGGAAAAATCGCCTCATACTCCTTTTAGGCTAATTCTATTAGGAGGTTAGGTGAATGACATTTTGGCAGTTTGCATTTAAAAACGTAACGCGGAACGCCAGAGCTTATTTCGCCTATTTTGTAAGCAGTGCGTTTTCCATCGCAATTTTTTTCTCATTTGCAGTTTATTTATTTCATCCTAAATTGCATATGACAGACGTGAATGTTGCTCTGAACATATTAATGACAATTTCAGAAGTTGTCATTGTATTCTTTTCGTTTTTCTTTTTACTATATTCAATCGGTACTTTCTTAAAAGTACGAAAAAAGCAGTTTGGAATTTTAACAGTACTTGGCATATCTCAAAAGCAATTAAAAAGACTCGTATTTCTAGAAAACATGCTAATTGGTGTTCTTTCCATCTTTTTCGGCATTCAACTTGGCCTTGTCTTTTCACAGTTCTTTTTATTGGTTACCGCCAAGATTACGCATGTTCCTGGTTTATATTTATATTGGCCAACAGGTGCCATTATTTTAACTATGATCATCTTTCTTGGACTCTTCATCCTCGTCTCATCTTTTACACCGATGCTCATTCGGACGAGAAAGGCTGTACGTCTTTTAAAAGAAGGAACAAAACAAAAAGAAAGAAAAGCATCCGTGCTTATCTCTCTTTTTGGTGCGACATGTTTAATAAATGGATACGTATTAGCGGCAAATCCGTTATATTTTATGTCCCTAGGTGATATGATTGGAATCCTATATGCCGTCTCTAGCATATTTGTTATTCCTTCACTTGTTGCAGCCGGAACATATTTTTTCTTTTCACAAATTAGTTTTTTACTCATTCGTATATTAAAAACGCGAAGAACATTTTATATGAAGCGTACGAATATGCTTTGGATTTCTGATTTAGCAGCGCGCATTCGGACAAACATTAACATGCTCTTTATTGTAGCGATGCTATCAACACTCGCTTTTACTATGATTACATTCTTATACGGTTTTGGGAAATTTACAAAGTTTGATGCAATAAGACAAAACCCTTTCCCTTTTACGTATTTATCACATACTGAAAATGCGTTAGCTGATGAACATTTAAATTGGTTGGAACAAAAATTTAATGAAGAGCACTTTACTTATAAAAAACTTAAAACGGATATATATGAAGTATCTTCGGCAGAAGAGAACCCAAAGCTCTATTATGCAATTAAACAAAGTGATTACAATATACTTGCTAAGGCGTTAAACTGGGAACATCTCAACGTAAAAAATAATGAATCTTATATCCTTATGAAAGACATAGATGAGCAATTCATTGGCACAATTTATGATACAGACAGGAAAGATATTCTTACACTTACTCAAAACAGCCTACAGCTACAAGTAAAAGAATATAAAAATTATAATCCTTTCCCAAACAGCTTAATCTCAACATTACTCGTATTATCTGATGAAAATGTAGAGGCATTATCATCGGTTTCAAAACAGATGAGTGTATATAACTTTAAAGTTAACGATTGGGAAAAAGCACATAACATCGGTTCGGAATTTATAACAAAAATTGATAATGATAATGAAGCGATTAAGGCTGAGCACCCACCATTCCATGCAAGTGAAGCGAGCGATTCTCTATACACAACAAAACTAAACGTCGCTTCGTTCTTCTTAATTGGTACTTTCTTAGGTGTTATTTTCTTTATTGGTGCTGGCAGTGTTCTTTACTTCAGAATGTATACAGATTTAACAAATGAGCAAGAAAAGTATGTAACGATTACAAAAATTGGTTTAACAGAAGCCGAAATGAAACGATCTGCTACAATTCAACTTGCGATTCTGTTCTTTGTTCCATACATTATGGCATCGATTCATACGATGTTTGCGACAAAGATGCTACAAGAAATATTACATCTCTCGTTCTTCGCTGAGATTACAGTCGTACTAATGATTTTTGGAACAGTTGAAATTTTATTTTTCCTTTTAATTCGTTCCTTTTATATGCAAAAATTATCACAACACATTAAGTTTTAAAGGATAGAAAGGTGATTACTATGGAAGAAGTTTTACACATAAAAAACGTCTCAAAAGTGTATGAAGGAAAAGTCCCTCATACTGCTTTGAAAAATATAAATTTACATGTAGATAAAGGTGAATTTGTTGCTATCATGGGGCCATCTGGTAGCGGTAAATCTACATTTTTAAACGTTATCTCTACAATTGATTCCCCTACCTCTGGTGATGTCGTGATTAACGGAAAAAAGCCGCACACATTTCGTAGAGAGAAACTAGCTATTTTCCGCCGCCAAGAGTTAGGATTTGTTTTCCAAAACTTTAACCTACTAGATACACTAACAATCGGTGAAAATATCGTACTACCTTTAACATTAGATAATGTTCCATTAAAAGAAATGGATGAAAAACTTGATAACATTTCAAAAAAGCTTGGAATTGATCACATTTTGGACAAACGTATTTTTGAAGTTTCTGGAGGACAAGCACAACGTACCGCAGTAGCACGTGCTGTTATTCATCATCCTTCACTTCTACTTGCCGATGAACCAACAGGAAACTTAGATTCAAAAGCGGCAATTGATGTAATGGAGCTATTTACGAAGTTAAATAAAGAAGAAGATGCAACAATTTTAATGGTTACACACGATCCGTTCGCAGCAAGTTATTGTAACCGTGTCATTTTCATTAAAGATGGCGAGCTTTACAACGAACTACACCGCGGATTATATCGCGAGAAGTTTTATCAAGAAATATTAGATGTTTTAGCATTATTAGGAGGAAGACGTGGATGACATTTTGGCAATTTGCATTTAAAAATGTCTCGCGTAATTCGAAAGCATATTTCGCTTATTTTGTAAGTAGTGCTTTTTCTATCATGGTTTTCTTTTCCTTTACTGTATACGCGTATCATCCGCGCTTACAAAATGTACAAAGCTTTCAAGAACGTGATCCGCTAATGAACTTAGCTAGTACAGCACAGCTTGTGATCGTTATGTTCTCGTTCTTCTTTCTCTTATATTCAATTGGAACATTTTTAAACGTACGGAAGCAGCAATTCGGGATACTCACGATTCTCGGTATCTCACAGAGACAATTAAAAAGACTGTTATTTACTGAAAACATGATCATCGGGATATTATCTATCTTTATCGGCATTCAAGGTGGGCTTGTATTTTCTAACTTTTTCTTATTAGTCACTTCGAAATTAACAAGTGCGAAAGGCCTCTATTTATATTGGCCGACAGAAGCGATTACCGTTACAACTGTTACCTTTATCATTTTATTTTTAATCGTTTCTACGTTTACGCCAATGTTCATTCGTACTCGTAAAACAGCGAAGCTCATTAAAGGTAACAAAAAAGTGATAGCCGAAAAAAGGCCATCTATACTCATCTCTTTGTTTGCTTTAATTTGTTTAGGACTGTGTTATTACATCGCTGGTTATCCGCAAGGCTACGTAACGGAAGAAAATGTGCAAAATGGATCTGTCTTTCTCATTATGTTGTCTATTTTACCGCTCGTAATAGTTGGGACATATTTATTCTTTTCACAAACATTTCTTCTTTTTATCTATATTTTAAAGAAGCGCAGAAAGTTTTATTTAAAACAAATAAATATGTTATGGATTTCAGACTTAGTTGCTCGTACTCGTAGTAATATTAATGTTCTCTTTATCGTTTCTATGTTATCTGCACTTGCATTTACAATTATTATCGGACTATTTGCTGCGAATAATAATACGAAAGCATCGATACTAGAGCGCTATCCTATTCCCTTCACATACAAATTAGAAGGGGATCATTCCCTTGAACGAAAGCACGTTAATACTATTGAATCCGAACTTTCCAATGCTCATTTTCAATATAAAAAATATAAATTTACGCTTTTAAAAGATACTGCTTCAAAAGAAGAGATTGCAATTATGAAAATGAGTGATTATAACGAAATTGCTAAACAGTTAAAGAGACCTACAATCACCCTTGATTCAAAAGAAGTTTACATTATTTCTGGCTATTCACCAGAGCTATTAAACCTTGTATCAAATCCATTTGTAAAACAAAATACAATTACGCTTGAATCCAATAAAAAGGAGTTTTATATAAAGGGATTTATTAACAAAGGAATAGCACCACCATTTGCATTAGCAAATTTAGTTATTATGCAAGATTATGCAATCGATACTATGATTCCTCATATTGAAACCATTACAGTTTATAACTACTTCGTGGATAATTGGGAAAATGCAATTATTCCCACAAAAAATATATTAAAAAGTATTAGTAATGACACCGAAAAATATTATGAGGCACATAAAGACGATAAGCATGCATCTCCTGTTCCTTTTAATATTTATACAGCTACTGATGAGTTACTCCATAGTAAAGAAAATGCAGTTGCTCAATTCTTTATTTGGGCATTTCTTGGCTTTATCTTCTTTATCGGTGCGGCTAGTGTTTTATATTTCCGTATGTATAATGACTTAACAACTGAGAGACAAAAGTATATTACGATTACAAAGCTTGGATTAACTGAATCAGAAATGTTTCGCTCTGCAACGATTCAGTTAGGAATTTTGTTTTTCGTTCCTTACATCGTTGCTGGTGTTCACACATTATTTGCGGTTAAGTTTTTACAAAGCATGTTTTCTTTCTCATTACTAAAAGAGTTATTGATTATACTCACCTTTTTCGGGATTATCGAGATCATTTTCTTCTTCTTAATCCGTTCTCTGTACATTAATAAATTATCACAGCATATCAAGATATGAATAAAATAACCTTGTGCAATATGCACAAGGTTATTTTCAATAGTTTTTAAATAATTAGCAGCAATATCCACCATAGCCACCAGCATAACCGCCGTAACCACCATAACCACAAGAACCGCCACCGCCGAAGCAGCTAGCACCGATGATGATTAATAAAATAAACAATACGATTAGAAGCGCAAAACCGCCGCCGCACCCATGTCTGCGGTTACAATCATCATGTCTGTGTTCACACTTTTCGCTCATTACTCTATTCCTCCTTTAGTATCATTCATAACAAGTTCACCTTGCTCTAAATGAGGGGATTCCATTTATAGTATGTTTTCAGGGCGAATAGGAAGCTTGGCTCACCTAAAAACGGGCTTGTTTTTGGAAATGGGCTTCATCAAAAAAAAGATACCAATTAAGGTATCTTCTACATAAACATATTTAATAAAAGCGCAAAACCAAATGCGATAAATGACAACAACGTCTCGAGTACCGTCCACGTTTTAAACGTTTCCTTCACCGTCAATCCTAAATACTCTTTTACAAGCCAGAACCCTGCATCATTTACGTGAGAAAACATTAATGATCCTGCACCTGTTACAATAACGAGCAATTCTAAATTTACACCTGTCATGTGCTGAATAACTGGTGAAACAATTCCTGCTGCTGTCGTTAATGCTACTGTTGCTGAACCTGTTGCAATTCGAATTAATCCAGCTACCATGAAAGCTAAAACGATCGGTGATAACGATATATGTTCTGCCATTTGCGCAATCGCTGTGCCAACGCCGCTTTCAATTAATATTTGTTTAAACCCACCGCCTGCACCGATAATTAAAATAATGGAACCGACCGGTAATAAACTTTCGTCCGTTAACTTTTTAATAACCTTTTTATTAATTCCTTGTCTTATTCCAAGTAAATAGAACGCTGCGAAACATGAAATAAGTAAAGCAATTACTGGGCTCCCTATAAATACAAAAAATTCAGTCATCTTTTTCGGTAATGAAATATATGGTGCAACTACTGATAAAATCATCAATACAACTGGTAATAAAATAATAAAGAATGAAACTTTACGACTCGGTAAATCCGTTGATACAGTCGTAACTCGAACAAGCTCTGGTTCATTTTCAGGTATAACCCTTTTATGTACCCACTTTGCAAATATCGGCCCTGCAATAATGGCTGTTGGTAACGCGATAAGTAATGAATATAAAAGAACTTTTCCTAAGTTCGCGTTATAAATACCGATTGCTGTCATAGCCCCTGGATGTGGTGGCACGAGCCCGTGGACAATAGATAATCCAGCAATAACAGGTAACGCAATTAATAATATATTTTGCTTCGTCGTTTTTCGAATAGAAATAACAAGTGGTAATAAAATGACAATCCCCACTTCGAAAAATACCGGAATCCCTATAACAAATCCTGCAAATAACATAGCCCACGGTAGCTTCTTCACACCGAAAAATCGAATAAAGAAATCTGCCACTTGCATGCCGGCCCCCGAATCGGACATCATTTTCCCTAAAATTGTTCCTAGAGCCAAAATACCAACTAAATGCCCTAGTACACTACCAACACCAGTTTCATAGGCAGTCACTATTTTCGTTAAATTCAGTCCAGACATAATGGCTAAAAATAAACTAGCAACTGTTAAACTAATAAAGGCATGCCATTTCCACCATGACACCCCTAAAATAACAATTGCGATTGCAAGTAACGTGACGATTAATAAGTATATATCCATCTCTCATTCCGATACGATAAACTTAACTAAATCTATACAATTCAATCAAATTTATACAAGTTAGTGCTTCATCGTGTTCTCGCAACCCCAAAGGGACGAGGGGTATAACACTCCACACGAGGCAGTATCGTTACCTCCTATTATCAAGCATTTATTTTACCCATCTTGATAAATTTATCGCAGCATTTACATCCCTATCGTGATAGCTATTGCATGAAGCACAACGCCATTCACGAATCTTTAAACTCCACTGTCCTTCTGGTTGAACTGAATGGTCGTATTTAACGCCGCAACATGAGCAAATCTTGCTTGAAGCGAACCATTTATCAGCTTTTACATACGCAATGCCGTACTTCTCGCACTTGTATGACAAACATTGAAAGAAGAAGTTTAATTTTTGAAATGAAAATGCTTTCGATAGTTTTTTGTTTTTTAACAGGTTTGAAATACATAAGTCTTCCACAACAATCCTCATTGGTTTGGTTTTCATCAATTTAGCTGTTGCTTGATGGATATGGTTATTTCGGATATTCATAATTTTCCTAGATAACCGCAGGTGCTCAGCTTTCGCTTTTTCATATCCAGCAGATTGAATTTTCACACCTTTTTTAAATCTCCTAGACATATCTCTTTGCGCTGACTTTTTCCTTTTCAAAAGTTTTTTAACCTTGGCGTCTTTGTTTATATTTCGTTCTTTCGTACCATTAGAAGCTACAAACAGCTCTTTTAAACCAACATCCACACCGATTGACTCATTGGTTAGTTCTTGTGATTCAAAGTCTTCTTGGAACCCCACACTAATCCACCAGTGACGACCATCAAAGGTAACTCTTGGATTGGATGGTTTTTTATCTCTTGGTAGTTGTTGGCTTGTTTTCACTTCTCCAATAGACTGAATATGAACGACTTTTTTTCCTATAATCAGTCTTTCATAATTGGCATAAAATCCTTGGATCAAATCTTTTTTAGATTTATAAGAAGTGTGAGAACCATTTTTGTACTTTTTGAACGAATTTTTTCTAGCCGTATCAAAATCTTTTGAAGCCTGTTTAGGAACTTGTGCATTAATGTCTTTTAACCACTCATATCTCTTTCGCTCCTTGATCTTTGTAAATCGTTTCTGTAAAACTAACTGTGAAACAGATTTTCCAAATAGCTTATAGTATCTATCACTCATTCTTTTACAATAGTTATAAGCGAATCTTGCAGCACCAGCATGGTTTCTAAGCACTTTTTCTTGTTTAGGCGTTGGAATCAGTCTAACTTTCTTCGCCAATATCATCAGAATGTAACTCCTTTAATGAAAGATTTGTTCTTCTGAATCGTAGCGTGTTCCACCAGCATTCTCCTGAGACTACTCGGATGCAAACCTGTTAATTCTGATACTTGACTAACTCGTAAAAATTTCATTATTATTCTTACCTCATTGAATCCAATATAGCACATACGTTCGCTGTATTCAATGAAGTTTGATAGATTCAATAAAATTTATCTCGTTCAACTAAGGGCGCAATTCCTTAGCCAGTTCTCTTATGAACTTCTCATGTTTTCACATGAGCGCAGACTATATGTTTATCTACTTAGAGATAGAGGATTTTTCCACCACCATAGGCTTGTGGTGTACTCTCGTCAGTTATACGAGATAGTCGTTGAACGTTCATCTTATCCATTTTGACTTAGATGATTCGAGGCGGAAGACCCATTGTCCTAGTGTTTAGGATTTAACCTTGCACGATCTGATTGATTTTTTCTGCTTTCGCGACATTCACGCTCGCCATTTCTAGCCACGTTGTAGTTCAATCAGCTTTAGGGATTGCCCGCAGTTAACCCTCACTACTAGCCAATCACTTGACTAGCAGGGCTTACTGATATATTTAATTAACTTTAGTTTTAATTGGTTAAATAAATCGTAACAGTTAGTTACCCCTTACTTTATAAAAAAAGAGGGAAAATCCCCTCTTTTTTATACGTCATAATTCACTACATAATGCTGCATTTCTGTATTGTAGTAGCCTTCGCTATATTCAATTACTTCGCCAACTTCATCGTAAGAATAGCGCATTCGTTTTAATAACGCTGTGCCCTCTTTTTCACCTAATGCTTCTGCAACGAAACTAGGCGCAAGTCCAACAGCGAATTCATCTCTGAAGTTTTCTAAATGAATGCCTCGGTTTTCCACTAAATCGTAAAGCGATTGCAAGTCAAAGTCCGATAAATCTGTACTTGCCATTTTCGCTGAGAAATAGTGCGTATAATGAATGTACGGTGCATCATTTAACGTATATAAACGTTCAATGCGAAAACTCTCCTTACCAAATAATTGAAATGGCACTGTTCCTTCTTCATTCTTAACGATTTCTGCTTTTAGCAATTTCTTCTGTACTTTATATCCTTCTTCCACTAACACTTCAGTAAATTTCTTACCCTTTGACAGTTTTGTCGCAGAAGTGTTACGGATGACTTTCGTTCCTTTACCGCTTTTCTTTTCTAAATATCCTTCTTGAGCGAGTTCTTTAATCGCATTTCGTACTGTAATTTTACTCACTTTGAACTCTTCTTCTAACTGCGGTTCGGAAGGAATATTCGTATGAATCGCATATACACCATGCAATATTCGATCACGAATAATGTTTTTTATTTGTAAATATAATGGTCCTTTTTTCCTCGTTACGTTCACCGTTACACCCACTACCTTTCTACATCACCTACTGATGCCGTCATTGCCCGAAGTATATCCTTCTCTGATGACATTGGCGTATCACCGACGATTGTATGTGCAAGCATTCCAGCTGCTGACGCAAATGAAACAGCTTTCTCTGGTGCAAACTCTTCTATCTCGCCATGAATAATCCCGCTCGTATAAGCATCTCCAGCACCTATTCTATCATATACAGAAAACGTAAGTGTTTTTGCAAAAGTGAACGCCCCATCTTTACATATAAACCCGCGAAGCGAGTGTGTATTATCGCTATTAATAGAACGATGTGTACCAGCAATTGTAGCGATATGATATGTTTCAGCAACCTTTGGAATAAGATCAACAAGTTGCGCCTCTCGCTCCGTCTCCTCTGTTTTCATTCCAAGAACGAACATTGCATCTTTTTCATTCATCATTACAATATCAGCTAGCTCTAACATTTCTTCATAATGCGGTTTCGCCTGTTCATATCCATCTTCTCCCCAAAGCGATGGACGATAATTGCAATCAAAAACAACCGTGCCTCCGTTTTCTTTCACTGCTTTCGCTAAAGATTTCATATGATGGCGCACCGTGTCATTCATCGCAAGTGTAATTCCGCAAAAATGAACAATATCAATTTCCTTTGCGATTTCTTCAAATTGATACATTTCTTCACATGCCGTATTGAAGCTACTTTCTAATCGATTCGAATATGTAACGCGGCTTGCACGTGCTCCAAATCCATTTTCTAAAAAGTACATGCCGACATATTTGCCGCTTCTTGAAATAAACGGTGCCCGAATGCCTAACTTTTGAATATGTGATACCGCAGCATCCCCAACAGAATTTTCCGGTAAAGTTGAAATAAGAAAGCCTTCATGACCGAGATGAGAAAGTGCTGCTGCAACGTTCACACCTGTACCAGAAAATGAGTAATGTAATGTGTTAGC
This sequence comes from Bacillus sp. EB106-04-02-XG92, assembly GCF_058791995.1. Classification (NCBI taxonomy): domain Bacteria; kingdom Bacillati; phylum Bacillota; class Bacilli; order Caryophanales; family Bacillaceae; genus Bacillus; species Bacillus sp. EB106-04-02-XG92. The sequence continues at coordinate 1,072,882 of NZ_JBYTEA010000001.1, forward strand.
TTGCGACAACAATTCATAACCTGGTACTTGCAGGCGCATCATGACTTCGCCGAATGCTGCAATTTTCTTACGCATTTTGATCAACTAGCTTCTTCACTACCGCTAATAATTCACGCACATCTTCTACTTTCGTATCGCCAGTTTCTTTATCAATAATAGAAGAGTATACGTGCGGGATAACTTGCTCTACGTTTGCTTCAAGCGCAATACGTACAATAGTTTCGAAGTTTTCTTTATCAATTCCGCCTGTTGGCTCTAATGCAAATCCTTCTTCCGCACAAGCTTTCGCAACTGCGCGATATTCTTCTTCATGAGCTAAACCTTTCATCGGGAAGTACTTCAATGAATTTCCGCCCATATCACGTACAAGTGCGATTGCTGTTTTAATTGGAACGATTGCTTTTTCTTCTCCAGCTGCACTAATTGGACCAGTAGAAATATTTACGTACCCTACTTTTCCTGTTGGTGATACTAAACTATTAATCCAGCTATCTTTTCCGCCAAGATTTGCGCGTGTCGCTCCAACTGAAGGGAACACTTGGTTAATATGACTACCAGGATAATGCTTCGCAATTTCAGCTACAACTGCCGCTTGGCGATTATCCCCTGCTCCTAGTCCGATTGATACAGCGTCATCAATTTCTTTTCCGTATGCTTTCATCGCTGTAACTGCTTCTTCTACTGTTGGGTAGTCTTTTGATAACACACCTACTACTACATAACCTTCTGCTGCTTCAAAAATATCTTTCGCATTTCGGGTATTATTCGCTAATACATTTAACGCTACACGGCCTTTATAAAAACGTTTTTGAATGTTTGTCATTTTAGTTTCCCCCTACAATTTCTCTCATTTTTTCTTCAATTACATGTATGTCATCACCTTGAAGTGGACGTGGATCGATATCAAAGAATCCTTGTCTTACGCCGTAATCACGTGTATAAATTGCGATTTCCCCTTCGCGTAATGCTGCTACAACGTCTTTTGCTGATTTATTTAACTCGTGCTCGTTAATGTGAATGCGTGCTCTAAAGATCGCTCTTCCTGCTTCATCTTGCACGATTGTTACATTTACACCGTTTAATTCTTTCAGCGGCATAAGTACTTGTAACAACTCTTTTTCTTGTTCACTTTTATCTTCTTTTACTCCGTACTCATCAAGCGCTTGAAGTAAACCGAAAGTTGTTTCTTTCCCAACTTTCATACTTCTTCCGATGCAATGTAATTGCACTTTCAGCCACTCAATATATTTTCGTTTACCGGCAACAATACCAGAAGTAGGCCCTTCAATTGCCTTTGAACCACTATAAATGGCAAGGTCTGCATACTTCACATATTTTTGAATATCTTCTTCAGCTGCTGCATCGATGATAAGCGGGATGTTATTTCGCTGCGCAACTTCCCATGCTTCTTCAACAGAAATCATATTTTTTTGCACGGCATGATGGGATTTCACATAAAGAATCGCTGCTGTATTTTCACCAATCGCATCTTCAATATGCTCTGCTTTCCCTTCATTTGCGTAGCCAACTTCTACAAGTTTACCGCCGCCTAAATAAATCATTGTTTCAACTGGAGCACCGTATTGAACGTTATGACCTTTTAACATAATCACTTCGTTTTTCGCGATGACCTCTTGATGAAGTCTTTCACTTTTACGGCGATTTCCTTCTGTCACGATACCAGCGATAGAAAGTGCGATTCCGCTCGATGCTGAATTTACAACGACCGCTGCCTCTGAATCTAGAATTCTCGCAATATGGTCTCCTGCTTTATCTACTAAATCTGCAATTTCCACATAATTTTGTCCACCATGTTTCATCGCATCCATCACTGTATCTGTAGGAGCGGATACACCTAAAATACTCATTCTACCGCTCGCATTAATTACTCTTTTTAATCCGTACTTAGCATTCAATGAATGACCCATTGATTACAACCCCTTTCGTATCAATTCTTCTTTCAGCAATGCGCTGATCCCCTTCTGAATCAATTAACGTAACCTTCTCATCTTTCACCGTAAATAAAGTTAAGTTTGCAATATCGCCTTCTTGAATACGGCCAAGCTCTGGTTTTTTCAGCCACTCTGCCGCATGTTTCGTCACCGCATCAATTACCTCTTCTAGCGGATATCCTAAGTAAAGGAATTTCGAAAGAACGTGAGCCATACTATACACGGGACCGTGTATACGATTCTTTCGGTAAATATCTGTACTAATTGTATTAAAGGCAATACCGTGACGCTTCGCCGCCTCTGCTACTTTAAAAGAAAAACTAGCATTACCATGACCGACATCTAAATGAACACCGCGTTTTACTGCATCTAATAACACAGGTAGCGGTGTGCCTTCTTCATCAAATAAATTATTTTCTTTCCCGTTTAAGTAATGTGTAATCACATCATCTTTTTCTAAAAGAGGTACAACTTCCTCTATGTGAGGAGGTGCTGAACCGATATGTACCATAATCGGTAATGATGTTTCACGAGATAAAGAGCGTGCAACATGAAGCGGTTCAATTCCACTATCACAAACGACACTTTTACTCATTCTCGCCTTTAACCCAACGATTACATCTTTATACTTTTCTACTGCTTCTATTACTTTCTCTTTATCTATCCATTCCATGTTGGATAATTCATCAATTCGTTTCAAACCGATGCGAGAAATATTTAAAAAGGCAAATAAATTCGTTTTTGCCTGCTCTCTACTTTTTACTAAATCTGCAATACGATCAGCTCCGCAGCTACCCGCATCAACAATTGTCGTTACCCCTTGCTTAACGCCAATTTCATCTACATCATCGCCATACGGATCAAACTCTGGAAAAGCGTGAACGTGTAAATCAATCCAGCCACTCGATACGTAAGTACCAGAGTAATCAAGAACCTTTCCACCCTCACCAGCACCAGCTTTCGTCACCTGTGCGATTTTATTATTTTCAATTACAATGTCAATCTCTTCCCCGTTCACACGTTTCACATTACGTAGTACGAATCGTTCTGTCATTGTACTTCCACCCTTTTCTATAAGAAGCCATAAGAATACGCTTACATTAAAATTTCATTTTATATGTCTTTCACACGTTTAGCGTAACACAAAAAAAGGGAGAAGTAAATATAACGTTATAATGTTTAAAAGTGAAATAAAAGATGCCCCTCAAAATAATGATAGTTTAGGAAATTATATTAACGATTCGACAAGACATATCGATTTACTGACAAAAAAACAATCCCTTTCTTATATACGAAAAGGCTGCTCCAAAAAGGAACAACCTTTTTATCTATTCCTGAACCGTCACAATAACCCCATCCATATTATTCCCCGAAATTTCATACTGCTTATTTACCGGAACACTCACTTTCATGTTCTCGGACACTTTATAATAAGAAACCGTATATTTCTTACCTTCCACATCCGTTGTGATTTCTTTTTTCTCTTTTAAGAAGTCTAAGTACTCCTCTAATGTAATTTTCTTTTTTTGCATAATCGCACTATGAGGCAAGCCGACATAACGTATATGCCACGGCTCATATTGAATGCCTGTAATATCACTTTTATTTTTCGGATAGCGTAAAACAAAGCCGTGCTTCCATACATTCTCTTCAATCCACTTTCCTTCAGGCGCTTTCTCCATTTTCTTTTGCGTAGATCCAACGTCCAGTGATAATCCTAAATTATGTTCACTGTATCCTGCTGGAAGTGCATAGTCAGAGCCCATTTTTTCATATAACTTTTCTTGCTCTTTAAAATCTCGATATCCGCTATTCATTAAGAAATGCTGCACGCCATCTTTTCCAGCTGCATCGACAACGTTCAAAAACTTGCTCACAACATCCTTTGATAAGCGAAGATTTCTATCAAATATGACGTAACCTCTTACTAATTCACTATTGTGATTTACATTTATAATATCAGACCTAATACTATCTTTTTTAACTGGGTAATCTTTATTAACTAATAACAGATCCCCTTTATAAATTTCTTCTTTTGTAATCTCTACCTTTTCCGTATTCACAGCCCTTACCGTATTATCTTTGTCGGCAATTTTAACATCGATCTCCTTTTGGAATAATGGTGATATATAAACGCCTACACAGATTGTGCATGCTATAAAAAAAGAAATAAATACCCACTTTTTCATTTCTAGTTCCTCCTTAACGTAACTTACGTATAGAATAGAAAAAACTATTAAAATAAAAAGTGGGGTAAAGTTTAAATTTTTATTAAATTGTTAAGTTCTCTTCTTTTGGCAATCGTACTTCAAACATTGTTCTAACTATATTACTTTCAGCAGAAATCGTACCGTTATGCTGCTCAACAATATTTTTCGCAATAAACAGTCCAAGGCCTGTCCCGCCACGGTTCTCAGTTCTCGATTTATCACCTGTATAAAACATATCAAAAAGATACGGTAAATCTTCTTCTGGAATACTATCTCCATAATTTATAACTTGTACGACAACTTCTTCATTATCGATATACCCATTCAGATCAACAAATTGCCCATCATATCCGTATCGAACGGCATTTGTTAACAAGTTTTCAAATACCCTAGCTAACAATTTTCCATCACCGTTAATCGGCAAATGAGGATCAATATTCAACCTAGCTTCTAAATGATGTTTCTCTAATAAAGGATACAATTCCTCATCTAACTGGATAAGTAGTTCACTTATATCAATCGGCTTTTTATCCAGCTTTAGCATGCCGTAATTCATACGTGTAATTTCAAATAACTCCTCGATTAAACTTTCGAGCCTTTGTGATTTCGTATATGCAATCGTGGAAAAATGTTTAATTTGTTCTTTTGTTAAATTCTCATCTTTAAGAATTAAATCTAAATACCCTAACACGGATGTTAATGGTGTCCTTAGATCATGAGCTAAGTTCACAACGAGCTGGTCTTTACTACTTTCAGCAAAGTCTCCTCTTTCCACCGCTTCTTTTAACTTTTCACTCGCAACATTTATTTCACGTGCGATATCTCCAAACTCATCGTTTGATGACACGCGCACTTCATTTGTAAAATCCCCGTTCGCCAAATGATGAATCCCGCTTGAAATCTCATCAAAATATTTTACATAAGGCCTAGTAAGGAAGAAGAAAAACATAATGGATAGAGGGATGAAAATAATTAAAAAGAAATTAACATCCCCAATTTGTCTTACCATTGACCGAACTTGGGCTAATGGGTCCTCAAAACGAACGACTAATTTATAATAAATTCGTAATCCTTCATAAATGATATACGTTACGCCACCAGCAAATATCATACTTAGCGCAAATATCATAACCATCTTCGAGCGAAAACTTCTCATCTTTTTAGCCATTGAAAGTATACCCTACTCCCCACACTGTTTTTATTAACTTATTCTTTCTTTTATCTTCTCCAAGTTTTTTCCGTAATGTACGAATATGTACCATAACTGTATTTCCACCTTCAAAATAATCATCTGCCCATACTTGCTGAAAAATATTTTCTACATTGTACACTTTCTTCGGATGGCTCGCTAATAAATATAAAATATCAAACTCTTTCGGTGTTAATTCAACTTGTTCTCCGTACACATTTACTGTTCTTCGCTCAGGATCAATAATGACTCCGCCTACCTCTAAAGCAGATTTATTCTCTGCTACTTTCGGCTGATTTAACGTAAGAAATCGGCGTAATTGTGCATTTACACGTGCGACTAATTCAATCGGTGTAAAAGGTTTCGTCATATAATCATCTGCACCTAATACTAAACCTGTCACCTTATCAAAATCAGATGTTTTCGCACTTAAAAAAATGATTGGCATATGGTGCTTCGCACGAATTTGGCGCGTCACTTCATAACCATCCATTTTCGGCATCATAATATCTAAAACCACTAAGTCGATTGGCTGCGTTTCAATAACATGAATTGCCTCTTCTCCATCAGCTGCTTTCACGACGTGGTAACCTTCTTTTTCTAAATGTATCTCAATTAAATCGGCAATTTCTGCCTCATCATCCGCTATTAAAATTGAAATGCGCTTCATATTACTCCCCCTTTATACGCTCGATTGTAAACTAGTCTATCCAATTTGTACAATACGAAAAGGTTACTCGCGGGAGTAACCTTAGTAAATGAAATTTATATCGGCGATTTTTCAAATATATCGACCACAACTTGAATTATATCGGCGATTTTCCAATTATATCAACCGTAACTCGAATTATATCAGCGATTTTTCAATTATATCGACTTACCGACAATTACCGACGAAATTCGCCCGCTATTTAAAAGACTCAACCTACCGCTCCAAAACAATTCGCTGCTTCGTAATTTCCGCCAACCTTCCGCGGTCTACTTCATACTCAGCTTCAACACTTTGCGGTACAATCACCTTTCCGCCCTCAAGCATCACTTCCGGCGAAATAATATCCCTCTCCCAGTGCCTACTAGAAGCAGATATATCGCCAGGAATCGTAAAGTTCGGCAACGAAGCAAGCGCAACATTTTGCGCTCGTGAAATCCCCATCTCTACCATACCACCGCACCAAACAGGGATATTATGCTCCATACAATAATTATGAATTTGAATCGACTCCGTTAATCCGCCCACTCGCCCTGGTTTAATATTTACAATGCGGCAACTTCCCAGCGTAATCGCAACGCGCGCGTCTTCTAAACTATGGATGCTTTCGTCTAAACAAATGGGCGTTTCAATTTTCTTTTGCAGCTGTGCATGATCAAGAAAGTCGTAATCCGCTAGTGGTTGTTCAATCATCATCAATTGAAATTCATCTAATCGTTTCAGTTTCTCCGTATCCGCTAATGTATAAGCTGAATTTGCATCAGCCATTAACGGGATGTGCGGGAACTCTTTACGAATCTCTTTCAATAATTCGTAATCATGCTCTGGCTTTATTTTCACTTTAAAACGCTCATATCCTTCTTCCGCGTACTTCTCAATTTGTTTTAACATAACCGGTGTTGTATTGATACCAATCACAACACCAACTTCAATTTCAGTCCTAGTTCCGCCAAGCAATGTCGCTAATGACTTCTTTTGTCGCGTCGCATATAAATCCCAAACAGCCCCTTCAATTCCCGCCTTTGCCATTCTGTTTCTCTTTATATGTTGGAACAAACCAGGTACTTCATTCGGATGAGAAATCTCCGCCTTTAATAAATCCAGTAATAAAAAATCTTGAAGTACATGTAGCGCAGTCTTCACTGTTTCTTCCGTGTACCACGGTTCAGAGAACGCAACGACTTCGCCAAATCCAATGTATCCGTCCGTATCTTCTAATTCAATGACGATACTTTCACGCTTTTCATACGTCCCGTAGCTTGCAGCAAACGGGATGACGAGTGGCATTTCCGTTATATGAAGCGTCGCTTTTTTTATTTCCACCTATATCTCCTCCACTAATTGTCTTAACTCTCGTCTTAACAATTTTTTCGAAGCGTTTCGTGGCAATTCCTCTAAGAAACACGCTTTTTTCGGCACTTTATATTTCGCTAATTTCTCCTCGCAAAAATGAAGAATTTCTTCTTCTGTTACTTCTCCATTTTTTACAACAAAAGCAGCGGGTACTTGTCCCCATTTATCGTCAGTCATACCGACAACACCTGCTTCCGCTACCTTCGGATGAGAAAGTAACACTTCTTCAATTTGAGCCGGATATATATTCTCTCCGCCAGAAATAATTAAATCACTGCGGCGATCTAATACGTATAAAAATCCTTCTTCATCTAAATAACCGAGGTCACCAGTATGAAGCCATCCATTTTGAATTGTTTCGCGCGTCGCATCTTCACGGTTAAAATAACCGCCTGTTACGTTCGGCCCTTTTACTACAATTTCGCCTTCCGCATGTGGCGGCACTACTACGCCGTCTTTTTCAATACGTAGTTGGCACTGAAATAGTGGTTTCCCGGCTGATCCTACTTTCGTTAACATGTAATCCGCGGATAACGTACAAATTTGCGAAGACGTTTCTGTCATACCGTACGTTTGATACACAGGAATTCCTTTATCTACACATGTTTCGAGTAACGGCTTCGGCGCTGGTCCTCCGCCAAGTAACATGCATCGTAAAGAAGATGGATATGTTTCTTCTCCAAGTCTCTCTAATAAATCAGTTAACATTTTTGATACGACTGAAATAATCGTAACACCTCTCGTTTGAAGTGCTTTATGAATAAAGTCAGCATCATATTTCGAAACGAGTAAAATGCGCATGCCGTACATAATATTTTTCATTAGAAGAGATAACCCGCCAACATGGAACATCGGCATACACGCTAACCAACAATCGTCATCACGAAGCCCTAAGTTAAGCGAAGAGCCAACCGCACTTGCCCAGTGATTGCCGTACGTTAAAATAACACCTTTCGGTTTCCCAGTCGTCCCCGACGTATAAATAATTGTCATCGCTTCTTCTAAAGAAAATTCTTCTTGTATAGAGGCTTCCGCCTTCGGTCCATTCATTACTTCAGCGAATGAATATACAGGAACATCTTTACCCTCAAAATCTTGATCCGTCACTAAACAAACAACTTCAGCATCATCCATTTGCCAAAGTAGCTCTTCTCTTGAAAGACGCGTATTTAAAAGTACAGCTACTGCCCCTACGTAAGATAGGGCGTGAATAACTGTAATCATCTCCATACCATTTTTCATCAGAACAGCCACCTTTTGCCCACGCTTCACTCCTACATGCGTAAGGTGTTCACAAACAGATACTACTTTTTCATGCAGCTGCATAAAAGTAACTTTCTCTTCCTCTATTTCAATTGCAGTGCGATCTGGTGTTAAAAATGCACGTTGCTTTAACCAATTTGGCATCGTCTCCATCATACATTCTCCTTTCATGAAAGAAAGAGACTTGATATGACATCAAGTCTCTTAGTTGTTTTGTTTCCGCTTTGTCACATCCAGCTACAGCGGCTAGAACAGTCGGTCGTTTCACGCCTTCCTACGAGGCAAAAAGCGCCTCTACGTCAGGAGTTCCAACACCCTCTTGTTCTAAACGAGCCGCTTCCGCTTTTGGTTTCATCCAGCTACAGCAGCTAGAATGTTCGGTGGCTTCACTTCTTCCTACGAGGCAAAAAGCGCCTCTACGTCAGAAGCTCCATCCCCCTCACATTCTGAACGAGCTGCTTCCGCTTTTGGTTTCATCTAGCTGCGCCTCCTAGCCCCTTCCGTCTAAGAACCTTCCGCACGAGAAAGTAAAAAACACTTTCTGTGCGAAAGAACCTTAGCCAGCGGGGCTAAGCAGTCGGCTACGCTTTTGGTTTGATCACGGGAAACGAGGGAATTGACCGAAGTCCGGACTGCGTTTTTCTTTGAACGCGTCGCGACCTTCTTTTGCTTCGTCAGTTGTGTAGTACAATAACGTTGCATCTCCAGCTAGTTGTTGAATACCAGCTAGACCGTCTGTGTCTGCGTTGAATGCAGCTTTTAGGAAACGAAGCGCCATTGGGCTGTTTGCTAAGATTTCTTGTGCCCATTGTACTGTTTCTGCTTCAAGCTCTTCTAATGGTACTACTGTGTTTACTAAGCCCATATCAAGCGCTTCTTGTGCACTATATTGACGGCATAGGTACCAAATTTCGCGAGCTTTCTTGTGACCTACCATACGAGCTAAGTAACCAGCTCCGTATCCACCGTCAAAGCTTCCTACTTTAGGACCTGTTTGTCCGAATACAGCGTTGTCTGCAGCGATTGTTAAGTCACATACGATATGAAGTACGTGTCCACCACCGATTGCATAACCTGCTACCATTGCGATAACTGGTTTAGGAATTGCGCGAATTAGACGTTGTAAGTCTAATACATTTAAACGTGGGATTTGGTCGTCACCTACATATCCACCATGACCGCGAACTTTTTGGTCGCCGCCAGAACAGAATGCACGTCCACCTTCACCTGTTAAAATGATAACGCCAACATTTGCATCATCACGAGCTTGTGCAAAAGCGTCGATTAACTCCATTACCGTTTTTGGACGGAATGCGTTATGTACTTCAGGGCGGTTAATCGAAATTTTTGCGATACCATTGTATGTTGAATAAATAATATCTTCGTAATTGCCTTCTTTTACCCATTCAATAGCCATTACAACTACCTCCTTGTATATTTCTGATCTCCTCTATAAGTGTAGCTTCCTTCTTAGATGAAAAAGCATCACTGCATAGTTTTTAGAAATCCCTTTACTATTGTATCAAACTTTTCCGGTTGTTCCACATGAATTGCATGGCCAGCACCATCAATTTTGACAAATTTCGCGTCAGAGACGCATTTTTCGATGTTTTTTAATATGCAAAAGAACTTTTCATCATGCTCCCCGTTCATTAAAAGAACAGGCATTTTTAAGTTTGGCAACTCATTCCACCATGAAGGCTGAGCCCCTGTTCCCATGCCGCGTAAGCTATTTGCAAGCCCTTTTGTATTGTTAGCAAGTCGTTCTTTTCGCACCGCTTCTTGTACGTTTTGTGCTAAACTTTTTTGCGTTTCAAACAGCGGAATATTTTCCCACATTGATACAAATCTATTGATGCCTTCTCGCTCAATTTTATGAGCAAGTCGCTCATCTTTTTCACGACGTTCTTTTCTATCCTCTTCACTTTTGAGCCCGGCTGTACAATTTTCTAACAAAAGAGAATGTACATATTCTGGATATAGACACGCCATCGTGATCGCCAGTCTACCGCCCATTGAATAGCCAAGTATATGTGCTTTTTCAATATGAAGATAATCTAGTAGTTCTTTCATTTGCAATGCTACATTTCGAATATCGTAATGCGTCACATCTTCAGGACTTTCCGTTTTTCCGTGCCCAACAATGTCTACTAAAATGACTTGAAACTGCTCGCTCCAAGAAGGAATGAAGGAACGCCAAGTTTCCATACTTCCCGTAAAACCATGAAGAAGTAGAAGTGGTTCCCCGCTTCCGACAACTTCATATTCATACGATACACCTTGCAGCGTTACGTTCATTTTGATTCACCTTGCAAGTATGTAGTAATTACGTCCTGCGTTTTTGCCCATAATTTACGGTGTAATGTTAAGTTTTCATCACGGTTCGTACAAATTTCTACAACGTGTAAACCTTTTGTCGTCGTTCCTTTTTGTACCCCTTCTCGGAATTGCTCCCAACCATTTACCCGGCTAAATGAACCACCGTACATTTTAACAACATGCTCATAGTCAAGCCCAATTGGAGTACCAAATAATGATTCGAAGTGTTCCTTCTTCTCATACTGTGGTAAGAATGAGAAAATACCGCCACCGTCATTATTTACAACGACAATCGTTATATTTAATTCGTGTAATTTTGCTGCTAATAATCCGTTTAAATCGTGATAGAATGATAAGTCACCGATCACTAATACGAGCGGATCGCAAATCATGCTCGCTCCTAAAGCTGTTGAAACGATGCCATCAATCCCATTCACACCGCGGTTTGCCATCACTTGAATATTTTTATCTGATGTGAAGAAGAATGAATCTGTATCACGAATTGGCATACTATTACTCGCAAATAACGTTGCTCCTTCTGGTAATACGCGGACAATATCTGTAATAACTTTTCCTTCAAATGCAGTTTCATATGTTTCCATTTCACGAAGCGTTTCCTTCGTTTTTTCGTTTATATGTTGCCACATCCGGGACCAATCATTCTTTTTCATAACTGGCATTTTTTCTATTAATGCACTGCAAAATGCAATATCACTTGCCTGAACAACTTCTGTCGCAACGAGAGCTGGATCTCTCCATTGTCCAGATTCGTCAACAACGATATGAACAGCTTTCGTTTGTTTTTTGATGAACTGCGTTAATGCTTTTGAAACAGGCATACCACCAAAACGAATTATAACTTCCGGCTTCCACGTTTCTTTTAACAGCTCATTTCGTAAAAATGTATCGTAACAGTCGATTACCATCGTTTTATCGTGGTGTCCGCTACGAATGTTAGAAAGTGGATCCGCTAATATTGGATATCCTGTGTTTTCAGCTAATTGCGTTGCAAATGCTGCGATTTCTGAATGACTATCATCTCCACAAATAATAAGCCCCTTTTCCATATGTGAAAGGCGCCCTACAAGAGAATCTACATATTCACTCGGCATCATCACGTTCCCTTGCTGAACTACTCCTGTATATTCCCCGCGTCCTTTATCCCATAAACTTTCTAATGAAAAGTCCGGGATAAGCGGTTCGCGAACTGGAAAATTAAGATGAACAGGTCCTTGCGGCGCTAGAAGTGCGCTTGCTATCGTGCGCTGCGTCGTCATGCGAGCGTAATGGTACATCGCTTCACTCGCTTCTGGAAGTGCCATCTCTGTAAATCGCTTCACAAATGTACCGTATAAGTTAATTTGATTCATCGCTTGTGGTGCACCGACGTCTCTCAATTCATGTGGCCTATCTGCTGTTAAGACGATAAGCGGCACTCGCGAATGAAAAGCTTCACATACAGCTGGATAATAGTTCGCTGCTGCCGTTCCTGACGTACATAATAATGCAACAGGACGTTTTTTCGCTTTTGCAATACCAAGCGCAAAAAATCCCGCTGATCTTTCATCTACATGTAAATATGTGTTCATTCCTTCGTGTTGTTCCATTAGTAGAGCAATCGGCGTTGACCGTGAGCCTGGACTAATGACAACATCACATACATTTAGACGCGTCAGTTCATCCACGAACGCGCCTAAATAATATGATAATGCTTCTATATGATTGTTCATTTCATTAATTCCTCCAAAGCACCAAGCATCGGTCTAAACTTCAAACTTGTTTCTTCATATTCAAGTTGTGGTACTGAATCAATTACAATCCCGCAACCGGCAAATAAGGATGCTTTCTCGCCATTTAATAACCCGCAGCGGAGTGCAACCGCAAACTCACCATTTCCTTCATCATCTATCCAGCCAATCGGTGCGCCATATAATCCTCTGTCTAACAATTCAACATCACGAATTAGTTTCATCGCTTCCAAACGAGGTGTCCCGCCAAGAGCTGGTGTTGGATGTAATTCTTCTACCATTGTTAAAAGACTCGCATCGCCTTTTGCCTCTACAGGCGTATATAAATGAATTAAGTTTTTCGTTGTTAATAAGCCTGGACTTTCCGGAATATTAACGTATTCGCAGTGCTCATTTAATACTCCTCGAATCATGTTCACAACATAACCGTGTTCAGCTAAATTCTTTTCATCATGAAGAAGCGCATTACTATTTCGCTTACTTTCTTCTATAGATTGACCATGACCAGTTGAACCCGCAAGACACATCGAAGTAAACTTCTCACCTTCTTTGCGAATTAACCTCTCTGGCGTCGCTCCTAAGAAGCATGCTCCTTTATAATCAAAAGAAAATACGTAACAATCCGGTTGCCCAATGCGGAGTGCTTCTAAAACGAGAGCAGAATCAATATGATGATCCATCTCTACTTTTAACTCCCTCGCTAATACAACCTTCTGCACGTTCCCCTGCTTCATTTCATCTTGCACTTTCTCAATGGCCTTCATCCAGCCTTTCGGATCCACTTCTACTTTAGAAGTAACTGTTAATTTCGATCCTTCTAGTGCACATTTACTCTCCCCAAAAATTTTCTCTTCTAAAGAAACAATTTCATTATAAAGAGTTTCTGCACAATCGGTTGCTGAAACGAATGTATTCATCGTTAACCATGCTTTTTCATTTTTTACAGTTAATAAAAATGCTGGTAGTGAAAATGTCGTATCATCAAATTCTTTCCATAAGTCCGTTTTCTCTTTTTCTTGGTCAAATGAAAATCCACCAAATAAAAGAGGACCTGTTCCAAACTCGTATCTCTCTCTTTGTACAAATGCTTTCTCTTTTACTTTATCCCACTCGTCACGTGCAGTTTGAAAGCGTTTGTCAGAAGCAGTTGCTATAGTGAAAACAGAACCAATTCCAGCAAATATTACATGCTGAGCTGGGTCTGCAAAATAACATCTATTTTCGAATGCAATCCTTTTACCTGCTGCATAAAACAGAAGCGGATCCATCCAGTCTATTTGTTTTACAAAACTAACCAATACTTTTTCATCAGTTGCACGCTTAATGGCCGCACTAAGAACTTCTTGCAAGCCTATTTGTTTCGTTTGAATCACAATTGTCTCCCCCCTATGGGCGAAAAATAGTCATAATTACGCTTGATTTTAAGATACACCTCAAACGAAAGGCCTGTCAACGTTTAGCATTTCTGAGAAATTCACCTTCTCTTCCTAGAAAATAAACGTTGACACTAAATGATGCTTTTTCTACACTTAGTTGTGTACAATATGTGACCAAAGGAGGATTCAACATGGAAATGAACGTCGAAACGAATTCCTCTCCTACGGCGCCAAAGCCAAGTAAGCAAACAGGCTGGCGCATTTGGTGGAGTTTACTACGTCCCCATACATTAACAGCAGCTTTCGTTCCTGTTTTCATCGGAACAGCCTATGCAATGCAGGTCGGAGGTATAAATCAAATACATCTCCCTCTTTTCCTTATAATGCTTCTTGCTTGTCTTCTCATTCAGGCAGCAACAAACATGTTTAATGAATACTTTGATTATAAAAGAGGACTTGATCACGAAGGTTCAGTTGGTATCGGCGGCGCTATCGTTCGCGATGGCATTCAGCCAAAAACAGTGCTTAACTTAGCATTTGGATTTTTCGGCATCGCAATACTATTAGGTGTTTATATTTGTATGAATTCTAGCTGGTGGCTTGCTGCAATCGGTCTTGTTTGTATGGCCGTTGCTTACCTTTATACGGGTGGTCCACTTCCCATTGCCTATACACCATTTGGAGAGTTAACAGCCGGATTATTTATGGGTGTTATCATTATTGGAATTTCATTCTTTATTCAAACTGGAACTGTAACATCAGAAGTCATTTTACTATCTATTCCAAGCTCCATTTTGATTGGTGCCATTTTACTTGCTAACAATATCCGTGACTTAGATGGCGATAAAGAAAACGGTCGTAAAACATTAGCAATTCTCGTTGGACGCGAGCGAGCGGTTGGTGTACTTGCTTCTATGTTCATCGTTTCCTACATTTG
Source organism: Bacillus sp. EB106-04-02-XG92 (assembly GCF_058791995.1). Classification (NCBI taxonomy): domain Bacteria; kingdom Bacillati; phylum Bacillota; class Bacilli; order Caryophanales; family Bacillaceae; genus Bacillus; species Bacillus sp. EB106-04-02-XG92. The sequence goes on from NZ_JBYTEA010000001.1 coordinate 1,087,938, forward strand.
GACAATTGCTTTAATTATCGTGGGCATCGTATCACCATGGATGCTTATCGTATTTTTAAGTGCACCGAAAGCATTTAAAGCGACGAAAGGCTTTATCGGCAAAAGCATTCCAATGGAAATGGTACCTGCGATGATTGCAACAGCAAAAACAAATACAATCTTCGGTCTCTTAATGGGAATTGGATTATTACTTGGATATTTCCTTTAAAAAGGAGCTGCTAACGCGGCTCCTTTTTCATATACCAATTTCAGCTCATAATTCCTACTCGCAACGCTCATACTATGTAAAGAAACTGAATTGTAGGAAGGTGGACGACTATGTTAACTCCACAACAAATAAATCAATTTAAATCCGTTTTAGAAAAGCAAAAGCAAGAACTAGAGCAAACGATACAAACACATGAAAATGAAGATCGTGCATCTGAACGTGATTCTGTTGGAGAATTATCTAGCTATGATAATCATCCAGCTGATATGGCAACAGAGCTATATGAACGAGAAAAAGATTTCGGGCTTATTGAACTTTGGCATAAACAGCTAGAGGACACGAAACATGCCTTGCAAAAAATAGAAGCGGGTACGTACGGCATTTGCGAAGTGTCTGGCGAAGAAATTCCATTTGAAAGATTAGAAGCAATGCCGACTGCTACAACATGCATCGAGCACACGACAAGTAAGTTAAATATGAATACACGACCAGTTGAGGAAGAAGTGTTATCTCCTTCTTTCCATAAACATGATGAAGATCGTTCTGTTGAGTACGATGCAGAAGATGCGTGGCAAGATGTTGCCAATTATGGAACGTCCGAAACGCCATCCGATTTAGAAAGACAAGATTCGAAAAACTATAATGGCATGTACGTAAATAGTGAGGAAAATGTAGGCTACGTAGAGGACTTCGAAAACTTTATCGGTACGGATATGTATGGAAAAAATCCGCAAGTTTTCGCTACGGAAGAACATGAAGAATATGAACAAATGCTTGATGACTTTGAAGAGCGTACCTTTAAGGGCGAACTATCTTCAAATGAGTCGAGTTCTAAAGAATAAAAAAAAGCATTCCGAAAATCGGAATGCTTTTTATCGCTAGCTAATTAGTTTTTTGTAACGTTAGCAGCTTGTGGTCCACGGTTACCTTCAACGATTTCGAAAGAAACTTCTTGACCTTCTTCTAAAGTTTTGAATCCGTCACCTTGAATAGCTGAGAAGTGAACGAATACATCGTCTCCACCTTCAACTTCGATGAAACCGAAACCTTTTTCGCTGTTAAACCATTTAACTTTACCTGTTTGCATGTCATGTACCTCCTAAATAAAAATGAAACTATGAATCCACATGAAAAGGTGGATATAAAGGACATGAATGTATAACAAGCTTACAGCCTTTAATTCAACGTGCTTTATTTCCGTACCACATTATGTAGCTCAATAGTGATTTCACTATATCACGCTATATCCAAAACGTCAAATGAGAACACTTTCATTCCACCATTTTTTTATAATTTTAATATAATGTTGAATTTCCATATTCATATTTTATCCCGCCATTTGCGGACAGCTCAATTGGTGGGAGCTGATAATCAGTTTCGATGCCCCCACTTTATTTAAAAATTAACAAAACTAAAGTATTCTAATCCTGTTAAATTCTGTACAATATAAGTATCTATTACATACGAGGTGAAAAAAATGAGAGCACACGAAATCGAGTATAAGTTATACGGCGATGATATGCAGTTTGTTGAAATTGAGTTAGATCCAGAAGAAAGCGTGATTGCAGAAGCTGGCGCAATGATGATGATGGAAGATTACATCGAAATGGAAACAATCTTCGGTGATGGTTCTGGCCCATCTGGAGGTTTATTCGGAAAATTAATGGGCGCTGGTAAGCGTCTCGTTACAGGTGAAAGCATGTTTATGACTGTATTTACAAATACAGGTCACGGCAAGCGCCACGTATCATTTGCTGCCCCTTATCCAGGTAAAATTGTTCCTGTAGATTTAACAGAATATCAAGGAAAAGTAGTTTGTCAAAAAGACGCGTTTCTTTGTGCAGCAAAAGGCGTTTCTATCGGAATCGAGTTTACGAAAAAAATCGGAACTGGTTTCTTCGGCGGTGAAGGTTTCATCATGCAAAAACTCGAAGGTGATGGACTTGCTTTCATGCATGCAGGCGGAACTGTATATAAGCGTGAACTAAAACCTGGCGAAAAACTTCGCATCGATACAGGTTGTCTCGTTGCCATGACAAAAGATGTTAACTACGATGTTGAGTTCGTTGGAAAAGTAAAAACAGCTCTATTTGGCGGCGAAGGTTTATTCTTCGCAACGTTAGAAGGGCCTGGAACAGTTTGGATTCAGTCCTTAACACTGAGCCGCTTAGCAGCACGCCTGACAAGCCCAGCAGCGCAAAGCAGCGGTGAAGGTAGTGTATTAGGTGGACTTGGTCGTTTATTAGATGGAAAAGAATAAACAGTGCCCTTATGGGGCGCTGTTTTATTTTTGCATAATTCGCCCATAAGCCGATATACTTTCATCCACTGATTTAAATAAGCATACAAACTATTCCCCTACTCCAAAAGAATGAATCAAGTCCCTCACTGCATATATTGAACTATACCTTTTCGTAAGGAGGGCTTCCTTCATGCGTACTCCTTTATCCTTTGATAAAGATACTGCCATACTGTTAGCTTCCTGTTGTGAATTAACGTATGAACAATATAAACAAAATGGGATTTTTGAAATACCAGATGGTTTTCAATATGTACAAGGCTTTCAAGGAAAAACCATTCAAACGACAGAATGGTTCGGGTTCATACTAGAATCTGAGGATACCATTATTGTAGCTTTTCGCGGGACACAAACTGATACAGACTGGATTATCGATTCACTCGTCAATCAAAAACCATATCCATATGCTTTGAATAGCGGAAATGTCCATAACGGCTTTCTTTCCATTTATGAATCTTGCCGGGATTCTATTATGGATATGCTCGTATCACTACCAGCCCATAAAAAACTTCTTGCAACCGGTCATAGCTTAGGCGGTGCACTCGCTACACTACATATACTTGATGCGCGTATCAACACCGCATTTGCGCAGTACGGTCTTTACACATTTGCCTCTCCAAAAGTAGGAGATATCGCCTTTCGGAATTATTATAAACTACAAGTAGCTAGTAGCTTTCGCTTCGTTAATTTATTTGATGTCGTCCCTCTTCTCCCTCCTCGCAATGTCCATTTTAATGAACAAGACTGGGAATATGCACACGTTCATCACAACATGACATTTACAAAAAATACAAAATCTATTACAAATAATCATGCCATGACAACATACAAAACATGTCTGACTTCTCATTTTTAACCAGGTAATGATTGGAAACCTTATATCCTTATACTATAATAATATATGAAGTTATTTTTGGATGAGGGGACCTTACATGCTAAAATTTATCTTTGCACTTTTTCTCATTGTAATTTTTACGTTTACAGGTTTCTTTACATTTTCATACTTTGCGACAGGAGAATATGGTGGAACAGGTATAATCTATACCGCTATCCCATTTCTTTCTTAAGCAAAAAAGAGAAACCGAGCTTAATGAGATTAAGCTCGGTTTTTTAAGTAATTATATTCTTCTTTTAAAAGTGAATACACTTTCGCATCTCTATACGCTTTATTCACTTTTACACTTTGTCTCAATGTGCCTTCATATACCATTTTTAACTTTTGCATCACACGTTCAGAAGCTATATTCTCCGCATCACATCTTCCTTCCATACGGTTTATATTCAGCTCCTGAAAGCCTATTTCAATGAGTTCTTCGAAAGCTTCAACAATAAGTCCTTTCCCCCAATACGCTGGGCTAATTACAGCTCCGATCGATGCACTATTATGCGGCATGAGCCATATTCCACACGTCCCAATCACTTTTTGAGTATCCTTCAGCACAATAGACCAGATAATAGCTTTACCTTCCTGTATCGTTGCAAGCATATTTTCTAGTAAACTATGCGTTTCCTCTTTCGTTTTATGTACGTCCCTAGGTACATATATGGCTGCTTCTGGATTCGAATACACTTCAAACAAATCATCTACATGTGAATACTGTATCTTCGTTAATAGTAATCTATCTGTTTTTAAATCAAGTTCCTCACACATATCTCCCATACATCATTCACCCCACTTCAACTTCATAAAGAAAAGCCCCTTCAAAAGGGACTTTCACTTAATACTGCGTAACCGCATTACCAATACCCCAAATCTCATTACTATACTGTAAAATCGTTCGATCGCTTGCAAAGTGACCAGATTGTGCAATATTTAAAATCGACATTTCTAACCACTTCGTCCGGTTTTCATAGGCTCTACCAACAGCTTCTTGTCTTTCCGCATATGGACCAAAATCTCGCAGAACGAAATATTCATCATTTTGAATAACGAGAGAATCGTAAATCGCTTCAAATTCAGCTCCCGACTGTGCAAAGAAACCATTCGTTAACTGATCTACTACTTTTTTAATGTGCCCATTGTGATGATAATAATCACTTGCACGATATCCACCATTTTGATAGTAATGAAGCACCTCATCGGCCGTTAAGCCGAAAATGAAACAGTTATCATCACCGACCCTGTCTTTTATTTCAATATTAGCTCCGTCTAGCGTGCCGAGTGTAATCGCACCATTCATCATAAATTTCATATTCCCTGTTCCCGATGCTTCTTTACTCGCAGTTGAAATTTGTTCACTTACATCGGCCGCTGGGAATATATCTTCCGCTACAGACACTCGATAGTTTTCTAGAAAGATAACTTTCATATATTGGCTTACGTACGGATCATTATTTACTTTTCTTGCGAGTTCATTAATTAATTTAATAATTTTTTTCGCATAATAATAGCCAGGTGATGCTTTCGCTCCAAAAATAAAAGTACGCGGATAAAATGTAAAACTAGCATCCTCTTTCAAACGGTTATACAAATATAAAATATGAAGAACATTTAATAATTGTCGTTTGTAAGCATGCAGTCTTTTTACTTGCACATCAAAAATAGAATTAGGATCAATTGTAATGCCCATTTTATTATGAATACGCGCCGCTAAAATCTCTTTACGCTCTTGTTTTACCTCTGCAAATTTCTCTTGGAAACTCGCATCGTATTGAACTAATTGTAGCTCTTGAAGCTTAATCGGTTCTTTCTTCCACTCTGTTCCAATCGCCTCTGAAATAAGGTTTGTCAGCTGCGGATTCGCCTTCATTAACCAGCGTCTATGAGCGATTCCATTCGTTTTATTATTAAACTTATCTGGATAAAACTCATAAAACAATCGCATTTCACGTTGCTTTAAAATTTCTGTATGAATTTTTGCTACACCGTTTACACTATGGCTACCGACAATTGCTAAATGCGCCATCTTCACAAGATCATGTGCAATAATCGCCATCTCTTCAATACGATGCCATTCATACGGATAACGTTCCCAAAGTTCATGACAGAAACGTTCATTAATCTCTTCAATAATCATATAAATTCTCGGTAATAACGGTTTAAAAATGTGAATTGGCCACTTCTCAAGTGCTTCTGATAACGTCGTATGATTCGTATAAGAAATCGTTTGCGTCGTTATGTGCCAAGCTTCTTCCCATGCTAATTTTTCTTCATCTAATAAAATACGCATCAGTTCTGGAATCGCCAAAACTGGATGTGTATCATTAATATGAATTGCAATTTTCTCATGTAATTGACGAAGGTCACCATATCTTTCTCTATGCATACGAACGATATTTTGCAAACTTGCGGATACGAGGAAATACTGTTGTTTCAAACGAAGTATTTTCCCTTCATCATGCGTATCATCTGGATATAAAAACTCCGATACCGCCTCTGTTTCACGCTTATATTTCAAAATATCTTTGCAATTTTGCGGGAAAGGAACTGGTTCAGCATTCCAAAGTCTAAGTGTATTTACAGTACTCGTCTCGTAACCTACTACTGGAACGTCATATGGTACTGCCATAATCACTTCTGCATTCGTATGCCTAAACTCTAAACGTCCATCAATGTATAGCGGTTCCACATTGCCGAAATAACTTACTTCTACAGCTTGATCATGCCTTCTTACTTCCCATACATTTTCATGAAGAAGCCACTGTTCTGGAAATTCAACTTGATAACCATCAACAATCTTTTGATCAAATAAGCCGTGTTTGTAACGAATGCCACACCCATGACCTGGTAAGTTTAACGATGCTAGTGAGTCAAGGAAACAGGCTGCTAATCGTCCAAGACCACCATTTCCAAGACCTGCATCTGCTTCCACCTCTTCTAATTCTTGCAACGAAATCCCCAGCTCAGAAAGTCCTTGCTCACATACATCCCTGATGCCTAAATTTAATATGTTACTTCCAAGCAAACGCCCAAGTAAAAATTCAATGGATAAGTAATACATTTGCTTTCGCTCTCCAGACCGATAGCTTTCATTCGTTGCAATCCATTGACTATTCATATACTCACGCACCATGTACCCAAGCGTATTGTATTGATCACGTGTTGTAGAGTCTTTGAAACTTTTACCATACATCGTCTCTAACTTTTCTAGAAAAGCTGATTTGAAACTTTCAACATGAGTAAACATTTCTTCACCACCTACATGTTATTCCATGAGACTTTTATACAATTTCTTATAAGCAAGAGCTGACTTCTCCCAGCTATAATCTTCAGTCATCGCTTGCTTTACAAGTTGCTCCCATACCGGTTTATCATGATAAAATTCAATTGCACGAAGAACCGTGTGCAACATGTCATGTGCATTAAAGTTCGTGAAACTGAAACCATTTCCTTCTCCAGTTTCTTCGTCATAAGATTGTACCGTATCATTTAATCCGCCTGTCTCTCTTACTATCGGAATCGTACCGTACGCTAATGCGATAAGTTGTCCAAGTCCACACGGTTCAAATAGTGATGGCATTAAGAATAAATCACTTCCCGCATATACTTGGTGAGCTAATTCTTCATTAAAACCGATATATACTTTTACCTTCTCTGGATACTCGTATGCCATCCACTCAAAGAATTGCTCATACTCCGAATCACCTGATCCTAAAATAATACATTGTACATCTTCCTCCATTATTTCTCGGAATACAGTACGTACTAAATCAAGACCTTTTTGCTTCGTTAATCTCGTTACCATTGAAATAATCGGTGTATCTTCTTTTTCTGGCAAACCAAAATAACGCTGCAAGGCGCGTTTATTTTCACTCTTTTCATATAATGAATCTGCATCGTACTGAGCAGTAATATACGAATCCGTTTCTGGATTATATACGCTCGTATCAATTCCATTTACAATGCCGCTAAGCTTATCATTATATTTTCGTAACAACCCATCTAACTTCTCACCGAAAAATTCATATTGAATTTCTTCTTTATATGTCGGGCTAACCGCTGTAATTTGATCAGAAGCGATAATACCGCCCTTCATAAAGTTCACATTTCCATAAAACTCTAACTGCTCACTATGGAAATATTCATCACCAAGTTCTAACAAGTCGTACATCACTTCAGGAGGAAATACACCTTGGAACTGCAAGTTATGAATTGTATATACCGTTTTAATATGCTCATATAATGGGTTATCTTGATACTTTTCACGTAGTAAAAAATTAACCATAGCTGTATGCCAATCGTGACTATGAAGAACATCCACTTCGAAATCAAGATGAGGAATACACTCTAAAACTGCTTTCGAAAAATAAGAAAAACGCTCTCCATCATCATAATGTCCATATAGAGAATCCCTCTTAAAATAATATTCATTATCTATTAAGTAATACGTAATCCCGTCTTGCTCACCTTTTAAAATTCCGCAATATTGATTTCTCCACCCAAGCTGGACGTTAATTACTTTATGTAGCGTACATCCATCCCTTAATTTTTGCGGAATAAGACTGTAATTCGGGAGTATAATGCGAACGTCCACACCTAATTTTTTTAGCTCTTTTGGGAGCGCACCTGCCACATCAGCTAAGCCTCCCGATTTAACAAATGGTACACATTCTGATACTGCAAATAAAATATTCACTTGTTGTCCCACTGCACGAAAAGCTTATACTACTTCCCTTGCAGCTTCCTCCCTTCGAGTTTTCATTTGAATTAAAACTTTAATCAGTGGAGGAAGACCCCCACTGATTCTTTTAAGAATAACTATTAATCGTACTGTTTTGAACGCTTCCTTTTTCTACAACGTATGGCTCATCAGCGTTTCCTTTTAGTACAACACCGTCACCAATTTTCACGTCTTTATCAATAATAACACCGTCTATTATACAGTTATCTCCAATTTGGCTCTTTTGCATAATAATGCTATTACGAACAATTGAACCTTTCCCGATTTTAACAGAACGGGAGACAACACTATTTTCTACTTCACCTTCAATAATACTGCCGTTTGCAATCATTGTATTTTTCACGGCTGCACCCTTTAAGTAACGAGTTGGTGGTTCATCTTTTACTTTCGTAAAGATCGGTGCTTCTTTCTTAAATACTTGCTTCCAAATAGCAGGTTTCAAAATTTCTAAGCTATGTTTATAGTAACTTTCAATCGAATCAATAATTGCTACATATCCTGTATGCTCATACGTAGCAATATGCAGTGATTTTCCGCGCTTTTCTCTCACTACATCGAATAAGCTATATTGCTCCATATCTTTATATGACTCGAATAAATCTAACAATAATTGTTTCTTTAACACGTATGTTTGAAGCGAAACCCCTTCATGGCAAACTTCAGTAATATCAGCTGCCGTATGTATATGTCGCTCTAACACCGCCTGGAAATTTAATGCTATTACGAGATGGCTATTCGTAATAACGACGTATTCTTCTCTAGCTCTCAGAAAATAATCAATATGTCTTCTAAAATGCGCAAAAGACCCAAATTCATCTTGGTCACATTGGCAATTTGGCGGGAATAAAAACAGTCCGTCTCTTTTTCTATCTAAATCCCACTGTTTTCCTGAACCAACATGGTCCATTAACGAACGGTTTTTATGACTTGTAAAAACCGCTACACTATGAATATTAGAATTCACCATATTTGAAAGCATGAAATCAATGAGTCGATAACGGCCTCCAAACGGTAACGCCGCTAGTGAACGATGCCCTGTTACTTTCTTTAAGGAAGGAAAACTTCCCGTTGCATTAATAATTCCTAACATTTTTTCTCCCATTCATTTCATCCCCCTTTTCTATTTCCCTTCAGCAATGAGTACTACATCGTCAACATTTTTTTCCGGACGAATAATTGTTCCATCTTCAATAACCATTTCCGATCCAACAATTGCTCTTTCAATTACAACATTTTTACCAATCTTTGCTCCTGGCATAACGACAGAATCAATAACCATACTACCTTCTTCCACCGTCACCCCTTGGAATAATACAGAATGCCTCACGTCCCCTTCAATGACGCACCCTTCGTTAATAAGTGATTCTTCTACTTTTGCCTGCTCTGCAATATATTGAGGCGGTTCGTTTGGATTTACAGAATAAATACGCCAATTACGATCGTTTAAATTCAGTGATGTTTCATCACGTAGTAAATCCATATTCGCTTCCCATAAGCTCTTCACCGTTCCAACATCTTTCCAATACCCTTCAAACGGATACGCCATTAACTTCTTCCCTTCATCTAATAAAAGCGGAAGTACGTCTTTTCCGAAATCATTACTAGATTCAGGGTTTCTTGCATCCATTTCTAAATACTCTTTCAAAATGGCCCAGTTAAAAATGTAAATTCCCATTGAGGCAAGATTACTTCTTGGAAATTGCGGTTTCTCTTCAAATTCAACAATCTCCATCTCTTCGTTCGTATTCATAATACCGAAACGACTCGCTTCATCCCAAGGTACTTCAATAACAGAAATGGAAACATCCGCTTCCTTCTCAATATGGTAATCTAGCATTTTACTGTAATCCATTTTATAAATATGGTCGCCTGATAAAATAAGAACGTACTCTGGTTCGTACTGACTTAAATAGTTTAAGTTTTGATAAATGGCACTTGCCGTACCTGTGTACCACTTCACACCTGAAGACTCCGCATAAGGAGGTAATACTGTGACTCCACCGCTTACTCGGTCTAAATCCCATGCATTGCCGATTCCGATATAATTATGAAGTTCAAGTGGTTGATATTGCGTTAAAATCCCAACCGTTTCAATACCAGAATTCGCACAGTTACTTAGCGTAAAATCGATAATGCGATATTTACCACCAAATGGAACAGCTGGCTTGGCTAAATTTTTTGTTAATGCACTTAATCGACTACCTTTTCCCCCTGCTAGTAACATTGCTACGCACTTTTGTTTTTGAGCCATCTTGTTTTTTGCTCCCCTTTCTCGTCTTCACTGGTCGTAATATGGATACGCCAAATGGTGGAATTGTAATTTCTACATGTGCTGCTTGATTATGAAACGGTTCTTGAATCGCCTTCAGACGTTTCTTATTTACTTGCCCTGATCCTCCATATTGCTCAGCATCACTATTTAAAATCTCGTTATAATACTCGAAATCTGGTACACCTACTTTATAGTTTTCATATGTAGCTTTCGTAAAATTACATACGACAACTAACGCATCTTCTTGTTTATCCCCTTGGCGAATAAATGAGAAAATACTTTGCTCATGATTATTAGCATCTATCCACTGAAATCCTTCAGGCGAATGATCAAGCTGCCAAAGTGGTTTTGAGCGCTTATACAATGCTATGAGCTCTTTAAAGTAATCATGCATATAACGATGCATTTCAAAATCATGTAAATTCCAATCTAAATCTTCAAGGTCTTTCCACTCATCAAACTGCCCAAACTCTCCTCCCATGAAAAGTAATTTCTTTCCTGGGTGAGTAAAGAAATATCCATATAATAAACGAAGTTGAGCAAACTTATCCCAGTACTCTCCTGGCATTTTATTTAATAACGACTTTTTCCCATGAACGACTTCATCATGAGAAAGCGGTAATATGAAATTTTCAGAGTAAGCATATATTAAAGAAAACGTCATTTTTTCATGAATATACTTCCTGTACTCAGGCGCACATTCCATATACTTCAGCACATCATTCATCCAGCCCATATTCCATTTGTAATTGAATCCAAGCCCACCTTCATACGTTGGGGCTGTTACAAGTGGCCAAGCTGTTGAATCTTCTGCTGTCATAAGAAAATCTTCATCTTCTGCAAACACCGCTTCATTTAACTCTCGTAAAAATGAAACAGCGTGCTCATTACTTTGCTCCTGTCCTTCTTTATTCCAGTACAGCATGTTTGCAACGGCATCCACCCTGAAACCATCAATGTGGAAATATCTCATCCAAAATAACGCATTTGAGATTAAGAAATTACGTACTTCTCTCTTTCCTAAATCAAAATTGACAGTTCCCCATACTGGATTTTCTTGCACATCTTTATCTTTATATTCATAAGTCGGTGTCCCATCAAACAAATATAAACCGTGAGCATCTTTACAAAAATGCCCCGGCACCCAATCTAAAATGACACCGATTCCATATTTATGACATTCATCGACAAAATGCATCAAATCATGTGGCGTGCCGAATCTACTCGTCGCGGCATAATATCCCGTCCCTTGGTATCCCCAAGAACGATCATATGGATGCTCAACAAGTGGCATAATTTCAATATGTGTAAATTGATGTTCTACCACATAAGGAATGAGTTCTTCTGCCATTTCCCTGTAAGAATACAGTGTTCCGTCTTCTTTCTTTTTCCAAGAACCGAAATGTAATTCATAAACTGTCATCGCTTCTTTATAAACCGATTTTTTCTTTTTCTTACGACTCCAGTTTTTATCATTCCATTCGTATCCCTTTATATCAAAAACTACAGATGCCGTATTCGGTCTTACTTCTGCATATACAGCATACGGATCCGCCTTAAAAATGACGTCACCAGCCATCGTTTCAATCGCATATTTATATATTTCCTTTTCTTCAATATGCGGTATAAACAAGGACCAAATTCCTTCTTCTGTCACTTGTAGCATCTTATGTTGCTCATAATCCCATTCATTAAAATCTCCAACAACACTCATTGCTTTCGCATGAGGAGCCCATACTGTAAATCGTACACCTCGCATCTCATCTTCCGTCACAACATGTGCACCAAAGATGTTATAACTGTCATAGTACTTTTCTGTATGAAACTCATCTCGTTTCACTTCTTCACAATTTATTACACTCAATATGCTCACCTCACTAAGATGACAGAATTTTTTATACTTTAATAATTCTGCGAAAAACTTAAATATCCTTGTTATTTTTTTAAAAATATACGTATTTTTCTTTAATTTCGCTTAAAATGCTCACATTTACCATATAAAATATCGAATTTTGACGAATATTCATTGAAAACGCTTCATTTTCTATTAGGCTTTCATCCTATTATTTATTTCTCAACATTTATTTTATTAGATTTATCCTATTTTTCACGTTATGTATCACTTAAAATCGTAACAAAATAATCTGTCATAAAAAAATGTTTCTCAACATTTTTCGTCACAATTTTATTGGAATGGAAAATTCATAAGCACATACTCGTTCTCAATAAAGAACATTGAACTTCCGCAAATATAATTCATACTGAAACACTATGTTTACTTTATCCATGTGCCAAGCGAAAGTTTGATAAAAATTAAATTAGGGGGCTTTCTTATGTCATCAAAACAAAAGGTTGGAATGGGAGTTGTCAAAGCAAGGCTCGGCTTATCCCTTACATTCGGCGGTGTATTCGCCTATTTCAGTAATTCTGAAGCATCTAGTAACTCATTTCAAGCTGTTCAACAACGAGTTTAAGTACTTAAAAAGATGGTAAGCTGCTTGGCCAATATTATTATGCACGCCTTGATGAAAACCTTGCCGGTGATGTAAATGGAGATAAAGTAATTGATATAAAAGATGCAGAAATTATCGCTAGCAACTATGGTAAAAAAGGACTATCTGTAAAAGACGGCGACCTTAACAAAGATGGCATTGTCGACGAAAAAGATATTCGCTTCGTTGAAAAGAACTTCTTGAAAAAAGGACCGGATGCATCTAAATCACAAACACCTGTTGAAAAATCAAAAAGTGGTACACTTGCAGATATTTTAAAGAAATTAGGATTAACGCCTAAAAAATAATCATAAAGAGCACTCTATATAAAGTAGAGTGCTCTTTTCTATAAACGACCCTGATCCAGCAAAAGGGGTATATTGGGGATATACAAGGGAAACCGGAAAAGGAATTTATATTAAATTATATAAAAACTCAGAGGTAGGAAGCAGTTTCCTGCCTCTGAATTATTTAGCAATTATTATAGTACTGGTGCCATTGTTTCTTTTAATACTTTTACAGAATGAGCGAATTTCGCTTTTTCTTCTTCATTTAACTCAAGTTCTACGATTTCACGTACACCTTGGCGGTTAATAACAGCTGGAACACCTACGTAAGCATCTTTCTCACCGTATTGACCTTCAAGGTATGCAGATACAGTTAATACGCTGTTCTCGTTGCTTAAGATTGCTTTAGTTACACGAAGTAGTGACATACCGATTCCGTAGTAAGTTGCACCTTTACGTTCGATGATATGGTAAGCTGCATCACGTACATTTTCGAAGATTTTATCTAAGTCTTCTTGTTTGTACTGCTCGTTGTTAGCTAAAATTGTTTCTAGTTTTTGTACACCTACAGTAGCGTGGCTCCATACTGGAAGTTCAGTGTCACCGTGCTCACCAACGATGTAAGCATGAACGTTACGTGGATCTACATCTAAGTAGTCACCTAACATGTAACGGAAACGAGCAGAGTCTAAAGTAGTACCTGAACCGATTACGCGCTCTTTTGGTAAACCAGATTCTTTCCAAGTTACATAAGTTAGAATGTCAACTGGGTTTGTTGCGATTAAGAAGATTCCATCGAATCCGCTATCCATAATACCGCGAACGATTTGTTTAAAGATCTTTGTATTTTTCTCAACCAAGTCTAAACGAGTTTCACCTGGCTTTTGTGGTAATCCAGCAGTGATAACAACTAAATCTGCATCTTTACAATCTGCATAGCTACCGCTCCAAACTTTTGTTGCTGCTGGAGAGAATGGTACTGCATGGCTTAAGTCCATTGCTTCTCCTTCTGCTTTTGCTTCATTAACATCTACTAATACGAATTCTTCAGCTACACCTTGGTTGATCATTGAGTAAGCGTAACTACAACCTACAGCTCCAGTTCCTACTAATACTACACGATTGATACCTTTTTTCATGTTAATTTCCCCTCTCTATTGTTCACATATATTTTTTTATGATTGTTTAAGTAATTAATTAAAATACTAATTTAATGTTGTTTAACTTCTTTACATTCATATTGTAGCACGTATTATTGTGAAAAAGTTCACAAATTATGACCTATTTGTGAACTTTTTCACATAGAGTGTAAAGTTATTAAATCAAGTATGAAATCAATCTCAATGGAGGCGTTTTCTTTAGATTGTGAAAGAGGTTTTCTTATAGTTTTTGTCGGTAAGTGAAATTATATCGACTGTAACTCCAAATATATCAGCGATTTTTGAAATTTATCGACCGTAACTCAAATTATATCAGCGATTTTTGCAATATATCGACTTACCGACAAAACCCGACAACGATAATAGTATAAAAAACGCATCCTTTCTGTATATTTCTACAACAGAATAGCGTTTTTTGATTATATGGATACAAATTTATCTTAGCTGGATAGCAATGTTTTTTCCATACACTTCAAGTTAACATACGATCACTTATTAACATTCAATAGACATGGAAACCTAGCCAAGCCCTTCAATTATTGCAGCAACACTGTCGTTTTCAAATCTTCAGCACCTCCATTTTTTAATGTATCATTTAGACCACTAAGATACGCGGGCTCAATTGTTAAGGATTTTGGAGGATTATCCATCGGTGGAAGAGCTAAAACAACATGGTGTCCGTATAGTCCCGTGCTACCAACTTGCAAGCTAACCCCCTCGTAGATTTTTCCTTTATCATCAGTGACAGTATAATCAAGTGCTGGCCAGCTATCATTAGCTTCCATTTCTTTGGGATAATCAAAGGTCAAATCAATCCTCGTTGAAAGTGAAGAAAAGGTTATTTGATCTACTGTTAATGCATAGAGATTATCTTTCGTTAATGTTTTTATATTAGGAGTAAATTTACGAATCTCACCTTCAACTTTTGTAAGAGGAAATGCTACGTTCCATGTTCCTGTTTTTCCAAATAAATCTTCCCCATGGACGGAAACATCAATTTTATCACCAAATTCACCGTAATTAGCCAGAGTGAATTCATGCTGCTCAATAACGGTGTTTCGTCCTTTTGACTTCTGTGAAGTAGAACCAATTGCGGATCTGACTTCTTTCCCATTAATGGTTACATAACTAAGTCCAGCTTTCTCTTCATTACTATTGGAAATAGTATTTTCTCCTTTGTATTCCACTGTGATTACTAAACGTCCACCATCGTAAACAGCTTCTTTCACATTCATCGTTAAACCACTATGGTTATCTTGTCTCTCAATTGATGTAGCAAGCTCATCCTTTTCAATTTTATCAGAAGCAATATTATTAAATTGTGCATAAATCGGGCCTATAACTGGAACACTCGATAATGTCTTTGCCATAGTAGGAGAAATGAATCCAAAACCTAAGAGAGAAACACATATTCCACAAGCAACAAGACTAGAATACTTGATTGTTTTTTTTCTACGGTATTGATTTTTCTTAGCTTGAAGCATCGCTGTTTTTTCTCTTTGAATTAACCGGTCTTCTGGTATAGGAATATCATTGATATGGTGATTAAATTCATCTTTATTCATAGCTATATCCCTCCTTTAAAATGGGGCGTAAGGCTTGCTTTGCTCGATGTAATTGAGATTTTACCGTTCCTTCTGGAGAATTAAGAACCTCAGCAATTTCCTTAATAGATAAATCGTGATAATACCTTAATAAAATAATAGTTTTGTAAGTAGGATCTAAGAAATTAAATGCCTCGGTTAAATCCAATGATTGTTCTAATGTATTCATGCTCTCTTCTGTACATAAATTAGCAAATATTTCATCATTCGCAACAAATTGTCTAGAAGATTTTCTTACAAAATCAATGGATTTAAAAACAAGAATTTTGATAATCCAACTTTGAAATTTCTCGGGCTTTTTTAATTTTCTCAGTGAAAGATATGCTTCATAAATTGTTTCTTGGTATATATCCAGTGCATCTTGTTCATTTCTTACATAAGAATAGGCTGTTCGATATAATTTTGGGCGAACAAAAGTAATGAGTTGTTCAAATGCTTGATCATTTCCTCTTGTTGCTTGTTTTACTAAATAGGCAATGTCCATTTTTATTTCTTCCTCCCTTTACTAATATAGTCGAATGAGAGAATAAAAAGGTTGCAAAAATAAGTGCATAGACATAAATCTTCTACGATTTATTGCAATGATTAATATCAAGCACTAAAGACACAAGAAATCAAAAAAAAGCAGACTATCTAAAGTCCACTTTTATACAACAAAAAAGAGATAGCAGATTATGCTATCTCTTTTAGTATGACCCGTACGGGATTCGAACCCGTGTTACCGCCGTGAAAGGGCGGTGTCTTAACCACTTGACCAACGGGCCAGTTACTGGCAGAGAAGAAGGGATTCGAACCCTCGCACCGCGTTAGCGATCTACTCCCTTAGCAGGGGAGCCCCTTGAGCCACTTGGGTACTTCTCTATAATATGGCTCCGCAGGTAGGACTCGAACCTACGACCGATCGGTTAACAGCCGATAGCTCTACCACTGAGCTACTGCGGAACAATTATGGTGGGCCTAAATGGACTCGAACCATCGACCTCACGCTTATCAGGCGTGCGCTCTAACCAGCTGAGCTATAGGCCCATAATTGAAAGCGGGTGAAGAGAATCGAACTCTCGACCAGAGCTTGGAAGGCTCTTGTTTTACCACTAAACTACACCCGCATTAAATTGTAAATGGTGAGCCATGAAGGACTCGAACCTTCGACCCTCTGATTAAAAGTCAGATGCTCTACCAACTGAGCTAATGGCTCATTTTGAAAGTGGTGCCGACTAGAGGACTTGAACCCCCAACCTACTGATTACAAGTCAGTTGCTCTACCAATTGAGCTAAGTCGGCTCATGATTTCAAAATGGTGGCTCGGGACGGAATCGAACCGCCGACACGAGGATTTTCAGTCCTCTGCTCTACCGACTGAGCTACCGAGCCTTTATGTAAAAATGGCGGTCCCGACCGGGGTCGAACCGGCGATCTCCTGCGTGACAGGCAGGCATGTTAACCACTACACCACGGGACCATTTGGTTGCGGGGACAGGATTTGAACCTGCGACCTTCGGGTTATGAGCCCGACGAGCTACCGTGCTGCTCCACCCCGCGATGATAAAATATTTACTTTAGAAAAAATGGAGGAGGTAGAGGGATTCGAACCCCCGCGCGACTCTCGCCGCCTGTCGGTTTTCAAGACCGATCCCTTCAGCCGAACTTGGGTATACCTCCGAGATAGAAACGTCTAATGGTGGACCTTGTAGGACTCGAACCTACGACCGGACGGTTATGAGCCGTCTGCTCTAACCAGCTGAGCTAAAGGTCCTTTATGGTAGCGGCGGAGGGGATCGAACCCCCGACCTCACGGGTATGAACCGTACGCTCTAGCCAGCTGAGCTACACCGCCATAAATGATATTAAAATAAGTGGAGCCTAGCGGGATCGAACCGCTGACCTCCTGCGTGCAAGGCAGGCGCTCTCCCAGCTGAGCTAAGGCCCCATGTTTTTGGGAAAATCGGGAAGACAGGATTTGAACCTGCGACCCCCTGGTCCCAAACCAGGTGCTCTACCAAGCTGAGCCACTTCCCGTTAATAAAAGCGCGCCCGAGAGGAGTCGAACCCCTAACCTCTTGATCCGTAGTCAAACGCTCTATCCAATTGAGCTACGGGCGCATATGGTGCCGAGGGCGGGGGTCGAACCCGCACGGTGGTCACCCACCGCAGGATTTTAAGTCCTGTGCGTCTGCCTGTTCCGCCACCCCGGCATGTCATATTGAAAATTGGAGCGGAAGACGGGATTCGAACCCGCGACCCCAACCTTGGCAAGGTTGTATTCTACCACTGAACTACTTCCGCAAGACATGTATGAGTTATTTTATTAAAAGTGCGGGTGAAGGGAGTCGAACCCCCACGCCAAAGGCGCTAGATCCTAAGTCTAGTGCGTCTGCCAATTCCGCCACACCCGCATATTAATGATTTAAAGAAAAAATGGGGCGACTGATGGGAATCGAACCCACGAATGCCGGAGCCACAATCCGGTGCGTTAACCACTTCGCCACAACCGCCATGATTTCTGGTGCCGACTAGAGGACTTGAACCCCCAACCTACTGATTACAAGTCAGTTGCTCTACCAATTGAGCTAAGTCGGCTAAATGGTGGAGGATGACGGGATCGAACCGCCGACCCCCTGCTTGTAAGGCAGGTGCTCTCCCAGCTGAGCTAATCCTCCATTTGCCTGGCAACGTCCTACTCTCACAGGGACAAGGTCCCAACTACCATCGGCGCTAGAGAGCTTAACTTCCGTGTTCGGTATGGGAA
>NZ_JBYTEA010000002.1:0-43599 GCF_058791995.1 Bacillus sp. EB106-04-02-XG92
AGGATCAAACTCTCCAATAAAGTTAGTTTGTCTAGCATCTAAAATAAAAATTGACGTTTCACGTTGTTTGTTTCGTTCAGTTTTCAAAGAACTACTTGGCCGCTCATTTGCGACTTCCTTATGTTAACATCTTCGTTTTTCGATGTCAACTAAGTTTTTCAATTTCTTTTTTGTCGTTTTCTGCGTTTCCGCATCAGCGACGGTTATTAATATATCATGGTAAAAAATGAAATGCAACACCTTTTGAAAACTTTTTTTAAATTAACTACATTTCTTTTTTAATATCATATACTTAAACGAAATATCTCTTTCATTTCTACGAGATTCCTACATATATTCTATATAAAGTCACTCTACCCAAAAACATTTCTTTCTATAATAAATGTTTTATTCATATACCATATCATACAAGGAGGAATACATATGGACTATACCGATTTATTAATCAAACTAGGTCTCTCGGCTATTTTAGGATTCGCCATCGGTTTAGAGCGCGAATTAAAACGGAAACCACTTGGTTTAAAAACTTGTTTAGTGATTTCTATTATTAGTTGCCTCCTGACGATTGTTTCTATTAAAGCAGCTTACAATTTACCACATACTGATCATATGAATATGGATCCCCTTCGACTTGCTGCTCAAATTGTATCAGGAATCGGTTTTTTAGGGGCCGGTGTTATTTTACGTAGAGGAAATGATAGTATTGCAGGGTTAACGACTGCCGCTATGATTTGGGGTGCTTCTGGTATCGGTATTGCTGTTGGGGCCGGATTCTATATAGAAGCAATTTTCGGGATGTGTTTCCTTATGATTAGTGTTGAACTTATACCACTAACAATGAAGTTTATAGGACCAAGATCATTTCGCCAACGTGATATCGCAGTAAAACTTGTTGTGCGAAATATGGACAATATCCCAATTGTAATTGAAGAAATAAAAGAAATGGATATAAAAGTTAAGAACATGAAGCTAAAAACATTAGAAAATGGCTCACACTATTTACATTTAAAATTATGTATCGATCAAAAAAGACATACCGCTGATGTTTACTACGCCCTCCAGCATCTTGAAAGTGTTCAACAAACTGAAGTGGAAAGTATGTAACGTAAAACAAACTCTCTTTTAAATTAGAGAGTTTTTCTTTTTTCTATAATGGTAACAATGAATGTAGCCCTGCAAAGTAAGGAGGAATAAGAGTTTGAAATCCCGTCCGAATTTAGTAGATACATTTCGTGATTCCATTATTTTTCGTTTAATTTTCTTTATTGTTGTACTTACTGCTTTTTCCGGCTTTCTTATACATAGATTAGAACCATCGCACTTCACTACATGGTTTGATGGAGTTTGGTGGTCAATCGTTACAATTTTCACCGTTGGCTACGGTGACTTTGCCCCGCATACAACGATGGGTAAACTTATCGGTATGGGTATTATTTTATTTGGAACCGGATTTTGTTCTTATTATATGGTGTTGTTCGCTACTGATATGATTAATAAACAATATATGAAGGTTAAAGGAGAAGAAGCTGCAACTTCTAATGGTCATATGATTATTGTCGGCTGGAATGAACGGGCAAAACACGTTGTAAAACAAATGCACGTTTTACAACCGAACCTTGATATCGTTTTAATTGATGAAACACTTTCTTTACTTCCAAAACCATTTCATCATTTAGAGTTTATAAAGGGGTGCCCCCATCACGATCAAACTTTATTAAAAGCTAATATTACAACAGCTCACACTATATTAATAACAGCTGATAAAGAAAAAAATGAAAGCTTAGCAGATACACAGTCCATTTTAAACATATTAACTGCAAAAGGGCTCAACCAAAACATTTACTGCATCGCTGAACTTCTTACTTCTGAACAAATACAAAATGCAACGAGAGCTGGTGCATCAGAAATTATAGAAGGAAATAAATTAACGAGCTATGTATTTACCGCTTCTCTTTTATTTCCTTCCATTTCAGGCGTACTATTCTCACTTTACGATGAAATCTCTGATAATAAGTTACAACTAATGGAGCTTCCTCCGTCTTGCACCGGACAAACTTTTGCAAATTGTAGCTATACCCTTTTAAAACAAAACATTCTCTTACTAGGTATAAAGCGCGACGAACAATATATGATCAATCCCGTCCATTCCTTTGTTCTCATTGAAAGCGACATACTGATCGTTATTCACCATTAAGAAAATGTTTTTCTAGTTCCTGCATGAGCACTTTCCCAATATTGATATATTTTCTTTTCACTTCTCCATCTGGATCTTTCGGCTCAGCAAATTGGTCCATTCCGCTCGTTCCGGCTGCTAGAGTATTTACATGATCATCTAGTTCGTCTTGATATACGTGCGAAAGAATATACGGCGTTCCAAGACGAACGATTACACCAGGTACATCTAGCTCTCCATCTACTGCTGTAAATGGCACTCGCAGAAATTGATAGCCATCTTCTTCATCGATTTTATAATCAAAGCATCCTTTATCATAATCCCAATTGCCACCAATGCTATATCCAAGTGGCTTCATTATCTCTTCTAACTTATATAACGCATATGTACGTCCTTCTAAATTTGATTGAATTGGAATCAAGCCCATCCCTCCTAGTCTTTTTCTTTAGCATACCCACTCTAGTTTGAATATACTGATGGACTTTTCGATAAAATAATAAAAAAGCGACCGGATTCCGGTCGCTTTTTTATTATTTTAAACGCTCTTCTAATTCTGCTTTTAACTCTTCAAATCCTGGTTTACCAAGTAAAGCAAACATGTTTTTCTTGTATGCTTCTACTCCTGGCTGATCAAATGGATTTACGCCTAATAAGTAGCCGCTCATCGCACATGCTTTTTCGAAGAAGTATACAAGGTAACCGAATGTGTACTCATTTAATTCAGGGATATTTACGATTAAGTTCGGTACTCCAC
The DNA here is from genome assembly GCF_058791995.1 of Bacillus sp. EB106-04-02-XG92. Taxonomy (NCBI): domain Bacteria; kingdom Bacillati; phylum Bacillota; class Bacilli; order Caryophanales; family Bacillaceae; genus Bacillus; species Bacillus sp. EB106-04-02-XG92. The sequence goes on from NZ_JBYTEA010000002.1 coordinate 2,928, forward strand.
CATCGCTATGTGCAAGTAATGTACCTTCGTATGCTTTTGTGTTTACGAAGTCTACAGTTTCACCAGCAAGGTAGTTTAATCCATCTAAATCGTTTTCTTCTGATTCGATTGTTAGTTCATGTGTAGATTTACCTACTTTCAGAACTGTTTCAAATAAGTCACGACGACCTTCTTGAACATATTGACCTAATGAGTGTAAGTCAGTTGAGAAGTTAGCTGAAGATGGGAAAATACCTTTTTGATCTTTTCCTTCACTTTCACCAAATAACTGTTTCCACCATTCAGCGAAGTATTGAAGTGCTGGCTCATAGTTAACAAGCATTTCAATTGTTTTTCCTTTATTGTATAACGCATTACGAACTACCGCATATTGGTAAGCTGGGTTTTCTTCTAGTTCTGATGCACTGAAGTCACCATGACCAGCAGCTGCACCTTTCATCATTTCTTCAATATTTAAGCCACTAACTGCGATTGGTAATAAACCAACTGGCGTTAATACAGAGAAACGTCCTCCAACATCATCTGGAATAACGAATGTTTCGTAACCTTCGTTATCAGCTAATGTTTTTAATGCACCACGTGCTTTATCTGTCGTTGCATAAATACGTTTGCGGGCCTCTTCTTTTCCATATTTCTCTTCTAATAACTTACGGAAAATACGGAATGCTAGTGCAGGCTCTGTTGTTGTACCTGATTTGGAAATAACGTTAATAGAGAAGTCTTTACCTTCTAATACATCCATTAAATCTTTCATGTAAGTGGAGCTAATGTTTTGTCCAACAAATAGCACTTGTGGAGTTTTACGTTGTTCTTTAGAAAGTGTATTGTAGAAAGAATGGTTTAACATTTCGATTGCTGCACGTGCTCCTAAGTAAGAACCACCAATACCTACAACAAGTAAAATGTCAGAGTCAGTTTTAATTTTTTCTGCGCATTTTTGAATGCGAGCAAATTCTTCTTTGTCATATTGAAGCGGAAGGTCTACCCACCCAAGGAAATCGTTCCCAGCTCCAGTTTTTTCGTGGATTGCGTGATGTGTTACTTTCACTGCATCACGTAAATAAGTGATTTCATGTTCACCGATGAAGGATAACGCTTTAGAATAGTCGAACGTTACATGTGTACTCATCTTTTTCCCTCCAATTATGGATATGTATTTCTGTATTCACTTTAGCGAAACTGAAGTTGTAAATCAAGCGATTCAAACATTGTAAACGTAACCAATATATATTTTTTAGAAAAAGTTCATTTTTTGCATAAAAATTCGCATTTTTCGGTATAGATGTATATACATCCTTTTTCTTATATTTTTTATGTATAAAAACAACATAACTACACCATTCTATAAAAGAGTTAATTAACTCATCGCTTGCTCATGCTTCACAATTAAGGGGGGGCTTTTTCATGAGTACACTACAACGTATCGCATTAGTCTTTACTGTAATTGGCGCTGTGAACTGGGGACTAATCGGGTTCTTCCAGTTTGACTTAGTGGCAGCCATTTTCGGTGGACAAAACTCAGCTCTTTCACGTATTATTTACGGCATCGTCGGTATTTCTGGGCTTATCAATCTTGGTTTACTCTTTAAACCATCAGAAAATCTTGGCACTCACCCAGAAACGAACGAAATTCGCTAGTCAGTATGTCCTTACTCCACCTCCGACATACGAATATGATTGCATGCAATCATATTTGCAAATATATATCATAAGAAAAAGTAAAAGAGGAACGCTCATATGCGTTCCTCTTTTACTTTGTTAACTCGGACTCTTCAATCCATTCTGTTAGCTTTTCTCGCAGCGTATTAAATCCGTCCTTAGATGGATTCGGTATAAGAATCCGTCCTTGTTTTCTTTTCGCCGCTTTTAACGATAAACTCATTTTTCTGTGTTCTTCATCAATTGAAAGTACTTTTACTTCTACTGTATCGCCGACTTTTAAAAAGTCATGAATATCCTTTACATATCCATTTGTAATTTCAGATATATGCACAAGCCCTTGTGTTTCTGCATCTAACGCTACAAATGCACCGTAATCTTGAATCCCAGTCACTTTCCCTGTTACAACCACTCCTGTTGTATATTGTTCTGACATATGAAACACTCCCATACGTTTACCATTTTCTCTACAATTGTAGATAGCAAAGCAGATGATTTATTGTTAAATATCCGATTAGTTAATACGTACCCTAAGTAAAGCGACTCAGGATACGCACACCTTATATTAGTAAATTATACCACTATGACAGAACTCATTCAAAATTCATGAAAAAAATTTCCTTAAGTAAGTATAATTCTCCAATATTGGGATAGAATACTAACACATGGCTTTCTAGTATTCCCCCCCTTTTATGGACAAAACGTATTGTGTTTTGTCCTTTTTTTATTCTCTATAAAACGTTCCATTCTTTTCATTGCTTCCATCAGCTGTTCAAGCGATGTTGCATACGAACAACGAATAAATCCTTCACCACTTTCGCCAAATACACTTCCAGGTACAACAGCCACTTTTTCTTCTAATAATAACTGTTCTGCAAATTCCGCCGAAGATAGTCCAGTTGAAGAAATAGAAGGAAAGACATAGAATGCTCCGCCAGGCACATGACATGTTAATCCCATTTCATTGAAAGATGTCGTCATAAAATTACGGCGTTTCTTATAACTATCTCTCATCCGAATTACTTCATCATTCCCAGCCCGTAACGCTTCAAGCGCTGCGAACTGAGACATCGTCGGTGCACACATCATGGAATACTGGTGAATTTTGAGCATTAATTCTGAAAAATGAACAGGAGCTGCAATCATACCGAGGCGCCATCCTGTCATCGCAAATCCTTTTGAAAATCCTGAAATTAAAATCGTATGCTCGCGCATATTTTTCATACTCGCAAAACTTGTATATTTTTCGTCGTATACAAGCTCTGCATAAATTTCATCAGATAATACGATTAAATTGTACTTTTCAACAATCACTGCTATTTCTTCAAGCTCGGATTTATTTAACATTGCACCTGTTGGGTTATTTGGTGAACAAAGCAAAATCGCCTTTGTTTTCGCTGTAATAGCTGCTTCAATTTGCTTTGGTTGTACTTTAAACTCATTTTCTAAAGTAGTCGCCACAGGAACCGGAACTCCTCCAGCTAATGTTACAAGCGGTGCATAAGAAACGAAACTCGGTTCAATAATGAGTACTTCATCATCAGGATTTATAATGGCACGCATCGCTACATCTATCGCCTGACTCGCTCCAACTGTAACAATGATTTCATCGTTTGGATCATAAGATACTGCAAATTGTTTTTTTAGATACTTTGCTATTTCTTGACGGAGCTCCAATAATCCTGCATTTGCTGTATATGACGTATATCCTTGTTCTAAAGAACGGATACACGCTTGCCTCACATTCCAAGGTGTAACGAAGTCTGGCTCTCCTACTCCAAGAGAAATAACACCTTTCATATTTGCTGCTAAATCGAAAAACTTTCGAATACCTGATGGTTGTAATGATTCTGCTGCTCTAGATAGTTCAAATTGCTTCATGGTGTCACCACAATTCGCTTATCATCATCGTTTTTTTCATAAATAATTCCCTCATGCTTATACTTCTTCAAAATGAAATGCGTTGTTGTAGAAACGACAGATTCAATTGTTGCTAATTTCTCAGAAACAAACATCGCTACTTCTCCCATTGTCTTTCCTTCTAATGTAATAGAAAGATCATATGTCCCTGACATTAAATACACGGACTTTACTTCTGAATAGCGATAAATTTGTTCAGCAACCGCATCGAACCCAACGCCGTGCTTTGGCGTAACTTTCACATCGATCATCGCCGTTAAACCTGTATGTTCTTTCACCTTCGTCCAATCGATATGTGTTACATAATCCACGATAATCTTTTCCGCTTCTAATTTTTCAACCATTTTCTTTATTTCTTCTACTTCTATATTTAACAGCTTCGCTAATGTATCTACAGTTAATCGACTACTTTTTTCAAGACAAGCTAATAATTCTAATTCCTTTTCTGTCACCATATAAATCATCCTTCCTATTCGTTTGTGTCTAAATTATACAAATACCCTTTCCAGTTTGAAAAGAAGATTTTTTTAGTGAATTATGTCAAAATAAAGTGAAACTTTAATCCATGGAAAGGTTCACCCCATGGGTTATTAGCCCGCACCAATCGGGCTTTTACGAGCAGTTGATCTCCCACCTCACTTCTTTATCTCAATCATCTTTTAGGTGGGAGTCTTACTGCTCGTTAAAGCGGGGCAAAGTGAAACTTTAATCAGCAGAAAAATGCGTGATAAAGCGAAAGGGGATGGAACCGTGAAACCAAAAGTTTATATTGCCGAGCCAGTTCCAACATTTGTAGAAAAATATTTATCAGAACACTGTCATTATGAAAAGTGGGAGAAAAATGAGAAGGTACCTCGTGATGTCCTATTAGAGAAAATACAAGATAAAGATGGTTTATTAAATTTTGGATCTGCTATTAATGAAGAATTATTAGAGGCAGCTCCTAACTTAAAAGTAGTGAGCAACATTTCTGTCGGTTACGATAATTTTGATTTACAAGCGATGGAAAAGCGAAATGTCATCGGAACGAATACACCATACGTACTAGATGATACAGTAGCTGACCTCGTTTTTGCTCTTATGTTATCTGCCGGTCGCCGTGTTTGTGAACTTGACTCCTACGTAAAAAACGGTGAATGGAATGCCGAAATTGGAAAAGAGCACTTCGGGCTGGATGTACACCATAGTACAATTGGCATTATCGGTATGGGCCGAATTGGAGAAGCTGTTGCAAAACGAGCAAAATTCGGATTTGATATGGATGTTCTTTATTATAACCGTCGCCGTAAAGAAGAAGCGGAGCAAAAATTCGATGCTACATATTGTGATTTACAGACGCTACTAAAGCGATCTGACTTTATTGTTCTTCTTACTCCATTAACAGATGAAACGTATCAGCTTATCGGAGAAAAAGAATTTTCATTAATGAAAGAAACAGCAATCTTCATTAATGCTTCTCGCGGGAAAACAGTCGATGAAGAAGCGTTAATTCATGCCTTAACAGAAAAGAAAATCTTTGCAGCAGGCATCGATACTTTTACACAAGAGCCGATTCAAAAAAACAATCCGCTCTTATCCTTACAAAATGTCGTTACTTTACCACACATCGGATCTGCAACATTAAAAACGAGGCAGCAAATGGCTATGACGGCCGCTGAAAATTTAGTTGCAGGGTTACAAGGAAAAACACCGCCTAATATTGTTCGCGGATAATAATGAATAAGTGAAAGGCAAGATGACATCGTCATCTTGCTTTTTTTGTTAACATATTTTTTTCTGCCTTGGAGATGATATGAACAAAAATCAATGGAGTGACAAAAAATGAATCACGAATATACTTGTCCTTATTTCACTTTTTCCACTCGCGGCACTACTGTTCATTACGAATTGTATGAACATGAAAACAAAACAGAACGTCCTACTTTCGTACTCGTTCACGGCTTTTTATCTTCTTCATTCAGTTACCGCCGTCTTATCCCCTTACTATCGAAGGAAGGAACAGTAATTGCTCTTGATTTACCACCGTTCGGAAAAAGTGATAAGTCGCATCTATTTAAATATTCTTATCACAATTTAGCAACGGTTATTATCGATTTAATTGAACACTTATCTCTCTCCAATATTGTATTAGTTGGACATTCTATGGGAGGTCAAATTTCTCTTTATGTAAACCGTATACGTCCTGAATTAATCTCAAAGACAATTTTACTATGCAGCTCTAGCTATTTAGCACGCGCAGCTTTGCCTTTACTGTATTCTTCTTATTTACCGTTCTTTCATTTATACGTAAAAAACTGGATTATCCGGCGCGGCATCGTTCATAACTTAATGAATGTCGTTCATGATCACTCATTAATTGATGATGAGATGAAGGAAGGTTACTCCGCTCCTTTTTATGACAACCGTATCTTCCCTGCTTTGACTCGTATGATACGAGATCGTGAAGGTGACTTATCTTCAACTGAATTACAAAAAATCGAAACACCTACACTACTCATTTGGGGTGAAAAAGATCGCGTCGTCCCTCTAGATGTAGGTCATCGTCTACACAAAGATTTACCGAATTCGAAATTTATTTCTTACGAAAACACAGGACATTTACTACCTGAAGAAAAACCTGAACACGTTTATGAAGAAATCATCTCTTTTTCTGCACAATAATATGAAAGGCTGTCGGAAATTCCGACAGCCTACAATGAACAACTTCCGCCTTCTTTTATTACAAGTAATTCTACAGCTAACTTCTCACATTTTTCAAGCGCAGGTACTTCCTCAAAAGACATAAAGTATATATGTTGAATCTTCTTTGCGATGTATTTTGGATCATCGAACACACTTACGACGTTCACGACATCGCTCGCTTCTGTTTCATAAAACTCCGGTCCCATTTGAAACGGATCCCAATTCTTCACAACCTCTATCATCTTTTCATATGTACCCATTCGCTTCCCGCCTTTTCACTTTTTAATACTTTTCTTTATCCTATCACATCAGCTATTCTATAAGAAGAGAGAGTACTTTCATAACTTAACGGTTTTACAGAAGAAGGGGGCAAACTTATGCAACTATTTCATAAAACAGTCAATCGACGTGGAACTCATAGTACAAAATGGGATACATATAAAAACGAAGAACTTGTCCACGCTTGGATTGCTGATATGGATTTTGAAGTACCACAACCAATTCAAACTGCTTTAAAGAAACGTATCGAGCATCCTATTTTCGGCTATACACTTCCTCCCGAAAATATTGGAGATATTATTTGTAACTGGACAAAAAAACAGTACAACTGGGATATTCAAAAAGAATGGATTGTCTTTAGCGCTGGAATCGTTCCAGCTCTTAGTACGAGCATACAGGCCTTCACAAAGGAAAATGAATCCGTTCTCGTACAACCACCTATTTATCCCCCATTTTTCGAAATGGTTACAACAAACAATAGACAATTATGCGTGAGTCCATTACAGAAACAAAATGATACATATGCAATAGACTTCGAGCATTTAGAAAAGCAATTCCAACAAGGCGTCAAACTTATGCTTCTTTGTAGTCCTCATAATCCAATCGGGCGTGTTTGGTCAAAAGAGGAACTCACACAGCTTGGCGCGTTATGTACGAAATATAATGTAATCGTTGTAGCGGATGAAATTCATTCCGATATTATTTATGCAAATCATACACATACACCGTTCGCTTCCTTATCAGAAGACTTAGCAGCACGTACGATTACTTGTATGGCTCCGAGTAAAACATTTAATATCGCTGGATTACAAGCGTCGATTATTATCATTCCAAACGAAAAACTCCGTCAAGCCTTTACGTCTATCCAATATAGACAAGGTTTCCACGGATTAAATACATTTGCCTATACAGCGATGCAAAGTGCCTATACAGAATGTAACGATTGGCTAAATGAAATTCGATTATATATAGAAGATAATGCTCAATTTGCTTGTAAATATATTAAAGATCACATACCTGCTCTTTCTGTAACGAAACCAGACGGTAGTTTTTTATTGTGGATTGATTGTTCTGCTCTAAACCTTTCTCAAGACGAGCGCACTAAATTACTTGAGGAAAAAGGAAAAATTATCGTTGAGCCTGGTGAAAAATACGGATTAGGCGGCGAGGAACATATTCGAATTAACATCGGCTGTCCAAGATCTGTTTTAGAAGAAATTTTAAATAGACTGCGCCACACATTTTCATAATAAGAAAGGAGTTTATTTGGGACAGACTCTTTTGTCATATTTTGTCGGTAAGTCGATATATTTTAAAAACCGCTGATATATTTCGAGTTACGGTCGATATATTCCAATAATCGCCGATATAATCGTTTCACAAAAAAAGCTACCGCGCACGGTAGCTTTTACTTTTTCTTCATATCCGATGCTTTTTTTACAATAACACCACAAGCAATTCGATCACCTGATTTACCTGTCGGTTGTGTCATCCCATCATCAGCGTTTTCTGTAATAATAATAGACGCTCCATCTTTTCTATGAATTGTCGTTTTTCCTTCTTCAAGCGTTATGTGCGGCGCATCGATTTCTGCTTTAATCTTTCCTGAACCGTCTGCGATTACGTTCGGTAAATCACCGTTTTCTGCACCCTTCGGATTAAGAAGACCATGCTTTTTATCATCCGGATTAAAATGATTCCCAGCTGATTCAAAACGTGGTGCTTTACACTCTCCAATTTCATGTACATGTAGTCCGTGTGGGCCAGGTGTAAAACCTTCCCCTTTAATCGTAATTTTCACTCCGCTTGTTTGCTGCACTACTTTCGCAGTCCCCACTTCATCGCCTGAAGCATTATGTAATTTCACGTCAATTTCTTTCGGCTTTCCTTGGTCACAACCAGCCATCAGAAATAATAAACAACAACTGAAAAAAAGCCGTTTTTTCATTCTATTCCCTCCAAAATACATTCTGCTCTTAGATTGTCCGAGCATAGAAGGAAACATACAAAAATGAGTTACTGTTTCTTTTCAGCTAACAGTTTTTCTTCAACTTTCTGTAATTGCTCTGCTTCTCGTTTTGATACGCGAATGAACATGCGCCACGTAGCAACGGCACCAATGATAAATAGAACACAAACAATCCCTGGAATAATATATTCTGTTTTATCTTCCGGAAAATATAAAGGCATCATACGGAACACCACTCCTTATTATAGGATCCAAAAACCATCAGAATTTTCTGTTATATTATTTAAAATTATAGTTGAACCGATTCATATTCTCAAGGGGTCGTTCCGAAAGCGAATGATTTCTTTGACTCCTCCTCTTACTTTCCTTACTATAAACTTGAGGTGAAAAATATGAGAGAAACATTTGAAATTGGCGAGATCGTTACTGGTATTTATAAAACTGGAAAATACATCGGCGAAGTTACAAATAGCCGTCCTGGCAGTTACGTCGTAAAAGTATTAGCTGTTTTAAAACATCCAGTACAAGGTGACTTACATAACGTAAAACAAGCTGACGTACCATTTTTCCATGAAAGACGCGCTTTAGCTTTCCGTGAACAGACGAATATTCCAGAGCAAATGGTGAAGAAATATGAAGGAGAAATTCCGGAGTATACAGCGTCACTCAAATTGGCATTAGAAACTCAAATGAATTCATTTTCTGAAGATGATTCACCTTTTGCGGTTCGTAGTCTAGAAACATTAGAGCAGTTAAAAAAAGACTACAAACTTTAAAAAAACAAAACGACCAAATTACATACTGTGCAATTTGGTCGTTACTGTGTACTCACTTTCTTTAACACTTTTGAAAAATCAACGAGTTCTCCTAATGTTGGAGGTGCTGGTTTCACTAAATACTCTTTATCTTTTTCTACTAATTTAAAAATATTATACGTCGTCATCGCATCATCTAGCGCACAATGATGCTTACCTGTTCCTACTTTTCCATACGCCTCAATTGCTTTCCACAATCCTGTTTGATTTCTCTCACCAAAAAACTTCTTATACTCCATTGATAAATCACGGCACTGTCCTAAGAAAGGAAAGTCGACTCCCGCCATTTCACAATTATGCTTCAACACTTTCATATCCATATTTCCCCACGTAACAATGGTTGGTTTACATCTCTTTTCATATTCTACAAGTTTTTCAACAAGTTCTAGAAACGAAATTCCTTTATCTACAGCTTCTTGTTTAATCCCTAAAAATTTCTTACATCGATCCGTTAAAGAAGGAAAAGTTTTCGGCCTAACATGAGCTGAATATGTGTCTTCTACCTTACAGCCAACAACCGAAACGAGTCCTACTTCAATAATTTCCGGGAAAAATCCTTTTGGTTTTTTTCTGTGCTGGGGCATCGTAAACTCAAAATCCAAAAATAAAAATTGTTGTTCATCCATACGATCCCTTCCTTATCATCTTTGTCATTCCTTTCTATTTGACACTCCTACACGAACAAGCTCGAATGCTAATTCCATTTTAAATATTCAGATTGGATGTATCTTATATATATGTCAAATGCCCGCAAATATTTTTAAAAATACGAAAAAATGACCTTTGCAGAAAATATAACAAAATACGCCCTTTCATTTACATCCGACATTTTTCTAATTTATAATGACTTTATGTGTGTTTCATCTAGTTCATTTTTGACACACTAAGAAAAGTGAATGAAAGGAGATGAGAGTTTTGCACGAAACAACGCAAGAGCTCGCAAACTGGCAGTATTATTTTGCTATCGCAGTCTTTTTAATTACATATGCCATTATTATTTCTGAAAAAATCAATCGCGCTGTCATCGCACTTCTTGGCGCAGCACTCATGGTAATTATGGGGGTCGTTGATTTACACAACGCCTTTACGAAACATATTGAATGGGGGACGATTACACTACTCATCGGTATGATGATTTTGGTGAACATTACGAGTAAATCGGGTGTCTTCCAATACGTTGCCATTAAAGCAGCAAAAGGAGCCCAAGGAAATCCAATTAAAATTTTAATTTCCCTTTCCTTACTTACTGCGCTTGGTTCCGCATTTTTAGATAACGTTACAACTGTACTTCTTGTTGTTCCAGTTACTTTATCAATTACGCGCATACTGCAAGTAAATCCTGTTCCTTATTTACTTTCTGAAATTATTTTTTCAAACATTGGAGGAACAGCGACATTAATTGGTGATCCACCTAACATTATGATTGGTTCTGCAAATAAGCATTTAGATTTCAATGCATTCTTATTCAACTTAGCACCTATCGTAATCATTATTATTGGTGTGACAGCGACAATACTTTACTTCATGTATCGTAAACAATTAATTGCTGATCCTGTACAAGTTAAGAAATTAATGAGTTTAGACGAAAAGCAATATATTAAAGATCCAGTATTAATGAAAAAATCTTTAACAGTACTTGGACTTACAATTGTAGGTTTCATGACTCATTCGATTTTCCATGTTGATGCAGCTATCATCGCTTTAACTGGTGCCACTATTCTTATGCTAATTGGTGTGAAAGAACATGAAATTGAAGAGGTATTCGCAAGTGTTGAGTGGGTAACAATCTTCTTCTTCGCAGGACTATTCGTACTCGTTGGAGGACTTATCGATATCGGCCTTATTAAAATGTTAGCTCAAAAAGTAATTGGCATAACGGGCGGAGATATTTCTTACGCATCTATCCTTATTTTATGGGTATCTGGTATCGCCTCGGCAACAATTGATAACATTCCATTCGTTGCAACAATGATCCCACTTATTAACGATATGGCAGTTGGGCTAGGATTATCACCTTCTGACGCACAAATCGACGTATTATGGTGGGCATTAGCATTAGGTGCTTGTCTAGGTGGAAACGGAACATTAATCGGGGCTTCTGCTAACGTAATTGTTGCAGGTATCGCAAGCCGCGAAGGACATAAGTTTAGCTACATGGACTTCCTAAAAGTCGGTTTCCCAATTATGATCGTTTCATTAATCATTTCTCATATTTATATTTATGTACGCTACCTTATGTAGTAGAAAAAGCGCCCAAATAAACAGGGCGCTTTTTTCATTACACATATTTAAAATAAACTTACTCGTTATACCTTACCGGCTCATTCCGAATAATAAATAAGTGAATCGGTAAGAAAACCGAAAACGTGATTGTATGAATAATCGTAAACAATATAGAATTCGTTCCGTATCTATCTAAAATTGCGTAAATAAGATAAATAGATAGCACAATCGATACAGCTGTTGCTATTAAATATAGAATTGGTACGAAGTTAAAAATGAAACATGCGACATATATGCCGAATACTTTCCATCCTGCTTCTTCTTTCAAAAAGTCTGGTAATTTATCTTTCGCTAAATCCCCCCATATCTTACTATTTAAAAAAGGAATAAACGCAAGAGCACCATCCGTTGCACCATCATTTTTCGCCATCGTATACAGTGCAAAAGCCGTTAATAAATACGCAATAATTGCCCAAATCAATACAACAAGAATAAACGCAAAACTAAGAGCAAAGAAACCCGCTAGTACGCCTTGATCTTCCATCTTATCCTCTCCTCTCTACTCTCAACATATTTCATTACTTTACAAGTTATGTTTTAAAATTTATCCAAACTCTCTGTATAATAATATGAGCGAGATAATAAGAGAGGAGAACGCACTTATGCATCCATTTGTACAAGCATTACAAGAGCATTTCACAGCTCATAATAATCCTGAAAAAGCAGAACCGATGGCACGTTATATGAAAAATCACTTCCCGTTTCTCGGTATTCAAACTCCCGAGAGAAGACAGTTGTTAAAAGACGTTATTCAAATACATACTCTCCCAGATCCAAAAGACTTCCAAGTTCTCATACGTGAGCTTTGGGATTTACCAGAACGTGAATTTCAGGCAGCAGCACTTGATATTATGCAAAAATATAAAAAGCATATAAACGAAACGCATATCCCCTTCTTAGAAGAACTCATTGTCACAAAGTCTTGGTGGGATACTGTTGATAGCATCGTCCCTACCTTTTTAGGCAATATCTTTTTACAACGTCCAGAATTAATTTCTGCCTATATTCCGAAATGGATCGCATCAAATAACATATGGTTACAACGTGCCGCTATTTTGTTCCAGCTAAAATATAAACAAAAGATGGATGAAGAACTTCTTTTCTGGATTATTGGACAACTACATTCTTCAAAAGAATTTTTCATTCAAAAAGCGATTGGCTGGGTCCTTCGTGAATATGCAAAAACAAAGCCCGATGTAGTATGGGAATACGTGCAAAATAACGAACTTGCCCCGCTCAGTAAACGTGAAGCAATTAAGCACATTAAACAAAATTACGGAATAAATAACGAAAAAATAGGCGAGACTCTATCATAGATAGACACGTTCCTCTATTGAGATTTAAAAAAGAACGTGTTAGAATATGTTCATTATTATTAATATAAGTAGCGATGACGGACTTATAAGTACTTGCACAAAAAGCGATTCAGGGATAGTGAAAGCCTGAAGTTGCAAGGAAACGGCAGTCTCGAGCAATACGTGATAAAGTGGATGCACCTTTTGTGTATCAACTAGGGTGGAACCGCGGGCAAACGCTCGTCCCTAGGCAATTAAGCCTTGGGATGAGCGTTTTTTTATGTTTTTCAAAGCATATACCGCTCGTTTCACTAGCATCTGAGCACGTCATCGCCAATACGTTAACTTTCAAAAGGAGGATTTTATTATGTATTCAATGGAACAAGTTGTAAACTTAGCGAAACATCGCGGTTTTGTTTTCCCTGGTTCTGAAATTTACGGTGGTCTTGCAAACACTTGGGATTACGGTCCACTTGGAATCGAATTAAAAAATAACGTTAAAAAAGCTTGGTGGAAAAAATTCATTCAAGAATCTCCATACAACGTTGGTTTAGACGCAGCTATTTTAATGAACCCAAAAACTTGGATCGCTTCTGGTCACGTTGGTAACTTCAACGATCCAATGATCGACTGTAAAAAATGTAAAGCGCGTCACCGTGCTGATAAATTAATTGAAGATGCATTAGATGCAAAAGGCATCGAAATGGTTGTTGACGGTCTTACTTTCGACCAAATGGCTGACTTAATGAAAGAGCATGAAGTAAAATGTCCTGATTGCGGTAGTGAAGAATTCACTGAAATCCGTCAGTTCAACTTAATGTTCAAAACATTCCAAGGTGTTACAGAGTCTAGCACAAACGAAATCTTCCTTCGTCCTGAAACAGCACAAGGTATTTTCGTAAACTTCAAAAACGTACAACGCTCTATGCGTAAAAAACTTCCATTTGGTATTGGCCAAATCGGTAAGAGCTTCCGTAACGAAATCACGCCTGGTAACTTTACATTCCGTACACGTGAATTCGAACAAATGGAACTTGAATTCTTCTGTAAGCCTGGTGAAGATTTAGAGTGGTTCGCATTCTGGCGTGAAACTTGTAAAAACTGGTTACTTTCACTTGGTATGACTGAAGAAAGCATGCGTCTTCGTGACCACGGTGAAGAAGAGTTATCTCACTACAGTAACGCAACAACTGATATTGAATTCAAATTCCCATTCGGTTGGGGCGAACTATGGGGCGTAGCATCTCGTACAGACTTCGATTTAAAACGTCACATGGAACACTCTAACGAAGACTTTAACTATATTGATCCACAAACGAATGAGCGTTACGTACCATACTGCATCGAGCCATCTTTAGGTGCTGACCGCGTAACATTAGCATTCTTATGTGATGCATATGAAGAAGAGCAATTAGAAAACGATTCTCGTACAGTTCTTCGTTTCCACCCTGCTTTAGCACCATACAAAGCGGCTATCTTACCATTATCTAAAAAGCTATCTGAAGGTGCTACTGAAGTATTCGCAGAATTAGCTAAAGACTTCATGGTAGACTTTGACGAAACTGGTTCTATCGGTAAACGTTACCGTCGTCAAGACGAAATCGGTACACCATTCTGTATCACTTACGACTTCGACTCAGTTGAAGACAAAGCTGTTACAGTACGTGACCGTGACACAATGGAACAAGTTCGTATGCCAATTAGCGAACTAAAAGGTTTCTTAGAGAAGAAAATCCAGTTCTAATTATAAGAAAAAGAGGCAGCTCATGAGAGCCGCCTCTTTTTTTACTTTTCACGTTTTTCTTTAATTGCTACTGTACATCTTGAAATACATAATAAATCGTCATTCTCATCAATGATACGCACATCCCAAACCATCGTTGAATTTCCTCTATGTATCGGTGTTCCGATTGCTGTTACAATTCCATCTTTCTTTGAGCGAATGTGATTTGCATTAATTTCTAGACCAAAACAGATGCATTTCTCTTGATCAATTAAATTGTATGAGCCAACGCTTGCTACTGTTTCTGCTAATGCAAGCGATGCACCACCGTGTAAAAAACCAAACGGCTGATGCGTACGCTCATCAACAGGCATCGTAGCAACCACCTTATCTTCTGTCATCTCTAACAACTCAATTCCAAGTGAATCCATTAAAGTTTTTGCCATATCGCTTCCCCCTTCTCTCACTGCAATTAAATGTATAATTTTACCTGTTTATTTTCAAACTACGTATAACACTTATATAAGGAGGTTTCACCTAAATGAAACAGAAATTTTATATACTATTACTTATGTTCTCCTTGCTGACTATTGTACCAAATTGTGCACTAGCAGCCAAAACATCTAACCTGACAATCGATGTTCAGACTGTAACGCAAAAAGGTAAGAAACCTTATATAGAATATCAAATTAACAGACCTTCATTTCATAACTTTTCCGATTCTAAATTTCAAAATAAGCTCAATCTCTACTACAAAAAATCTACTGACAAATTTAAAACTAGATTAGAAAAAGACGCAAAAAAATATTATAAAGAAACAGAAGGATCTAGTACGCCATTTCATCCGTACGTGGCGAATGTTGATTATAAAGTCTCCTTAAATAAACCACCTTTTCTCAGCCTATATTTGAATTACTATCAATATACAGGCGGTGCGCACGGTCTTTATACGTGGAAAGCAAACACATTTGATTTAAACGAAAAAAAGTTACTACGCTTAGACGATCTATTTCAACAAGAAGACAAATATAAAGAAGTAATTCGTGCTGAGATTGTAAGACAAATTAAACAAAATGAAAGTATTTATTTTCCCGATGCAACTGAAAAGGTCATGAGCACGAAAAAGTTTCACTTCTTTTTAGAGCCGAACAATCTCGTCATTTATTTCCCTCTATATGAGATTGCTCCTTATTCTAGCGGAATTCCGCAATTTCGTATTCCGTATACGTTGCTAAGAGACTATTTGAAGCCTTCTTATCAAAATATTTTGATTGACAACAAGTAAATATTTTCGCTACGATAATGTTAACCTAAAAACAACAGGAGGTTAACATTATGAGAAGATTTCATGTTTTAGACTTAGCATTAGCTGCCATGTTCGTTGCTCTTATGGCCATTGGTGCAAATATTGTATCTTGGGCACCATTCCTGCAAGTAGCGGGTATCCCATTATCTATGCAACCATTTTTCGCAATTTTAGCAGGTCTTCTTCTTGGAAGTAGACTTGGCGCATTATCAATGACGGTTTACATGCTTGTTGGATTAGCAGGCGCGCCCATCTTCGCTAACTTCAAAGCTGGATTTGGAGCACTTTTAGATCCTACTGGTGGTTTTATTATCGCATTTATTATCGTTGCTTACGTATCAGGAAAACTCATAGAACAAAAGGAAAAACCAACATTTCCTACATTTGCAATTGCCTCTTTCACAGGAATCATTTTAACTTATATTATCGGCACTACTTATATGTACGGGGCAGTTAATTTCTTCATGGGTGGTAATATGAGCTATAAAGCTGCTTGGATGATTATGATGTGGTTCGCAGTAAAAGATATTGTATTTACAATTATCGGTGCTATTATCGCACCTCGTATATATTATGCTGTACGTCGTTCCGCTTATCAGCATTCTCATTCGACGATTTCATAATAAAAAGGAGTTATTTCAGCGCACTGAAATAACTCCTTTTTTATATTAAGACTCTTGATTCGTTTGTTCTTCTAAAATTTTCTTCATCATTACAACCATGTCATCACGTAATTCTGGGTGTTGCAGGGCCATTTCGATTGTCGTTTGAACGAATCCTAACTTTTCACCTACATCGTAGCGCTTTCCTTCGAAATCGTAAGCGAATACACGTTGAATTTCGTTTAAGCTTTGAATAGCATCTGTTAACTGGATTTCGCCACCAGCACCAACATGTTGCTGTTCTAAGAACATGAAAATTTCAGGTGTTAAAACGTAACGTCCCATAATTGCTAAGTTTGAAGGTGCTGTACCTGCTGCTGGTTTCTCAACGAAATTACGAACTTGGTAACGGCGTCCTTCTTGCTCTAATGGGTCGATAATTCCGTAGCGGTGTGTTTCATTTTCTGGAACTGTTTGTACACCAATAACAGAAGAAAGCGTTTTATCATATTCTTCAATTAATTGACGTAAACATGGTTTTTCAGCTTGAACGATATCATCACCTAATAAAACAGCGAATGGCTCATCACCGATGAATTTACGTGCACACCAAACAGCGTGTCCTAATCCTTTTGGTTCTTTTTGACGAATATAGTGAATATCTACCATTTTTGAAGAAGCCTGTACTTTTTCAAGTAACTCATACTTTTTCTTCTCTAATAAGTTTTGCTCTAACTCAAATGCATTATCAAAATGATCTTCAATAGAACGCTTCGTTTTACCAGTAACGATAATAATATCTTCGATTCCTGATTTTACTGCTTCTTCTACAATGTATTGGATAGTTGGTTTATCTACTATCGGTAACATTTCTTTTGGCATTGCTTTTGTAGCTGGTAAAAAACGTGTTCCTAATCCAGCTGCTGGGATTATCGCTTTTCTTACTCTTTTCATCACAAAATACCCTCTCTTCTGTCAGAATCAATAACAATCATTTCCTTACATAGAACAAAAGGGAGGTTTCACTCCCTTTCGTTCCCTACTACTTAAAATTACTTTATATTATAAACGATTCATAATATCTTCTTTAATAGTAAGTAACTTTTGTTCACTATTTTGTAAAGAACTATCTTGTACACCAAAGTAGAATTTGATCTTCGGTTCAGTTCCAGATGGACGTAGGCAGAACCAAGAACCATCTTCTAACTGATATTTTAACACATTTGATTTCGGTAAGTGAATCTCTTCTTTATGTCCATCTTGTAAAGATGTAACGATGCTCGCTTTATAGTCTTCAACTGCTACAACTGTTAAGCCCGCTACTTCTTTCGGAGGATTTTCGCGGAATGTTGCCATCATTTCTTGAATTTGTTCCGCTCCATCTTTTCCTTTTAGTGTTAACGATACAAGATCTTCACGGAAGAAACCGTACTTCGCAAATACTTCTAACAGACCATCGTATAACGTTTTACCTTGTGATTTGTAGTATGCAGCTACTTCACATGCGAATAGAACAGATTGTACTGCATCTTTATCACGGCAGAATGGACGGATTAAATAACCATAGCTTTCCTCATAACCGAATTGGAATTCGTATTGTCCGCTTTCTTCATACTGTTTAATTTTCTCACCGATAAATTTAAATCCAGTTAACGTATCAACTGTATCTAAACCGTATGCTTTCGCGATTGTACGGCCAATTTCAGACGTTACGATCGTTTTTAATACAACACCGTTCTCTGGAAGTGTTCCGTTTTCTTTCTTTTGAGATAATAAGTAATCAAGCATTAATGCACCTGTTTGGTTACCAGTTAATACTTGGAACTCACCATCGTGATTACGAACTGCCACGCCAAGGCGGTCTGCGTCAGGATCCGTTGCGATTAACACATCTGCGCCTACCTTCTCACCGTCACGAATTGCATACTCAAACGCTGCATGCTCTTCTGGGTTCGGTGATTTTACTGTAGAGAAGTTCGGATCTGGTAACTCTTGCTCTTTTACAACTGTTACATCCGTAAATCCAACTTCTTCTAAACCACGGCGTACAGAAATATTTGATGTTCCGTGTAGTGGTGTAAAGACGATTTTTAAGTCTTTCCCAACGTTTTGTACCATTTCTTTATTAATAATGACATTGTTCAATTCTGCAGCATATGCATCATCTACTTCTTGTCCAATAATATGTAATAAACCATCAGCTTTTAATTGCTCCACATCAGCAACCTCAACTGTTAATTCATCTTCTACTGCGTTTACGTAGCTAATTAATTCATCAGCTTCTTTTGGAGGCAATTGCCCACCATCTTCACCATATACTTTATAACCGTTATATTCCGGTGGATTGTGGCTTGCCGTAAGAACGATTCCACTCACTGTATGTAAATGACGAACTGCGAAAGAAAGCACTGGCGTTGGACGTAAGCTTTCAAACACATATGTTGTAATACCGTGTGCACCAAGTGTAGCAGCTACTTCCATTGCGAACTCAGGTGATTTATGACGAGAATCGTACGCAACAACAACACCGCGCTTCTTCGCTTCTTCACCTAATTTTTCAATAAACTTCGCTAATCCTTGCGTTGCTTTACGAACTGTATATACGTTCAAACGGTTCGTACCAGCACCAAGTTCACCACGCATACCACCTGTGCCGAATTCTAGATTTTTATAAAAGCTGTCCTCAATTTTCTTTTCATCTTGCTTCATGTTTTCTAACTGTTCTTTTAGTTCTGCGTCTAACTCTCCATATGAAAGCCAGCGACTAAATTCTTGTTTCCAGTTCATACTTCTATCTCCTCTCACTTGTCATACCTTTATTATATGAAAAAAACAACCTGTATCTCAATATTTTTTACAATCTAACAGGATTTTACTAGTAATATTTGTATACACTATGGTTAAATACTCCACTAAAGGGAATGAGGATTATGCAAGAATGGGGCTTGTCAGAAGAGCTCAAAATACAAACAAAGCAAATGATTGAAATTGCCGAAAAAGAATTATCCATTATGAGGCAAGCAATTGATAAAGAAGATGAATGTATTTTGTGCAAAATGGAAGATATTCATCATATGTTAGCAAACGTACAAACATTGGCAGCTACATATTATATTCAAGCGTATTTATCACCTTATACGGAAAGTTCACATTCTATTACAACAACTGTCCAACATTTAAGCGCCCGAAAACACGGGGCTCTTATTGTTGTGGAAAGAAATGAGCCGCTTGAATCTCTCATTCAAACTGGAACAACATTACATGCTCATTTAACCTCACCGTTACTTGAATCCATTTTCTATCCGGGTAACCCTCTTCATGACGGGGCCGTTCTCGTTAAAAATAATCATATTGTTTCAGCTGCCAATATTCTTCCGCTGACGAAAAGCACAGAAGTCGATCCTGAGCTAGGAACACGTCACAGAGCTGCCATTGGCTTATCAGAAAAAAGCGATGCACTTATTTTAGTTGTCTCTGAAGAAACAGGTCGTACTTCATTCGCCTTAAATGGGACGTTGTATACGATTTCGTTATAAAGTGCAACTATATATAGTTTGCGGGCAGTTCATATAGGATAAGACAACCAGAGTCATACCAATAAAAAAGGCTGTTCCAAAATATCGGAACAGCCTTCTCTTATGATCTTATTCTTCTCCGAAACGTTCAACAAGTGTTGCAAGTGTACGTACCATTGCACCTGTTGCACCAGCTGGCCCTAAATCATGCGCTCCTGATGATTCAGATGTTCCAGCGATGTCTAAGTGTACCCACGGTGTATCTTCAGCGAATTCACCTAGGAATGTACCTGCCATAACCGCATGTCCTTCGCGGCCTGGTGAGTTATTTAAATCAGCAAACTTACTGTTTCTCACGCGTTCTTTATCACGATCAAAAATCGGTAATTGCCAAATTGATTCATCTGTTTCCATAGATGCCTCTAGCACTTGCTCAAACAATTCTTCATTATTTGTCATTGCGCCTGTCGTATGATTTCCAAGTGCAACAATTACTCCACCTGTTAATGTCGCAACATCAATAAGGTAGTTTGCACCTAATTTTTTAGCATACGTAATACCGTCAGCTAACGCTAGACGCCCTTCTGCATCTGTATTTAATACTTCAATTGTTTTTCCGCTCATAGATGTGATTACATCGTCTGGCTTAAATGCTGTACCACTTACAACGTTATCCGTTGATGGAATAACAGCAATCACATTTTGCTCTGGGCGGAGTTCACCGATAATTTCCATCGCACCTAATACAGCAGCTGCACCGCCCATATCACCTTTCATACCGACCATGCCTTCACGTGGTTTTAAAGAATAACCACCTGTATCGTATGTGATTCCTTTTCCAACGAATCCAATAACATCTGTCCACTCTTCTTTTCCTTTATAAATAAGAGCGATCATTTTTGGCGGCTCTACACTACCTTGGTTTACTGCAAGTAACGCACCCATACCAAGCTCTTCCATCTCTTCTTTCTCAAGAACTTTATAATCCATATCATACTTCTCTGCTAACTCAACAGCATACTCAGCAAGCTTTGTCGCTGTTAATACGTTTGGCGGCATATTTACAAGTGTACGAGCTGAATTTGTTGCATGTCCATGTACGTAACCAACTGTTAATGCAGCTTCAATTTCTTGTGCATCTTCCGCTGTAATAGCCGTGAACTTCTCTAATTCCACACGATCCTTTTTATCTGATTTATACGTTTCTAATTCATATGTACCAAGACCTTGTACTTCTGCTGCAATATGAGCTACATCAATCGCATCTAATTTCTCTGTTACGAAAGAATCCAGTAAGATTGCTGCATCTTGTACTTTTGCTGCTTGTAACGTTTTAAACGCCTTACCAAGAGCTGCACGTAACGTTTCCGTCGTATAAGATTCTTTCTTACCTAAACCAACGAAATAATAACGTTTCACATTTGTTTTTCCTAAACTATGTACTTTTGAAATAGCTTTCTTCTTAGTAGAAAGTTCTTTCTCTTCTAATAAAACTTGTAATTGTCCTTCAAACGCTTTGTCCAGTTCTTGTACAAAACTACTTGTTTTCTCTTCTTCAAATAAGGCAACAATTACCGCTTCATGGCTTGCTAATTCTTTTTGTACTTGAAACATGTTCAGACCCCCTAAATTTCTCTACTCTACCTTTATTATAACTTTATTTTCGATAAAATGCGATAATTCTAACTTCTACTACTACCTCCATTATGAAATAAAAAAAGTCTAGCGTAATTACCACTAGACTATCTTTGTTTTAAATATTGACCACGGAACACTTGCATCGTTTCGTCTTCATTTAACATCGTTAACTCTTCTTCTGTAAACTTACCATTTCCTATTTTCACTACGTATACATTTACTTTTTTCTTACCCCATTGGCTATAAACATCTTTCACCGTATCATAATATAGATCCAGACGGTTTCCTTTTATAGCACCGCCCTTATCAGCTACTACACCATACCCATAATCTGGAACGAAGAGAATCGTTCCAATCGGGAATACGCGTAAATCCGCAGCGATTGTGGAATATAAATCCCTTTTCGCCTTAACACCTGAATATGTAATACCATACTCTGGATGTCCCGGCCTCTTGCCAGTTGACTCAATTCCCGACGTATAACCTGTTGCGGTCATTTCAATTGAACGATATTTAGACCAGTCGTTTGCCTGCTCTAAAGCATTTATCACTTCTTTACTCGGAGCAACATTTCTCCTAACTTCTGCTGCATGTACTTCTTTTGCACTCGTTCCCTCATATTTCTTTACAATCTCTAATAAAGAAACTCCTGTGAAAGCATTCCATGTTACGCATAATGCGGATACAAGTAAACAAGTCATCATAATGCGAATACAATATCGTTTTAACATTTTTATATTCCACACTCCTTCATCGTTAATCATTCCCTATACAATGATGGAATATGCAAAAAAATAATCTCCAAATGAATTGGAGATTAAAACATTTGATATCCGCTTTTTCGAAGTTTCTTAATTACGATTCCTGCTAATGCAGCACCTACTAATCCAGTCGATAAAATAAATACATCCGCTTGTCCTAAATGCGATACACTTGTCCCAAATGAAGAGAATGTTTCTTTTGGCTTTGAAAAGTAATCCCACATACTCGCCTTATTAATAATAAGCATACAAACAATCGGATACACAATAACCATTACCCATGTTGCTCGCAATATCATGTTGAGTAAAAATCCAATTCCAAAAAACAAAATGAAAAATAACATCATTGAAATAAGTAGTACCGGTATACTCACTCTTTCTCCCTCTCCTTCGTATGCGCCGTAAATACATGATAGGCTGTATAACCAAAGTGCTCTCCTGGATCTAATGTTTTGTCCATCTCAAGATGTAATTCTGATTTTCTTTCTAACAAGTATTTAATAAGTACAGACGTATTTGGGTCGTCCGCAATCGTATTTGGATGTAGAAATGCTACTTCAGACAATTCCTTCTCCTGTACAATAATATCTTCCCCTTCAGGTTCCAAAAGGAAAATAATCATATTATCACTAATCTCATTTCGAATCACGCCCGATCGAACACCAATGATCCCCTTCACATGAGCGACAATGCCTGTCTCTTCTAACACTTCACGTTTCACAGCTTCATCAACCGTCTCACCTTCATTTACAAAACCAGCCGGCAAAGACCATTTCCCCTTTAATCCACTGTATTTTTTCTTAACGAACAGCCACCTGCCATCTTTTGTAGCTACTAAGCCGCCGACAGCTAGCCATACTTTCCCTCGTTTCTCCATGATGTAATACCCTCCTCCACTAGAACGGACAGAATATTCTTTCTTTTTTATATATTATACTATATTTTTTAAATGAAAAAAGCAGAAACAGCTCTTAGCCGTTTCTGCTTTTTCTACTATATATTAAAAGAACTTTAATTTACCTTTTTTAAGAACTAATAAAGGTCCACCTAATAAGAATAGGTAACGGTTATCGATTACTTTCTTCATGAAGGAAGCTTTCCAACCTGTTAACTTTTTGCCCATAACAACGCCCATTGCATCGTCATGACCTAAAGAACATACAGATCCTTTATTATCGAATGCGAATTTTTTCATTTCGCCCTTGCCACGAACTAACACAGTTAAGTTATGTGCAATGTTGTAACCTTGTTGAATTGCGATTTGTGCTGTTGGTGGGTATGGACGATTAATTTCTTCGTTAATGATTAACGCTGCGTCACCAACCATGAATACATCTTCGTATCCTGGAGCGTGCATGTACTCATCAACTTTTACACGTCCGCGCATTGCTTCAAAGCCAGACTCTTCCACAATACCGTTACCACGAACACCCGCAGCCCAAACTACTGTTTCAGACTTAATTAATTCAGTGTCATCGCCATTTGCAACGATAATACCTTCTTCAGTTGCTTCTTTAATTGCTGTACCGATGCGGAATTCTACACCTTTTTTCTCAAGTTGTTTTACAGCGTATTCTACTAACGCTGGATCGAAACCTGGAAGTGCTGTTGGAGCAGCTTCTACACAGATGATACGTGCTTTTTCACGTGGTACATTGTACTCTTTGCAAAGTTCAGGAACACGGTTTGCAAGCTCACCTACGTACTCGATACCAGTAAATCCAGCACCACCAACAACGATTGTTACTAACTCATCGCGTTGTTCAGTTGCATATTTAGCAAAACTAGCTTCCATATGCTCACGAATTTCACGAGTTGCATTAATGTTAGCGATTGAGAATGCATGCTCTTTTAATCCTGTAATTCCAAATGTTTCTGATTCGAAACCAAGACCAATTACTAAGTAGTCATACTCTAACTCGCCGTCTTTTAAGATAATGCGTTTTTCAGCAGCTTTAATTTCTACTACTGTGTCTTGTACAAAGTTCACTTTATTTGTATCAATAACGTCTTGAATATCTAGACAGATTTTTTCATCTTGTAATGTACCAGCTGCGCTCTCGTGTAACCAAGTCGCTTGGTAGTGATAGCTGTTGTTGTTTACTAACGTAATTTCAGCTTCATTTACAGATAATGCTTTTTGCAGACGAACAGTCGTAATCATCCCGCCATAACCTGCACCTAAAACTACGATTTTTGGAGTCTTCACCAAATCACAACCCTTTTCTTTATATAATAGTAATAAAAAATAATACCAAGTACTAAAAACTCTATTTGTCAAGAATGTGGAATTTATCACATTCTATATCATAACAAAACGCAGTCAAAAAATCGTACGAATTTTGTCATAGAAATTTAACATAATACTTCCCTATATTAGTCGGTTTTATTCCAGAATTCAAGCGTCTGGAGAATTATCAATATTTTAAAATAACATAGCGTTTTCAAGGGTTTTTCAACCTTTTTTTCATGTATTTTCCTTTCACCATATTTTATACAATTAAAAAAGCATCTATGCGAAAACTTACACACAATTCAGTCGTTTCTAGAAGTATTATGAACTCAAATATGCTATCATTTATTTGAAAGTGTCATCATTTGCAGGATTTTCGTGTACATATGAACAATATATGAAATCAATATCAAAATTCCATCTATAGGGGGAATGAAAGTGGCAGAAAATCAAAAAGTTTACGACATAACAATTATTGGTGGTGGTCCGACAGGGCTGTTCACAGCATTTTATGGCGGTATGAGACAAGCAAGTGTAAAAATCATTGAAAGCTTACCTCAACTTGGAGGACAATTATCCGCACTCTACCCTGAAAAATACATTTATGATGTAGCTGGATTCCCAAAAGTGCGCGCACAAGAATTAGTTGATAACTTAAAAGAGCAAATGAAGAAATTTGATCCAACCGTTTGTTTAGAAGAAGCTGTTGATACGCTTGAGAAACAAGCTGACGGTATATTTAAACTTGTTACGAATAAACAAACTCACTATTCTAAATCAGTTATTATTACTGCTGGCAATGGTGCTTTCCAACCACGCCGTTTAGAATTAGAAGGTACAGCAAAGTATGCAAAGAAAAACTTACATTATTTCGTTGATGATATGAATAAATTCGCTGGTAAGCGCGTCGTAGTATTTGGCGGCGGCGATTCAGCTGTTGATTGGACAATGATGTTAGAGCCGATCGCTGACAAAGTTACAATCGTTCATCGCCGTGATAAATTCCGTGCGCATGAACATAGCGTAGAAAGCTTAATGAATTCTCGTGCAGAAGTAAGCACACCGTACGTTCCAGTAGAACTCATTGGTGATGACAAAATTGAACAAGTCGTTCTTCAGCATGTAAAAACGGAAGAAAAAATTATCATCGATGTTGATGACGTAATCGTAAACTACGGCTTCGTTTCTTCCCTTGGGCCAATTAAAAACTGGGGCTTAGATATACAAAAAAACAGCATTCTCGTGAACTCGAAAATGGAAACAAATATTCCTGGCATTTACGCTGCTGGTGACATCTGTACATATGAAGGAAAAGTAAAACTCATTGCTTGCGGCTTCGGTGAAGCACCAACAGCAGTAAACAATGCAAAAGCTTACTTCGATCCAAGCGCAAAACTGCAACCGATGCACAGCTCTAGTATGTTTTAATATAGAAATGAAAAGAACTCCTTTTACGCGAAGGAGTTCTTTTCTTATTGTGCTACCGTATCCTTCCAAAATATGTTACAATAAAACAAGAACAAACGTTCTATTTAATAAGGGGGATATTTTAAGATGAAAGAACCTATCATCGTAAAAAAAGAAGCTTTCCAAGCAATCGGCATTTCGATTACGACGACAAATGAAATAGAGACATCTACTAAAGGAAAAATTCCAGGGCTTTGGAACCAATACTTTCAAGAACAAATTATGCATCACATCCCAAATCAACAAACGAAAGAAACATTCGCTTTCTACTCAAATTACGAATCAGATGAAACTGGTACATATCAATTTACAATCGGCATGCCCGTTTCTTCATTAGAAGACGTTCCTGAAAATATGACAACTTTAACAATACCTGCTGCTACGTATGCGGTATTTACAACGAGAAAGGGACCAGTTGCTGAAGTCGTTTGCGAGGCTTGGGAATATATTTGGAAATGGTCAAAAGAAAACAAACGTGCTTTTACAACAGACTTTGAGCTTTATGATGAAAAAGCGTCAGATCCAAACAACGTACAATTGGATATTTATATTGCATTAGCCTGAACGACAAAAAAGAAGATACCATTTGGTATCTTCTTTTTTGTCGTTAAATAGCCACTGTGCAAATTCAATATTATTGTCTACAATGAGAAAGTGCAGTATAGAAATATTAGAAACTGTATAAAGTGATTGTTAACAAGTTTTTTAGTTTAAATTTGTCACATAGAAAGGAAGCAATATGGAGGAACTACAACAAAATAAATCTGCTTTAGAGGGAAGCGGAAAACCGTTATTAAAAAATACGAATTTCCTTTTTCTTTGGGCAGCTACACTCTTTTCAAGTTTTGCTTTAGCCTTTTTTACTTTTTCACAAACGTGGTACATAGCAAAAACATTAAACCTTGAGGCTTCACTCGGTGTTGTTTTCGTAGCTCTTAGTGTTCCAAGGCTTATTTTTATGATTATCGGCGGCGCTGTAGCTGATAAATTCCCGAAAAAAAACATTATGTTTTATTCTAATATTATTCGTGCTATTCTCGTCGCGACCATTCTTACATGGTTCATCGTAGGTGATGTAACACTGTATACATTTGCTTTATTCGCTTTATTCTTTGGACTTGCTGATGCTTTTTTCTGGTCAGCTGACGGATCTATCTTACCTGAACTTGTAGAAAAAAGCCGTTTAACACAAGCAAACTCACTTACACAAATGACAAACCAAGCATCGGTCATCTTAGGTCCTGTACTTGGCGGCATTCTTATCAAATTTACGAACTATGAAACGATCTTTTCGATCACGATTTTATTACTGATCGTCGCAGCCATACTCGTTCAAAAAATACAATTTACGATGCCAGAACAGGAAAATACAGACAAAGGCATGTTCACTTCTATTAAAGAAGGAATCTTATATGTAAAAGAATCACCATTCCTTTCAACTTTCCTTCTTTGTAGTGCCTTTTTAAACTTATTTTTAATTGGTCCGATGCAAGTCGGTTTCCCGCTTTTCGTTAAAAATGTTCTGCACGGTGATTCTCTTCAGTTTAGTTACTTAGAAGCATCTGTAGGTGGCGGAATGGCAATAGGTGCTATCATTGTCGGTTTAAAAAATATTAATCGTAGACGTGGTCTATTTTGCATTATCATGATGCTACTGTCTGGTGTGTTCTTCTTATCCATTAACTTTAGCACCGTACTTTGGCAAGCATTATTAGCTGGCATGTTTTACGGTATTACAATCGCAATGGCTATCGTTCCGCTTATGGCGATGATTCAATCGACAGTAAAAGAAGAAATGATGGGACGCGTAATGAGTCTACTTATGCTATCATCAATGGGCTTTATCCCGCTTTCTTATGCATTCACATCAATCGCACTTGCAATAGGAATTCCAATCGTAACCGTTATGAAAAGCGGTGCAATCGCCGTTATCGTCTTCGTACTATTTGTAGCGATTCGTGTTCCAGTTGTAAGAAAGTTTGATTAACGACTTGGAGTCATGTGTTATACGCATGGCTCCTTTTTAAACGGATCAAATAACGGTATCCCCTTACTTCTTCTCATAGCTGCTCCCCATTCTAGTCCAACCTCTAAAAATAGATCCCGCACTGTACTATATAAAAGCGCCTTAACATTTTTACGGATTTCCCCATATTTATACGCTCTCACGACACTCTTCACTCGCCAGATGAAATTTCCATACACTTCTTCATCAGCTAATATTTGCTCCAGTAAAACACCTTGTTCTAATAATCCGCTCTTTTTATACGCAAGTTCCACCTTACTCCAAAATATATTAATCTTCTTCGGATTACTCGTCATCGGTACAAGTGCGTATATAAAAGGCTTCGGTATATCGTGGCGGCAATACGTCTCATCAAGTTCGTACGTTTCTTTTCTATTCTCTTTTATTTGTGGAATGTTTTTATAAAGAATTGTTTCCCCCTCATTTTTTTGCACATTTTTACTACAGCCAGCTGCACGATCCTCACTTTCACATGCGGACATTTTCATACGGTCATCCATGCGGTCAATTGCAGATATAAGAAATACATATAAGTTCGCACTATACCCGCCGCGTTTATGTCTTTCTTTTGTCGCAACACGCTTTATAATTCCTAGTTCCTCTAACTTTGCAATAGAGCGGCGTACTGTACGAATACTTTTTCCAACATTCGTAGCAATCGTCTCCATTAACGGACAAGCAACTCCCACTGTGTTCTGTTTCTCATTCACCGCATATTTTCCTAAAAAATGAATAATAGTAGCATCCGTTTTATTTAATTGAACTCGATAATATTTCAAAACTTGTTTTTGGTATGTATTAAACTCTTCTTTACTTCGAAATTCACTATATGGTTTCATTAAATTATATAAGCTTCCCATTTTTATCACCTCACTTATAAATAAGAGGCAGGAAGAGAAATTGGCGTGATAGTTAATATTTTTTATTGGAGATGAAAATATGATTGTAATTAGCGCTTGTTTAGGTGGCATCGCTTGTCGGTATGATGGAAATGACAATCTCGTTTCAAAAATAGAGGAGTTATTACAAAGAGAAGATACCTTACTTGTTTGTCCTGAAGTATTAGGAGGACTGCCAACGCCTCGTCCCTCAGCTGAAATTATTGGCGGAAATGGCGATGACGTTTTAGATGGTAAAGCGAAAGTGATGACAAAAGACGGTGAAGATGTTACAGACGCTTTCGTGAGCGGTGCTTATAAAGCTCTAGAACAAATGAAAGATTTACATCCAGAATATATTATTTTAAAGGAACGCAGTCCATCTTGTGGTAGCTCTACAATTTACACTGGAGAATTTAACGGGAATAAACAAACTGGTTACGGGGTAACAACTGCTTTATTCAAAAGATACGGATTTAAAGTCATTTCAGAAGAGGATTTTGAGAAAGAAAAAAGGAATTGACCCTGTTCGTCAATTCCTTTTGCTTTCTTATTTCGCACCTAATTTTTCTTTCACTTTCGTAGGAAGCTCGTCTTTCTTCACTTCTTCCCAAGCTGTTACACCTTTTTTATCTGAGTGATATACACGTAAGAATGCTTCTTTACGAAGATTTTTTTGTGCATTAAATTCTAATTCTTTTTCTTTTCCGTCTTTATCAAAACCATTTAGTTTATATTCGTAATTTTTATACGGCTCACCATTATCAGATTTACCATTATACTCTTTTCCATCTACTGTAATTTGAACGTAATACTCGTCTTTACCCATACGATTTAAATCACAGCCAACTAACAGGCTTGCAAATACAACTAAAATACTAAAAAGTGCAATATATCTTTTCATTTCCTTCACCTCATGTGTTTTTCTTATATTGTTATCTTAAGGCCTAAACTTTAAAGAAGAAATTCAAAAACATGACATGAACATTACACTTTTGTAAGATAATAATTATTTCTTCACTTTAGAAACAGTCATCCCGTCACCGATTGGAATGAGTACGGATTCTAAACTTGGATGAGTTGCTATTACTTCGTTATAAAAAGCCTTAAGGGAAATGAATTAATCATCTCCCTTAAGGCTTTTTATCCTCTATCTCTTTACTGCCAATTTTTTATGTACCTATTACCGCCAATAACGTCTTTCACGCCAGTTTCGCCACTTATCACGTAATCTCCTTATACCGTTTATTACACCTTCTATTATGCATTCTATTATAATATCTATCACAAGGTATCTTATAAATCTAAAAATAGGACCTATAACGTACTTCAATATAAATTCAAAAATATCTTCCAGCATATATCCCCTCTTTCTATCCTTCAATTATAACTGGAAAACAGAGAACTTGAAGCTCAAATAAATGATAAAGAAATTAGAAGTCAATAGATGAAAAAGGATTTCTAAGTGATGAATGGAATATATATTTATTATTTTCTAGCTTTTGAAGGGAGAAATAATATGAATCCTATTTTATTAGATGTTCCGTTACAAATAGAAACAGACAGACTCATTCTTCGAGCACCACTTCAAGCTGGTGAAGGGAATGTAGTACACGAAGCTATTAAAGATTCCATTCGTGAATTAAAGCAATGGTTGTCTCTATTCCAGTCCATTCCTACTGTTGAAGAAACGGAAATTCTCCTGAGAAATGCACATATAGATTTTTTGAAAAGAGAAAGCTTTCGCTATCTTATCTATCATAAGAAGACGAATGATTTTATTGGAACTGCTAGCCTTCACGCAATTGATTGGAAGGTTTCTAAATGTGAAGTTGGATACTGGATTAACACGCAATGTAGTGGCCATGGATATATGACGGAAACAGTAAGTGCGTTAATAAACTTTGGATTTCAGTTATTCAAATTTAGAAGGGTTGAAATACGATGTGAACGTAATAACACGAAAAGTCGTGCGATTCCTGAAAAATTAGGTTTTGAGCTTGAAGGGATATTACGTAATGAAGATCTTACCGCTGACGGCAAACAACTAACTGATACTTGCATCTATGCAAAAATAAATTAGATTTCAACATTCGTTATGCAACATATCTTAAGGTCGGTTTCTACATTTGGAAATTGAAGTTTTTGATTTTTTACGAAAAAAGAAAAGACCTCCTTAACGATTTTATTTCATCGCTAAAAAGGTCTTTCTCTATTTCTGCTAAAAACTTAGCACTCTTCCGGCTTACCAGCATTTGTCGCTGTACGGAAAGATGATCCACATCCGCATGATGCGATTGCGTTCGGATTATCAATTGTAAATCCGCCGCCAAGCATAGATTGTTTATAATCAATTTTTACTCCTTTAACAATTGGAGCACTTTCTTTATCAATAACAAATTCAACACCGAAAAATTCAAGAACTGTGTCGTCTTCTTTTGGTTCTACTTCAAATCCTAAGCCGTAAGAAAGACCAGTACATCCGCCGCCATGTACAGCAAGGCGCACGTACTTCTCTCCATCTTCAGCATCTTTTAACATATCTTTAATTTGAAAAGCTGCTTGTTCTGTAACTTCAATCATGAAATACACCATCCTTTCCGTTCTCATTCTATTATACATCTTTACGCTTCTATCTTGTACTCATACACTCCGCGGCAAATTACTTCCGCTGGTCCTTTCATTAACACATTGCCTTCCTCTGTCCATGCAATCATTAAATCGCCGCCAGCTAAATGAACTGTAATTTCCTTACCACGTTCCATTTTTCCATTTAAAATAGAGGCTACAACTGCAGCACACGCCCCTGTTCCGCAAGCTTGTGTTACACCAGATCCACGTTCCCAAACGCGGAAGTTCATCTCTTCCTCATTCAAAATCTCAATGAATTCAACATTTACTCGCTCTGGGAACATTTCATGTGTCTCAAGAACTGGGCCAAGTGTTGTAAGAGGTGCTTGTTCTACATCATCCACAAAAATAACCGCATGCGGATTCCCCATTGAAACAGCTGTAAATGCATAACGATGATTATTGTATAAGAAGTTTTCACGAATAAATGGTGTTTCACCTTCACCAAGCATCGGTATTTCTTCACGCGTTAAACGCGGTGCTCCCATATCGATTTTCGCTAACGTAACTTTCCCTTCTTCTACCGTTACTTCCGCTGTTACAATGCCAGCTAACGTTTCAATTGTGAAAACTGTATCTTCTACTAGTTTATGCTCATACGCATATTTCGCTACGCAGCGTAGACCGTTACCACAGCTCTTTCCTTCTGATCCATCATTATTAAACATGCGCATTTTCACCGGAGCTACGTCAGATGGACAAATTAAAATCATTCCATCTGCTCCAATACCAGTATTAATATTTGAAACCTTTTCCGCCACAATAGCTAAATCTTCTTCCGGAATTTGTTCTTCAAACATATTTACATATATATAACTATTGCCAAGACCATGCATTTTTGTAAAAGAAAATTGGCTCATTTGTATTCACTCCAAAAATAATTTGTTATTTCAAGTATAAAATGCATGCTTTTAGAACACAATATGAATGTCCCCCGTTTCTCATATTTGACAACATTTGGCGATGAGCCATTCTTGCACAAGTTGTGTAAGAAAAAAGCCCTTCTAAAAGGGTCTTTTTTTATTTATATACAATATTATCCTCTCCTGCGAAACAAAATTTTATCTAATAGAAAAAGAAAAAGGTGCTGCCGATTGCAACACCTTAAAACATTGGATTTTCATCCAAATACTCATATACGTTATTAACAAGTTCTTCTACTGTAGCACCTTGTACTACTTCACCATTTACAAGTGCAAATGGTCCTTCAAAACAAATACCACAATAACCTAAACAACCATACTCCATTACATCTAAATTCGGATCTTTTTCTAATTTCTCTAAAGCTGCTTGTGAACCACTTGCAAGGTTACCTACACAAAATTCAATTAATGGTTTAATCAAAATTCTCCCCCCTGTACTACAAAACAAATTACTTTCTGACTTCATCTATAAGAAGAAAACTAAGCTGTTTCTTGTTGTTTTTGTTATACATTCCAAACTATTTAGTTACTTCACTATTTCACTTCAAAGTAGATGGTTTTATTTTATATAACATG
This sequence comes from Bacillus sp. EB106-04-02-XG92, assembly GCF_058791995.1. Taxonomy (NCBI): domain Bacteria; kingdom Bacillati; phylum Bacillota; class Bacilli; order Caryophanales; family Bacillaceae; genus Bacillus; species Bacillus sp. EB106-04-02-XG92. The sequence continues at coordinate 36,109 of NZ_JBYTEA010000002.1, forward strand.
CTATTTCCGATGAAATGGTAACTAAAAAATGACAACAGTTTACTCTACTTTTCTTCTTATTGTACAACAGAGTATTCATTCATGCATTGTTATTTGTTCACAAATTCGATATAATTTGATTGAGTAAAGTCAAAATATTTTATTAATATAAAATTTTATGATTAGGGGATATTTCAACAGAAAAGGGGTAATCCATCATGAAACACCTCGTAATATTAGGTGGCGGCTACGGTGGAATGAGAATTCTGCAGCGGCTACTTCCAAGCAATCAACTTCCAGATGATGTACAAGTGACATTAATCGACAAAGTACCATACCATTGTTTCAAAACTGAATATTATGCATTAGTTGCGGGTACTATTTCAGAAACGCATATTCGTATACCGTTTCCTGAACACCCACGCCTCAATATTCAATACGGCACAATAACAAATATTGATCTCGAAGAAAAAGCTGTTCATCTCGATAGCGGCGAAGCGATCCAATATGATGATTTAATTATCGGTCTTGGCTGCGAGGATAAATATCATAACGTTCCTGGGGCGAAGGAATATACACATAGCCTACAATCGATTGAACAAACACGTAAGACATATGAACAATTAAATAGTCTAGAACCAAATGCAACGGTAGCTGTCGTTGGTGCTGGACTAAGTGGCGTTGAAGTTGCAAGTGAACTTCGCGAAAGCCGGTCTGATTTAAAAATCCACTTATTTGATCGAAAAGATAGAATTCTATTCCCATATCCAGAGAAATTAAGTAGATACGTAGAAGAATGGTTCGTAAAACATAAAGTTACTATTATAAGAAACTCTAACATTACAAAAGTAGAACCAAATATTGTGTACAACCACGATGAACCACTTGAATGTGATGCAATCGTCTGGACAGCTGGTATTCAAGCAAATGAAGTTGTTCGAAACCTTCCAGTTGAACAAGATGGTAGCGGACGGGTTGTTTTAACAAAATATCACAATATTCCAAATAACGAGCACGTTTATGTTGTAGGAGATTGCGCAGCACTTCCACATGCTCCATCTGCACAACTTGCTGAAGGTCAAGGAGAACAAATTGTCCAAATATTATTGAAACGTTGGAATAATGAACCACTTCCTGACGAACTACCTGTTATTAAATTAAAAGGTGTTCTCGGCTCTCTTGGTAAAAAGCACGGCTTCGGTTTACTAGCAAACCAACCATTAATGGGACGTGTACCTAGATTATTAAAATCCGGTATCCTCTGGATGTACAAATATCATAATGGTTAATACTTTACAGGCTGTCTACTAAGTAGGCAGCCTCTCTTATTCGTTACAATATAATTATCAGACACATCTTTCTCAATATGAATAATAATTTATTTTTCATTTTTATATTAAAAACTACCGATAAACAGTGTATGCTATTTATAAGTTGTTTTATTTCCTTCAAGGCCGAATTCATTCGGTCTTATTTTTTGTGTTGTAAATACTTTTATAGGAGGCATTTCATTTCACTTATGAACGTAACGAAACTAAACGATCGAATAGAAGCGAAGAAGAAAGAGTTGATTCATCTCGTTGAACAATATGGATTCACTCATCATAAAGTGATTTCTTTCAGCCAAGAATTAGATCGTTTACTTAACTTATTAATAAAACTCAAGACGAAGAAAAAACGTTGCTCTTTATAACCTTTATCTTCTCTTTTTTGATACGATATAACTAGAATCAGAAAGGAGCCATTTATGTTTATATTAAAAGACGTTACATATAAAGATATACTACACATTCCTTATTTACAGATTCAAAAAGAAAAAATCACATGTATTATCGGTGAGAGTGGGAGCGGAAAAAGTACATTGCTCCGCATGCTAAATGATTTGCAATCTCCAACATCCGGTACAATTGAATATAATGGAAAATTAATTTCCGACTATCCCCCTATTCAATTACGACGTGACGTAATCATGCTTGGGCAAACACCACCTATTTTTGAGGGAACGATTAAAGACAATTTATTAATGGGACTTCGTCTTTCTGAAAAACCATTTCCAAATGATGATGCCCTGCGAAGTGCATTAACGACTGTTAGCTTAGAAAAAAATTTAGAAGACAACGCTGATTCCTTATCAGGCGGGGAAAAGCAACGACTTGCTTTTGCACGTATCGTACTTATGGATCCACCTGTTTATTTATTAGATGAACCAACCTCAGCGCTAGATAGCGATACAGAACGCCGTGTTATGAAACAATTTACTACGCTAGCAAGAGAGAAGAACAAAACAGTTATCTTCATCACACACTCACAACAACTTCCAGAAGAAATTGCAGACGATATTATTGAAATTAGTAAAGCAAACGGTGCAACTAGAAAGGAAGTGCTCTCATTTGAAGGGCGTTATTGAACTCCAAATCTGGCAACTTGCCGCTGCATATATTTTCATTCTTATATTAATTGGACTTGTGAAATTAAAAGGAATACCACGCGAAAAACAAATTGCGCTCGCAACGTTCCGTATGACGATTCAGCTCGTACTTGTTGCATATGTCCTTACATACGTATTTGAAAATAGTAATCCATTTTATACAATTGCTCTCATTACTTCTATTACTACCTTTGCAATTTTTAATATTTATAAACGAGTTAACATCCCAATGTCAAAAGACTTAAAACGAGTAGCCGCGCTTTCCATGGTTGCTGGATCAATTGGGCCACTTCTATTATTTATCTTTGTTATTATCGGGCATGATCCTTGGTATGCGCCGCAATATATCGTTCCGATTACAGGAATGTTAGTTGGGAATGCCATGACTGGTGTTTCTCTCGGTGCAAATACGTTCTTAAACAATATGAAATCACAAAGAGGTCAAATTGAAGGGGCACTTATGCTTGGTGCAACACCGAAAGAAGCAACTGCTCCACTCATACGCGACGCTTTTGACTCTGCCATTTTACCAACGATCAATTCTATGGTCGGAATGGGGATTATAAGCCTACCAGGCATGATGACAGGACAAATCTTATCTGGTGTATCACCGTTCACAGCCATTCAATATCAAATTGCTATCATACTTGGGATTTCAGGAAGCACTGCTTTTGCTGTGATTATCTTTTTACAGCTTGGATATAAGACCTTCTTTAATAAGCGTTGTCAGTTGAAAGAGGTCGACTATAGTGCACGGTAAATGTTTCACTGTTCATGGTAAATGAAATTATATCGACTGACCGACAAAAAATGACAATAAAAAAGAGGAGGCTACTCGCCTCCTCTTTTTACTTACGCCTTCTTAACGAATTGTGATTTTAACTTCATAGCACCGAAACCGTCGATTTTGCAATCAATATCGTGATCGCCATCAACTAGACGGATACTCTTTACTTTCGTACCGATCTTCACAACGGAAGAAGTTCCTTTTACTTTTAAATCTTTAATAACAGTAACAGCATCGCCGTCTTGAAGAACGTTTCCGTTCGCATCTTTTACAACTTTTGCACCATCATTATTTTCAGTTTCTGCTTCTTGGCCCCACTCATGAGCACATTCTGGACATACGAAAAGAACGCCATCCTCATACGTATATTCTGAATTACATTTTGGACAATTTGGTAAAGTAGCCATAAATTCATTTCCTCCGTTCATTATTTATACGTAAAAATCAAAATTGATGTTTACATCTCGATAAATAAAATTTGTACAGCATTTCTTTATAGTGCCATAGTCTCACGTTATTGACAAGCCTACCTCAAATTCTCATTTTTTATTTTATTTTACAAAATTTCAATTCGTATGGTGTTTCTAAGTAAAAAAGAAGAACCTTCATAAGATTCTTCTTTTCAAAATGAACGAGTTCTGACTAGAATCCCCAATCATTTTCTTCAATGTAAAATTGATACTCTTCTAACTCATCTTCGCTTAACTTCTTATTATCCTCATATACTTCTTGCCATTCAAAATAGTCTTCACTGAAATAAACAGCAAATTTAATTTTCACGTTTTTCTTCTCTGTATAATCATAACCAGTAAACTCTACTACATCATAATCTTGTTCTTTCTTCACAAACTTCCAAGTTGGATTATCCGTCATAATCTCTAAAGTAATACCTTCACTACTTGAACGAACGACATTTTTAATATTCGGCTCAGTTGGTAAAAGTGAGAGTCCGAACATAACTCCACCAAATACTATCATCACTATAACCTGTAAACCAATCATGCCAGCAAAACTAGCGTTGCCCTTTGATTGTAAGTAATATGCCTTCTCATGATCAGGCGTACCTTCTCCCTTATGTAGAACACGAACAGCATGCTTATAATATAAACGGTTTCCTTGCCATCCAGTAAATATCATCGTTCCTAACTGAAGAACTAAACTACATGTTAAATAAATCCCATCTGGAATATCTATAAAAGGAGTTACAACGATACTAGGTACCGCCAATAACGTAAGTATAATAAACAACTTATACATTTTACGATAAGCTAACCAAAAAGTTGGGAAGAAAAATGCCACCCAATTCCACGTATTCCCTTGCGCTGAATTTTCTACTTTGCCCCATTTAAAGTCATAATAAGCTGTATTCTTTTGAACAACTTTATGTAACTCTTGCGGGGAATTTATTTCTTGTAAAACAGTTTCCTTCACGCACATCATCCTTTTCTTCCTTCTACATACATGTATTTTATAGAAAGAAAAAGAAGGAATCTAACAAAAAGTACATATATTTCATAAAAATGAACAGAAATCGAATATATTCCTACAATTACCCGTTAATTATTCCATTTTACTTTTTAATATATTAAAATACTTATGAATGATAGGTTTAATACACTAAGTTAAACATTTTACATATTTGATAATAAAAATGTTTCACATGAAACTATTTATATTTTGTATTACCTTGCCTCTACACAATGCTTGTAAAGCCCTTTCTACTTACTCCGAAATAGGAAAGACGCCCTTTTCAAAAAGGCGTCTTTTTACAGTTGAAAATTCAATAATAAATAGAATGAATTGTTTAATACATGAATCCCAATTGGAACGAGTAAATTATTTGTTTTCTTATATGTATAGGCTAAACATACACCTATACCAAAAATATATAAAATACTACCTACTGTAAGGGGGTGACCTAAAGTAAATATGAAAGCACTTATGACGGCACTACTAAGTGTAGAAAAACGCTGAGATAATTTCGCGAAAAACATACCTCGAAATACAATTTCTTCCCAAATAGGCGCAAAAATTGTGAGCACAACTACGTATAAAATGAGTTCACTTATAGTAGGCTCTATTACTCTATTAGACTCATCCACACCAAGCCCATGTGGTAAAACTACATTTAATACCGCAAGATATATAAGCAGTACAATCGTTGTTATTACTATCGTTACATAATATTTAAAATTATTGAATTGTAATGATTTTATTAAATGTAAACAGTAATTTCTCGCTGGTGCATACATTAAAATAATTACAAAAAATGTAAAAGGTGAAATGAGATGGTTTACATACCACGGATATAATGAGGAGTCATATAAAAAATTCAAAAAACCAATTCCATACATGACCCCAAAAATAATTACTATCATACTGATTACTTCGAGCATACTCATTTGTACATTCTTTTCTTTATATGTAACTAATTCCGTGTCCATCATATCCCCCCCAGTATAATTAAACCTTTTAAACCATTATATACCAATTTTAATTTAAAAAAAGACGATACAATCTACTGTATCGTCTTTTTCCCTACCATTTCTCTCTACACGTTTCAATTAAATGCAGTAAGTACTTCCTCGTCATATCTGCTCTTCTCCATCTTGAGAGCATTCGCTTTTCTTTTGGATTCTGCCTTATTCTCGCTACTTCTTTTAACAAAATCCCCCATTCTTCCCCTGAGCGTTCTGACAAGTATTGCAATCCTCTATCTTTTGAAACGATTGTTTTATGATCCAGTGTATATAAAATACGTCCCATCGTAACGACAGCTGATTCTACCCACTCTTCTATAAAAAATAAATACGGCTGCTTCGCCTTTCCACTCCAGTACTGTTCTACGTTGTATTTCATCGTATTGACTACATCATCCCACCTTATTTGAAACGAAAGATCTTCCGCTTCTTTCCCGATTACTGTAATACCTTGATTTTTCAATGTCCACCATGTGACCGCATTAATATCCCAATGACCTATATTCGCTTTACCATCTGCACAATACACGTACTCATTCATTTCATCATTGTATTTCCCTAAATCAGCAAGCGGAATATACATACCGTCCATTCTTTTGCCTAACGTACTACTACTAAGCTTCTTATGAAGTTCGACAAGTTGCTGTTTTTCAGCTTCATTCACAGAATCATTTATTACCGTAACAAAATCAACATCGCTCGTTTCTGCATGAAATGCACCGAGTGCGATGGACCCGTAAATATATACCCCGACTATTTTTTCATCCAAAAAAATTTCTTTTAATTCTACTGTGTACTGCTTCATCAACTGTTGTACTTCTGTCGGTAACGCATGCTTCACTCCATTTTTCACATCTATCCCTCCAATAAAAAAGAGCCTTTGCAAATTCGCAAAGGCTTCCTGCTTTATAAATATTTCTCGATTTCTTCGTAAACATCCTTCAAACGAGGATTTCCTTCCCCAACAATTTCTCCATTTACAAGAACGACCGGATAAAATAAATCTTCCTCCACTACGCGCTCTGCGAATGCTTTTTTATTTTCATCTTCTTGTTCTTCTTGGAAATCGATATACTCGAAATTAAATTTATTTTCTTGTCCTTCATATTTACGACCAATCGCCGCTTGTAACCACTCAAACGTTTCTGTTGAAGATGGCATTCCAACGCAGCTCGCACAAATTACTTTCGTCCCATACACTTGCACATTAACCATTTCTTCTCCCCCACTTCTTGTTTCAACAGTATATTCAGATGTCTTAGTGCATAAGCACATCATTTTACAAACTTATTCCATACCCCTATACTGAAAAAACACGTTGTAAACATGATAAAAAATTTCGACATTAAAACAAGAACAGAAAAAATAGATTTTCCCCTCTATCTTGATTATAATAAAACTGATGAAAGGAGTCGATAAAAATGGAAAACCCACATATGCAAGAACAAGTACTAGAAGTATTAGATAAATTACGTCCATTCTTACTTCGCGATGGCGGAGACGTTGAATTAGTAGACATTGAAGAAGGTATCGTAAAATTACGCCTTATGGGTGCATGCGGAAGCTGCCCAAGTTCTACAATCACACTAAAAGCTGGTATCGAACGCGCATTACTAGAAGAAGTACCAGGCGTTATTGAAGTAGAACAAGTATTTTAATTAAAAGCGGAAGCGGCTCGTTCAGAACAGGAGGTCATTGGAGCTCCTGACGAAGAGGCGCTTTTTGCCTCACAGGAAGGCGCGAAATGGCCGACTGTTCTAGCCGCTGGAGCTGGATATTAATAAAAGCGGAAGCGGCTCGTTCTAAATGTGAGGAGG